>NZ_JAAKZV010000043.1 GCF_011044975.1 Streptomyces coryli | reverse complement strand
GGCGGGCGACAGCAGCCGGCGCCGACGCGGCAAGCAGCGAACCGCAACGGCGAACAGCGAACAGCGAACAGCGAGCAGGCGAGGGGCGAACGGTGAGGGGGCGTAGAGGGCGGCGCTCCACGCCCGGGGTCGTGGCTTCCCCACCAGCCAAGTGTCCGATATGTATGGTTTGCGGCGGGTCGTTCGCGGGCCCGCCGTCCCGTCCTGCTGCGCAAGGGTCCGGACAAGGGGGGCGGGTCCGCGGCGGCTGCCATGATGGCCGCGTGAAGGATCATCCGGTGACCGTGGTCGGGCTGCTCAGCGGCACCTCCTACGACGCGGTGGACGCCTGCGCCGCCGAACTGTGGCGCGACGGCGCCGAACTGGTGCTGCGCCCGCTCGGGCTGCACAGCGCCGGCTTTCCTACCGCGCTGCGGCGGCGGATCGCCGCCTGCCTGCCGCCCGCGGCGACCACCATGGAAGAGGTGTGCCGGCTCGACACCGAACTGGGGCAGTTCTTCGGCCGCGTCGCCGCCCAGGCCTGCGCGACCGTGGCCGGAGGCGCGGCGGACCTGGTGGTCTCGCACGGACAGACCGTCTACCACTGGGTGGAAGGAAGCCGGGCCAAAGGAACCCTGCAGCTGGGCGCGGCCGCCTGGATCGCCGAGGCGACCGGACTGCCGGTCATCTCCGATCTGCGCACCCGGGACATCGCCAAAGGCGGGCAAGGCGCACCGCTGGCCTCGACCATGGACGCACTGCTGCTGCCGGCCGGACCACAACGGCGCGGGGCACTGAACCTGGGCGGGATCGCCAACATCACCGTACGGACCGGCCACAACGCCGGCGACGGCACCGCCGGTGACCGGGACCGCGACGGCAGCGGTGGTGGGGGTGGGGGTGTGGTTGCCTATGACCTGGGGCCGGCGAACGCGCTCATCGACGCCGCCGCGGTCGCCGCCAGCGGCGGGACCCAGACCATGGACGCCGGCGGAGCACGGGCCGCACGCGGGAAAGTCGACACCGGGCTGCTGCAGCGGCTGCTGGACGAGCCGTACTACCGGCTGCCGGCACCGAAATCGACCGGCAAGGAAATCTTCAACGCCCGGTACCTGCACCAGCATCTGGACGGACAGCAGACCGCGGCCGACGACGTCGTGGCCACGGTCACCGAGCTGACCGCCGCCCTGGTCGCCCAGGCATGCACCACCCACCAGCTCAGCGAACTGGTGGTCTCCGGCGGCGGCGTGCGCAACCCGGTACTGATGGCCCGCATCGCCGCCCGCTGCGGGCCGCACCTGCGCCTGGCCGACAGCGCGGAACTCGGGCTCGATGCGCAGGGCAAGGAAGCCTACCTGTTCGCACTGCTGGGCTACCTGTCCTACTGCCAGCTGGCCGGCAACATCCCCTCCGCCACCGGCGCCAGCGGACCCGCCGTACTCGGCTCCCTCACCCCCGGCAACGAGCCGCTACGCCTGCCGGAACCAGCCACCACCCCGCCCGAACGGCTCCGGGTGCAGAACTGAACCCGGACGGGCCGGGAGCAGCAACACTCCCAGGGGCACGGCGCCGCCGACGGGCGGCCACAACCTGGGAACCGGCAGCAACAGCCGGCCACACCGCGCCACGGACAGCGAGCGGGTCGCGGACTGCGGGCTACGGGCTACGGGCTATGGGCTACGGGCTACGGGCTACGGGCTACGGGCTACGGATTGGGGCCTACGGACTGGGGCTGCGGGACGCGGTCTGCGGACTTCCCGCACCGCACGGGTCTATGAGATGGCGGCGCACCTGGCAGGTGACAAGTGATCTCGGTGCAGCGGCCTGCGGGCCGCAGGTCGCGGACTGCGGACCGCAGGCTGAGGACTGGGGCCTACGAACTGGGCCTGCGGGGCTGCGGGGCGCAGGTCGCGGACTGCAGACTGCGGACTGCGGACTGCGGACTGCGGACTGCGGGGCTGCGGGGCTGCGGCTGCGGGGCTGCGGCTGCGGGGCTGCGGCTGCGGGGCTGCGGCGGATCTGAGCAGCCCTCTCCCCCCTTCTCCCCCACGGCGTGCCGCTGCTGTTGCCGGCGTCCGCGCGGCCGGCCTGCCCCATCTTCCCGATCGGCGTACCCCTGTTGGCAGGGCCGTACGGGAGGCGGGACCCGGAGGGCAGGCCGGGTCGGCGGCGCGGGTCAGGCCGGCAGGTCGATCAGGTCTGCCAGCCGGGCGCGGTGGCGGCCGGGGCTGCCGAGGGCGAGCTGGTCGCTCTTGGCCCGCTTGAGGTACAGGTGGGCGGGGTGTTCCCAGGTCATGCCGATGCCGCCGTGCAACTGCACCGCCTCCTCCGCCGCGTGCACCGCCACCTGGGCGCAGTAGGCCTGCGCGACCGCCACCGCGATCGCCGCGTCCTCGGCGCCATCGGCCAGCGCGCCGGCGGCATCGCGGGCGGCGGCGCGGGCCGCAACCAGTTCCAGCCACAGCGTGGCCATCCGGTGCTTGAGCGCCTGGAAGCCGCCGACCCGGCGGGCGAACTGCCGGCGCTCCTTGAGATAGCCGACCGTCTCGGCCAGGCACCACTCCGCGATGCCCAGCTGCTCCGAGGCCAGCAGCCCGGCGCCGGCCAGCAGCGCCCGCTCCACCGCCGCACGGGCCGTGGCCGCGTCGGCCAGGCGGGTGCCCGGCGTGCTGTCGCAGAACACATCGGCCAGAGGCCGGGTCAGGTCGAGGGGCGTGCGGGCTTCGATCCGGGCGGCCTCGACCGCGTACAGGCCGTCCTCGGCCGGGACGAGGAGGACGTCGGCCGCGGCGGCGTCGGCGACCGAGGTGATCCGGCCGGTGAGCCGGCCGCCGGCCGCCCCCACCGTCACCGCCGGTTCGTGCGCCGACCACGACAGCGCCAGGACGGCCACCCGGCTGCCGGCGGCGATGTCTTCGAGCAGATCCTCCGCCGGTCCGGTGCCGCAGCCCAGCAGCGCCTCGACCGCGATCACCGCACCGGTCAGATACGGCGCCGGCGTCACCGCCCGGCCCAGCTCCTCCAGGACCACCGCGGCCTCCCGGTGCGAGGCACCGGCACCGCCCAGGCTTTCCGGGACCAGCAGCCCCGCAGCCCCGATCTCCCGGGCCAGGGCCTTCCACAGCGCCGCATCGTAGGGGCCGCCGTCCGCCTCACTGCGGGCGATGACCTCCCCCGCCGCGCTGCGGTCGGCGAGCAGCCCGGCCACCGCCGCACGCAGATCGTCCTCGGTCTCGGAATACAGCAGCGAACGGACATCAGCCGCCCCAGCCGACACAGATACCGCAGATGTCGCGGAGGTTGCGGGGGTTGCAGATGTTGCGGGGGTGGTGGTCATCGCGGCAGGTCCTTCCAGGCGGTGTCCTTGTCGGTGCGGGGCTCGGCGGGCAGGCCCAGGACCCGCTCGGCGATGATGTTCAACAAAATCTCCGAGGTGCCGCCCTCGATCGAGTTGCCCTTGGCCCGCAGATAGCGGTAGCCGGCCCGGCGTCCCAGGAAATCCACGCTCTGCGGGCGCCGCTGGGTCCAGTCGTCGTAGGCCAGGCCCTCCTCGGCCATCAACTCCACCTCCAGACCGGACAGTTCCTGATGCATCCGGGCCATGCCGAGCTTCATCGCCGACCCCTCCGGGCCCGGCTGGCCGACCGCCAGCTGCTGACGCAGCCGCACCCCGGACAGCCGCAGCGCCTCGGCCTCGACCCACAGCGCCAGCAGCCGCTGGTGCAGATCCGGGGTGCGCTGGTCCGGATGGGCGCGCCAGGCGTTGGCGACGATGCCCAGCATGCCGCCCTCCCGCGGGATGCGGGCACCGCCGATCGCGACGCGCTCGTTGTTCAAGGTCGTCTGGGCCACCCTCCAGCCGTCCCCGATGGCGCCCAGCCGGTGGATGTCGGGGATCCGTACCCCGGTGAGGAAGACCTCGTTGAACTCGGCCTCACCGGTGATCTGCCGCAGCGGCCGCACCTCCACCCCCGGATCGTGCATGTCGCACAGGAAGTAGGTGATCCCCTGATGCTTGGGCACCTCCGGGTCGGTACGGGCGATCAGGATCGCGAAATCCGCCTGGTGCGCCGAGGACGTCCACACCTTCTGGCCGTCGACGATCCAGGTATCACCGTCACGTACCGCGCGGGTGGCAAGCCCGGCCAGATCCGAGCCCGCGCCGGGCTCGGAGAACAGCTGGCACCAGATCTCCTCCCCCGTCCACAACGGCTTCAAAAAACGCTTCTTCTGCTCCTCGGTGCCGTAAGCCAGGATCGTCGGCGCGGCCATCCCCAGCCCGATGCCGTTGACATTCGGACCATTACCTGCAGGGGCGTCCGCCGCCTCCAGCTCGGCATCGACGACGGCCTGCAAAGAGCGGGGCGCGCCCAGGCCGCCGAGGCCGGCGGGATAGTGCACCCAGGCCAGCCCGGCATCGAAACGGGCCCGCAGAAACGCCAGGCGTTCGGTGACGGCCGGCGGATACAACTCGAGGAAGGCGCGGGTGCGGCGGCGCAGCTCGGCCGCGTCGGGTGGAGTGGTGGCCATGGTGTTCTCCTCACGCTCCCGGACTAAAAGGGTTCGACGACGATGCGGCCGGTGGTGGTCCCGGCCGCCACCCGCTGGACGGCATCAGCAGCCTGGATAAGGGGGACCCGCTCGCTGACCAGCGGCCGGATGGCGCCCCGGGCGGCGAGTTCGCCCAGGTGCTCGTGACAGGCGGCCACCGCGCCCGGATCCTTCGTGTTGTACAGGCCCCAATGCAGGCCCAAAACCGTGTAATTCTTCACCAGCACATGACCGAGCGGCGGCGCCGGAATGTCGCCCGAGGCGAAACCCACCACAACGATGCGGCCCTCGAAAGCCACACACTTGGTGGAACGGTGAAAGGTGTCGCCGCCGACCGGGTCGTAGACGACATCGGCACCCCGGCCGCCGGTGACCTCCTTCACCGCCGCGGCGAAATCTTCCTTCCGGCGGTCGATGACCACCTCGCAGCCCAGAGCCCGGGCGACCGCTGCCTTGTCCGGGCCGCCGACCACACCGATGACCCGGGCGCCGGCCGCCTTGCCGAGCTGCACCGCAGCGGAGCCGACACCACCGGCCGCCGCATGCACCAGCAGGGTCTCCCCCGGCTGCAGACGGGCCCGGCGGTGCAGACCGAACCAGCCCGTCTGATAACCGACATGCAACGCCGCCGCCTCGGCATCATCCAAAGCCACAGGGGCAGGCCGCACCGACACCACATCAGCAACGCTGTACTCGGCAAACGCACCCGCCGGCAACACCGGACCCGCCAACACCCGCCCACCCACCACAGCCACACCCTCGACACCCTCGGCACCCTCGGTGCTCTCGGTGCTCTCGGTGCTCTCGGTGCTCTCGGTGCTCCCGGTGCCCTCCCCCGCGCCGACCACCTCGCCGCACATCTCCACACCCGGGGTGAACGGCAGCGGCGGGCGGACCTGGTACTGGCCGCGGCACAGCAGCGCATCCGGGAAATTCACACTCGCCGCACGAACCCGGACCAGCACCTGCCCAGGCCCCGGCTCGGGGACGGGAACCTCCTCCAGACGCATCACCGCATGTGGCTCACCGTTCACGTGCACCCGCCACGCCCTCACACCACCACACCTCCCTCCACACCAACCCCCGGCCGACACCGGACCCCAGACCAACACCAGGCCGACACCAGGCCGACACCAGGCCGGAACCAGGCCGACCACGGGCCGACACCAGGCCGGCTCCGGGCCGGCTCCGGGCCGGAACGGCCACCCCCGCGGCCACATACTAAGCGGTTGCTTTCCTCCTGGGGAAGAGCCGCGACACCGTTCCCGCCGCCGAGTGGTCCCACCGGACACGCCGCACAAAACCCACCAATACGGGCCTGCAGGTTCTAGCCTCGCCGGGGCATCACCCCACCGCCGCCACGCGCCACCCGGAGGCCGCCGCCATGCCGCTACGCACCAGGACCCGACTCCTCGCCGCCGGCCTGGCCGCCACCGCGCTCAGCGGGGGTGGCTTCGAGTGGGCCGCCGGCCAGGAAACAACCCGCGACACGAACGGCACCAACGTGCTGCTGCTCGGACGCGACACCCGCGCAGGCCTGACCCCAGCAGACAAGGAACGCCTGTATGCGGGCGGACAAGGCTGCGACTGCTCGGATGTGATCATGCTGATGCACCTGTCCGGCAACGGACAGTGGGCCAGCGTGATCAGCATCCCCCGCGACGTCTACGCCCCCAGCCTCGGCAGCAAAATCAACGCCGCCCACTCACGAGGCGGCACCAAGCTGGCCGAGCGGACCGTCGAACGCTTCACCGGCGTCGACATCGACAAAGTCATGACCGTGAAATTCACCGGCTTCGAAAAGGCCATCAACCAGCTCGGCGGCGTAAAAATCTGCACCCGCCAGCCGCTGCACGACACCCGCTACACCGGACTCAACCTCACCCCCGGCACCCACCACCTCAACGGCGCACACGCACTCGGCTACGCACGCTCCCGCCACAACACCACCAACGGAGACATCACCCGCATCCGCCGACAACAACGCATCCTCGCCAACACAGCAGGACAAGTACTCACCTCCGGCGACCTGCAACACCCCGAACGACTGCGGAAACTCGCCGCCACCATGGCACGATCACTGAAATCCGCCAACGGCAACAGCACACCAGACCTCGTCGAACTCGGCTGGAAAGCACGCCACCTACAGCTGGAAAACATCGAGTTCGCCACCCCGAAAATCGCCAACCTCGGACACAACATCCCCGGCACCGGCTCCACCGTCACCCTCAACCAACAAGCAGCACGACAACTCTTCACCACCATGCGCAACGACAAACCACTCCACACCACAGAAACCCGCGACACCACATCGGCGCTCGATCGGGATACGCGTACCGTGCCCGGAAACGCTCTCGGCTGCGATGGTGACCAGCGGCCCACCACCACACCCGCCACCCGAACACACACCAGAACACGCTAAAGAACCCGACACCCGGGGCGGAGCCAGAGTCGGATCGAGGCGAGGGTGACGGTGCCGTGGAAGACGTAGGCGCGTTTGTCGAACCTCGTGGCCACGGCACGGAAGTTATTGAGGGCGTTAATCGTCCGCTCAACTTCGTTCCTGCGCTTATAGATCGTCTTGTCGAAACCGGCGGGCCGACCGCCCTTGCTGCCGCGGGCCTGTCGGTTGGTCCGCTGGTTCTTCGCTTCGGGGATGGTGTGCTTGATCTCGCGTGGCCGCAGGTGGCGGCGGTTGCGACGGGACGAGTAGGCCTTGTCGCCGCCGAGATGATCGGGGCGGGTGCGGGGATGTCCGCCGCCGAGGCGGCCGACGCGGATGCGTTCCATGACCGGGATGAACTGCGGGGTATCGCCCCACTGGCCCGGCATGACCGGCAGAGCCAGAGGGCGGCGGTGGCCTCGCCGGCCGGTGGATCTTGCAGGTCAGACCGCCCCGGGAGCGTCCGAGTCCCTCGTCGGGGCGGTGCTGCCGGGACATGCGTCTTTTCCCGGCACCCGCGGTGGTCTTTTGCCGGCTCCGGCGGCGTGCTGGTGGGCCCGGCAGGAAGTCGAATCGACGCTCACCATCGACCAGTCGATGCGGACGTCCGTATCGGCGTCGGCCAGGACGGTCGCGAAGATCCTGTCCCACGTGCCGCCGGCCGACCAGCGTCTATGCCGCTCGTATACGGTCTTCCACGGACCGAAACGCGCAGGCAGATCCCGCCATGGAATACCGGTGCGCTGCCGGTACAGGATCCCGCTGACGATCACGCGACGGCTGGCCCAACGACCGCCGCGCTGCCCGGACTTCGGCAGATGCGGCGTCATCCGGACCCACTCCGCGCTCGTCAGATCTCCCCGCCCCATGCCCATGCCCATGCCCATGCCCATGCCAACGACCCAACGTCCCGGCAGCCACGAGATCCGCCGGACAGGCCCTGGACCACCGCCGACGTCGGCCCTCAGGCCCGGACGGCGGCGAACTCCCTGCCGGAGACGGCACCTGGATCGCTGATCATCATGCGGGCCTCGCGAGCGGCGAGCGTGACGCCGTTCGACGATTCGAACCCGGCCTCCCGGTGGGCGCGCTGATAGCGACCGATCGATGCCCGCATGATGACGCCCGTGCTGAGCCCGAGGAGAACGACGACCGCGAGCGACCCCAACGTCAAGAACCCGGTATCGATGCCGGCCCAGGTCGACACGATCCCGGCCACGAGCCCTGCGAGAGCCACGTAGGCCAGGCACAGGAGGACCCTGGACCGTCGCTCGCCGGAGGCGCTGGCACGCTGCAGCCCCGCCTCCATGGCATCGAGCTGCTCGATCCTCGGCGTCCGCGTCGTCGCAAACTGCTGGAACAGCTGTTCATGCTCCGCCCTGCCCCGGGACCGCTGCTTGATCACCGTTCCATCTACGGCAATATGCCACTGAATCGTCCAGGGCTTCTTCTGCTCCACGCTTCACACCGCCTTGTCAGCAAGCGACGGCCTTCACCTCGCCATGTCGGCGACGATGCTACTTCTTCCCGGCACGCCCCGATCCGCTCCCCGGTCAGGGCCTCCGGCCGCCCCCACCCAGCCGTTCCTGCACCTCCTCGATGATCCGCCGGGCGAGCTCGGTACCTTCACCCAATCAATCCTAGATCCGCCGGACAGGCCCTAAAGAACCTGACGCCTACGGCCCAATCAGGTCTGAGCGATGACGACAACAACCAGGAAGGCCCCGGAAACCACCTGCTGGTTCGTCGCCCGGCAAATCACGTAAGCGCCCGGATCGTCTCGCGGACCAGGTTGACGGTCGCCTCTGCGTCGGCGCTGTCGGGGTCTTGTTCCGGGTCATAGATCGCCACACTCAGCCCCGCGCAGCCGCCTGTACCCACCGCTTCGGTAGTGACGGCGGTGAGCTGGCCGAAGTCCAGACCGTCGGGCTCGTCCGGGTAGTCGGGCAGTCCTTGCGCACCGAAGACTTCGGGGTCCAGGACGTCCAGGTCGATGTGCAGCCACCACCGGTTCGTGTTCGCTTGCAGGTGGGTCGCCGCGGCACGCGCGGCCTCGCCAGGGTCATCACGCATCAGGTTCAGGGGGCGTGACCAGACACCGAGGTCGGACACCGAGCCGACGTTGAACCGGCGCCGCCATTCGTCATCACGCTGGCCGAGCATGGCAAGCCCGTTGATCTCCAAAGCGGGCAGTCGTTGCGCGAGAGGGCCGGTGAGCAGCCGGCCGGTCACGCCGAGCAGCAGTCCGATCTCGCAGTTCGCGGCCTCGCCGTCCTCGACGACGTCCAAGGGCATCGTGTCCTCGTGGCCATCGAGGAACAGCAGGCCGGGCCGCTCAATCACATCACGCAGCGCAGGGACCACCCCCAGCAACAGCGCGCAGTCCCCACCGACGACGACCGGGAACACCTCGTCGGTGATCGCGGTGGCGACACGCTCATTCAGCTGCTCGGCCATCGCCAACAGCGCGCGCTCGTTGAGGAGTCCCGTCTGCGGGCCGCGGCCGGTCTCGAAGACCGGCAGGCTCAGATCGCCGCTGTCCCGGACCGAGTGCGGTGCCAATGCGTCGACCAGCCCGGCTTCGCGCAGCGCCGAGGCAGCCCGGGCTTGGTGACCGTCACGGCCGTAGCCGTCGAAGGGCACACCGATCAACTCGATCGTCATCAGATGCACCCCAACCCGGTAGCTGCTGGACCCACTGGAGCTCGCGGGCCCGAGGCATCCGACGGTGACCGGTCGATCTCGAGGCTCGCTGATCCCATACACATCAGCCTCCCACGCTCACCGACGGCTCCCGCGACTCGGCACCACACCGGAAAGCACCCCCGAGCGGCAAGGTCACACGATCGGGGCAAGGGTTTTCGCAAGTCAGGTCCCCATGTCGCAATGCGCCGGCGCGCAGGCCTCGTGCGTACCCAAAAGCACGCTGGCAATCTGTCACCGACCTGCAGGTAGCCACAGACTTCGACCCGCGATCGGGCACGACGAAGCGGCGGGAGGTGTACGAGCGTCGCCTTCGCGCCCTGCACTCGCCCGGGCAACTCCTTCAACGCGCAGACATCGGAATCGGGCGAAGACTGAGCCGGATCGTCGACGGCGGCCGCGCCCCACACCCTCGACCGCGACCGCGAGTCACCCGCCCGGGGTCGGCACTCCCGCGGGCAGCAATCCGGCCGTCCGCGCGGCGGCCCAGAACTCTCCCGGTACGGGGTGGGCGAGCATTCGAGCGGTCTCGTCCACCTCATCCGGTGCCCGGGCTCCAACCACCACGCAGGCCACCGCGCGGTGACCGAACGGGAACTGAACGGCGGCAGCCGTCACAGGTACCTCGAACCTCCGGCAGAGCGCGTGCCATGCGGCGACCCGCCGGGCCAGTTCAGCCGGCACCGTGGGATAGCCGTGCGGGGCTCCGGGGCGGGGGTCGGCGAGCAGCCCTGACTGGTAGACACCTGCGGCCATGACGGCGATGCCCCGTGACGCGCACAGCGGCAGCAGTTCGTCGAGACCGGAGTGGTCGAGAAGGTTGTAGCGGCCCGCGAGCATCACGCAGTCGGGGCCTGGCGGGTCCACCTCCCTGAGGTAGCGAACCGCCACCGGGGCATGGTTGACGCCGATCGACACCGCGCCGATCGTGCCCCGGGCGCGCAGCTCGGCCAGCGCCCGGTAGGCCTCCGATACCGCCACGGGGAAGTCCTCATCCGGGTCGTGCACATGGAGGATGTCGATCCGGTCCAGGCCCAGACGTCCCAGGCTCTCCTCGACCGATTGCATGACCCCGGCGTACGAGTAGTCGCGCCGAGGTCCGACGCCCGGCGGCGGATCGGCCCAGATGGGCTGCGTGTCATCGCCCCCGGGCACGATCAGGCGGCCGACCTTGGTGCACAGGACGTACTGCTCACGGGGACGGCTGCCGAGGGCAGCCCCGGCGCGGCGCTCCGACCGTCCGTAGCCGTAGACGGGCGCCGTGTCGAAGAGCCGGACGCCCATGTCCCAGGCGCGGTCGACGGTGCGCACCGCGTCGTCTTCTGAGACGGGAGCGAACAGTCCTCCGAGGGAGGCGAGCCCGAGCCCGAGACGGGTGGCCTGCAAGGCGGTGCGCCCCAGCACCACCGGCTCGTCCGCTCTCATCCCCACTCAGGGCCTTACCACGCTCGAAGTACGTGCAGGCATCTATCTCCTTGATTAGCCTCGTCAGGATCACGTCGGCAATCTCAAGGTAGTTGCCGCGTCTCCGCTGCCTACCCGTTGCCGCATCCCAGGGCCGCGAGCGCGGTCATGAACATCCGGATGTCAGCCAGGGTCGCCGTGGTGTGGCCGACGATGGTCCCTACGACCTCCCGGTGGTCGACGTTGGTGCCGTTCTGGTCGGTAGCGGCGCCCCACAAGTAGAGGGCGAAGCAGATCAGTTCGCGAAGCGGCGGCCACCGTCCGCGCCCGCACTGTGGATGAGCCAGCCCGAGACTGCTACGCCACGCGCCACGGCTACTCGTGGAACGCCGGCTTCCCCAGCTCGCCATGAACAACGACTACACGGCGTTCCTCAACAAGCCGCTGATGTCTTGGGCCACTCCTCCAGCAACCGGCGGTTCTAGTCGTCGTTCTCGTCGATGAGGAAGCCCCGCATCAACGACGGCGCACCGAATTCGGCAGCGCCGCCCGCGACAGACCGCAGAGTTGGCGGCACCGCGGGTGCAAGGGCGCGGTAAGCGGCCAGATCGCGCACGATCGCCACATAGTGGGTGGCCACCGGCTGGGGGGCCGTCTTCGCGACAAGGCCGCGCATGTAGTCGGCGGCCTCGTCCATCGCCGCCTTGTCGGTGCCGTGCATCTCGGCCGCGACTGTGCCGGCCGCAGGCACTTGACCGCGCCCCCGGATCCTCACGCACGCGCTGAAGACACGCCGTCGATGCGGCGCGGTGAACATCGAGGCGTCCAACACCGTGGCGGCCAGCGCGCGCACGTCCGCGTGCCGGAGCATCGCGCCGAGCACCTGCATCTCGGCGTAGACGTCCTGCAGCCCGTCGGCGGGCGCCGGCCCGCGGCGGGACTCCTCGGGTTCCTCCGGATCGGGGGTAGCAACGAGGGTCTTCACCATCGCGGCAGACTACTCCGCGGCCGCCCTAGACCTCTTCGGGTTCCTCAACGTCCGGGAGATCCGGGCCGTCGGGGTCGTCGCCCTCAGGGAAGGTCAGCAGCGGCTCCGGCCGGCCGTGGTGCTCGGCGCGAGCGGAGTCGAGTTCGTCCATGGCAGGGCCGGGGCTCGTGTTGGGCGCAGGCATGGCTATCAGCTTGCCGGATAGGTCTGACACCGTCCGCTGATCGGTCGGCGTGTCACTCAGGGTGATCACGCGGAGGGTGTCGACGTCGTACGTCTCGACGCGGCTCCAGCCGGTCTGCAGCACGGCGAGGTCGTCGGCGGTCAGGCCGATGTCCTGGCGCTCGGCGGGGAGCCGTTCGGCAAGCGGGGTGGTGACGACCAGTTGCCCGGTGGGGGCGAGGAGCCGTCGGGCGGTGCCCAGGAAACGGGGTTGGTCGAGGAAGGCGAGCACGAGCCGCACGGTGATCACGTCGAAGGTGTCGTCCGGCAGCGTCGCCGGGTCGTCTTGTTCGATGTCGAAGACCTGGAAGCCGAGCTCGACGCCGGCGGAGGGGCGGGCGCGGGCGGCCTCGATGGCGGAGGCGGCGTAGTCGACGCCGAGCACGGTGAAGCCGAGCCCGGCGAGCGAGGCCGCGTAGCCGCCGTCGCCGCAGCCGACATCGAGCAGCCGCCGGCCGGCTCCGGGGCCGAGCCGGGCGGCGAGCGGGTCGAGCTCTTCGGGTCGTACCGGGCGCCAGCCGCCGCCCTCGGCGTAGTGCTCGTGCCACTGGTCTCGTGTTGTGTACGCCATCACCGCTCCTCGCTGTCGCCAGGAGGGAGCGTAGGCCCCAGCTCCGACAGCGCCGCATCAGTGGGACTTTCAGCGGTGGGTGGCCGACCCTCGTCGTGTCTGCCCTCGTGGGGGCGTCGCATCCGACGGGTAGGTAGCCATCCTGGTCCGTGTTGGATGGCCGATGCGGCTTCGGCCGCAGCGCGGAGGGGAGTATCGTCCCTCACTTCATGTCGTCACGGTCGTCCTCGTCCGAGAGGAACTGCCGGACCCCTTCCCGCATCTCATCGTCCATCTTTTCTTCCGGAACCTTCCGCAGCGGCCACAGCCCCAGCCGGTAGCCGCTCCATACGCCGAGACATACTGCGATCCCGCCCACGAGTACGCCGATCCAGGGCGACACGGCGTTACGTAGCACCGCACCGATGATGAAGCCGACTCCGGCAAGCGCCAGGACTGGCCCAAAGACGATCACGAGGACGCAGCCGCCACCTGGCATTGGCCCAGTTGGCCTTGGCGGTCCCATGCCGTCCACGATTCACCTCCGGTTCGGCGCTCCTCTCTGTGCTATATCTGCGCCTCTGCCTGGTGGTAGGGACGAAGGTCCCGACTGCTAACAACACCACCTTCGCGGTTAATGGTGGATGCGATCCGAGACGTGGTGCCAGCTCCGGTGAGGCGTGACAGCGGCCGCTCGGCGGAGCGACTCGACGGTCCGGCCGCGAGCCACCCGCAGCCCCACGACTGCGGTCCGATGCTAAGGAGCCGACGAAATGCGCTGGTCAGGGCATACGGGCCCCTGCCTGTTGTGGTGGGGGTCACGCCCTGCAGGCGGCCAGCTGCGCCACTTAGCGGTGCCTGAACATAGCGATGCCGACGCCGTAGCCGAAGAACTCGTCACCGGGCCGGCGGCGGCCGGGAGGGGAGGGGAATGATTTCGGCGGCGGTGTGGTTGTACGAAGCGGTCGCAGTTTTGTTTGTGTGTTTGTGCCAGTCGCATGCTCGCAGAGAACGATGTTGCGGGCGCGATGCTTGCCTTCCAGGTTGCTGGAGCAGCCGCGTCGTGAACCGGCCGGGAACTCGCAGAGTGCGAGTCCCACCCCAGCCCCTGTAAGGAGCTTCCAATGACTCAGGGAACCGTGAAGTGGTTCAACGCCGAGAAGGGCTTCGGCTTCATCGCCCAGGCGGAGGGCGGCCCGGACGTCTTCGTGCACTACTCGGAGATCGACAGCTCGGGCTTTCGCAGCCTGGAGGAGAACCAGGTCGTGGAGTTCGAGGTTGTGCAGGGCCCCAAGGGCCCGCAGGCCTCGCGCGTCCGCGCACTGTAAGCCCCCGGCAGGCCAAGCCTGCCGCGGCGTGACGTAACAGAAGAAGGGCCGACACCCTCCCGGTGTCGGCCCTTCTTCGCGTCCAGCGGGTCTGGGGCCCGAGCAGGTCACCTGACCGGGCGCGTGCCCACCCCGGGATGTTGACCGGCGGCAATGCCGCACCAGGGCACCACTCTGCCCCGGCATGACCGCCGCCATGGATCACATGCGCCACGGCGACACCCTCGTCGTACTCAACCTGGCCAAAGCTTGACCGCAGCGGACATCCGGCAACCGCCAACGGTGTCCGCCGCTAGCCGGACCTGGCCTTAAGCGGCCGCCCGAACGCGTCCCGGACCGTATCGGCCCGCCTCAGCCGGTGCCGTCCTGCACCGGATAGTGGATGATCACCACACCGCCGGTCGCGTAGTTGGCGACATCGGCGGCCAGCCGCCGGCCGTGCGGCGAGGCCTGCGCTGCGGCCATGGCGGCGGCGTCAGCGAAGTCGGCTTCGAAGACCGCGAAATACGGCGCTTCCCCTTCGAGCGCCGCCACGTCGAAGCTGTAGCGCCACGCGAGCGGGCCGGGCCAACTCGCCACCAGCGGAAGGTGCTTGGTCACGTAGTAATCGCGGAAGTGGTCAGGGTCGGCGGGCTCGCGATACAGGACCAGCAACCTATGCATGACGACCTCCGTCCAGAGGTGTCAGCCGGCTGCCCAACTCGTAGCGACCCCGCCCGTGCATGGGCATCGTGCGCGCTTGCAGTGTGCCGGCCTGGTCGGTGCACGGCGGTACCAGCAGGGCTATCCGTGACATCAGCTCTCCCGTCGAGTCCGTTTCGGAATCAGAAACACCGGGCGGATGCTAGTGTTTCGAATAACGAAACGCAAGGAGAAGGCCATGCCGACACCGCGCCCAGGAACACCGGTTCGCGGATCGACGACCGGCCGTCCCCTCATGGCCGCGCTGGATCTGTTCGGCCGTCGGTGGGCGCTGCGCATTCTCTGGGAACTGCGTGCGGGTCCGCTCGGTGCCCGCGCGCTGCTGGCACGGTGCGAAGGGCTGTCATCCAGCGTCCTCTACCAGCGGATCCGCGAACTCACATCCAGCGGGATCATCGCCCCCTCGGCCGATGGCTACGAGCTCACCCAGCTGGGGACAGCACTCCGTGATGCCCTCCGTCCGCTCGACGAATGGGCGTCCACCTGGGCGCAGGAGCAAGAACACAACGATCAGGAGCCCACGGAGACGTGAAGATCACGCCCGGCCAGGTGGAGCGGTGATCCGACGGACGCCGACTCGGGAGACGGGCTCACGCGGCCTACGAGAATGACCGACGGGCGGGATATGAACGCGGAAGGATGGCCAGCATGACATTGCCAGCCCTTCCCGAGGAGTCCTTCCAGCGCGTGCTCTGCGTTGTCGCGCACCCCGACGACATGGAGTACGGCACGTCCGCGGCCGTCGCGCGCTGGACCGTGCGCGGCATCGAAGTCGGTTATCTCCTGCTCACCCGGGGCGAGGCCGGCATGCCGAACCCTCCCGAGGAGACGGCGCGCCTGCGCGTCGCCGAGCAGCGGGCCGCCTGCGCCGTCGTCGGCGTCAAGCACCTGACCGTCCTCAAGCATCCGGACGGCGTGCTCGTTTACGGCCTCGACCTGCGCCGGGACATCTGCCGCGAGATCCGCCGGTTCAAGCCCGACGTCGTACTCGGCGCCGGCTACGAGATCGAGACGCCCTACGGCTTCGACCAGGCCGACCACCGGGCGGCCGGGCTCGCCACGCTCGACGCGGTGCGCGACGCGGGCAACCGGTGGGTCTTCCCGGAACAGGTCGACGACGAAGGTCTCCAACCGCACTCGGTGCGCTGGTACATCGTCCCCGGTCTCGCCGGCTCCGGCGCGACCCACGGTGTCGACGTCAGCGGTGAGCCGCTGCGCTGCGGCGTCGCCTCGCTCGAGGCGCACGCCGCGTACCTGGCAGCGCTCCCGGGTGGCTATGTTCGTCTGATGCGGAGGCGTTTGTCGCCGATTTCGGGAGGCGCCGGGGCGCGACGGGCGTGATCGATGTCGAAGAAATTGGACGTCGCTCAGGTGTGCGAGCGCGTGGTGTCTGGGTCGGCTTGCCAAGATCTGCCGCAACTCCGCCGGATGGCCAATTGGCATGTGCAGTGTGCCCGAGCTGCCACCGCGACGGGTTACGGGTTGACCTTGGGCTCGGGTGAGCTGACGCAAGGTCCTGCCATTAGACGGGCCACGCCTATTCGGATGTCATGGACGAGTGTCGCAGCGTCCGACCGTACTCGGATTCAGCTACGCTCAAAACAATATCTTCCCGCTACTAATCTTCTGCATTTTACCTGGATGGCGGATAGACGAATGCGCTTCGCGGTTACCTCGTTCATCTCTGCCTTCGCGGCACCGGTACTGCTGGCGTGCGGATGCCTCGGTGCCACCGAGGCATCCGCCCGGGACGGGCGTCCGCCCGGTAGCGAGCCGCGCAACTATGCGTTCAACACCCCGGCGTCCCAAAGCAGCACCGCCTTTGGCGGCGCTGCGACCCGGGCCACCGACGCCAACCGCAACGGGACCTGGAGCGAGGCATCGGTCACCCACACCGACCGCGAAGCTGAGCCCTACTGGCAGACCGACCTGGGGGCTTCGAAGAAGCTCAGCAGGGTGGTCATCCATAACCGTACGGACTCCAACGCCGAGCGGTTGTCGAACTTCTGGGTGCTCGCCTCCGATTCGCCGATCACGGCCCGCAGCCTGGCTCAAGCCCGTAACCGGCCGGGCGTCACCGCCACCCGCGTTGCCTCCCTCTCCGGCCCCTTCGTCGAGCTCCCACTCGACCGCTCGGCCCGCTATCTGCGAATCCAGTTGGAAGGCACCGACTACCTCTCGCTGGCGGAGGTGCAGACCTTCGGCGACGAGTCCATCAGCCCGTCCCCGGCCGCGCGACGCTGGGTGCAGGGCAACCCGTTCGGCATGTTCGTGCACTTCAATATGTCGACCTACCAGAACGAACAGTGGGCGGAACCGACTGCCTCTCCCGCCCATTTCAACCCGTCACACCGCGCCCCGCGGGAATGGGCACAGGCCATGAAGGACGCGGGGATGACCTTCGGTGTCCTCACTGTCAAGCACCACGACGGCTTCGCGCTATGGAACAGCAAGCACTCCGACTACGACATCGCGGCAAGCCCGTACCGAGACGGAAAGGGCGACATTGTCCGGGAGTATGTGGACGCCATGCACGAGGCCGGCCTCAAGGTGGGCTTCTACTTCTCCATCTGGGATCGGCACCATGGCGACTCCCAGAAACTCGTCCAAAGCCAGCTGCGCGAGCTGCTCACGCAGTACGGCCCCGTCGACTACCTGTGGTTCGACGGCTGGGGCTGGCGGGTCCCGTACGCGCAGATCCCCTACCGGCCGGTCCGCGACATGATCCGCAAGCTCTCGCCCCGCACCGTGGTGGCCAACAACGATCACCTCCGCACCCAGCAGACCACGGACGTCATCGTCTACGAGGTCCCGCACGAGGGCCGGCCCCCGGCGGATGAGGAGCGACCGGTCGACGTCGCTGACACGATGGACGTCAACGACACCTGGTTCAACACCACATCCACTGGCTCGCCGCGCTCGGTCGAGGACATCACCACCTCACTGGCCAAAGCCAAGGCGGGCAACGGCCTCTACCTTCTGAACGTGGGCCCGGACAAGACCGGCCGTCTCCCACAGAACTATCGCGACCGTCTCAAAGAGGTCGGCGCGACCCGCTGAGCATCACACCGGCTGCGGCGCCGCCATGGTCAGTACTCAGCCGGGCGCATTTGTCGAGGGCCTGCTGCCTTTGTCACCACCCGACCGAATCGAAGAGTGCGAGTCTTCGAGCGGAAAATTTCGCTCCAACGCCAGGGTTTGAGCTGGCACGCGTTCCATGCCTAGGCAACGGACAGTTGCGCGCCAGATGTTGGTGGGTGCCCGGCGCACAACGAGGAGCGGAGTGGGCGTACGTCCTTGAAGGTCGAAGAATGAGGGAATAGTAGGCGCCGAAGGTGCGAATGGTGGACGCGAACGTTTCACGAAGCGTGGATTGGCGGGGCGCGATGACCCAAGCAGCCAACATCCCCACCCCCAGTGGAGCCACCCAGGAAGACCCGTACGCGTGGCACGACCTCGAACTTGCGGAGGGCTGGGAAAGCCCAGACAACGCCGATAGGGCCCAGTACCGCATCTACGATTGGAACGACACTAAATACCTGGAAACAAGGGGCCAGGTAACAGCAACTCAGGAATTCCCCTACTGGTTCACCATCTCGACGCTTCCGGTGGAATGGGGGGCGAGCAGAAGGAAGCCTGCGGTGTACACCAACCAGGTACAGACCAACACGTGGCTTACCGACACCTGGTGCCTCTTCCTCAGAGGAGGACATTCAGAAATTCACGGGCAGTACAACATGGGCATCAGGGTTGGCGGGATGCTGAACCTGGACGGAGTATTGCTTGTCGTGAGCGGCGCACGCTAAGGAGCGCGGAGGCGTGCTAGCCGGACGCCGAGTACTCGCCATGGTAGAGCCAGGACGTGGTGAGCGCTGGACCTCACTCTGTTGCGCTGACAGCGCGGAACAGGCAAACAGAGCGGCCAGTATCGGCGTCCGGCGAGCCTCCGGCTCTGAGCACTCGGGTGGTGCGCTGAGGATCAGTCGGCCGTCGTGGCGGCGGTCTTAGATTTATTCTTGGTGTGGGCCAGCCGGTAGGACTGGGTGCCTGTCTGAATGATGGTTCCGTTGAACGTCAATCGGTCGACGATCGCGGCGCAAAGTCGGGGATCGGTGAACGTCTTGGTCCACGCCCCGAATGATTCGTTGGATGCGATTGCGACGCTGTTCTTTTCCTCGCGCTCGGTGAGAACTTGGAACAGTAACTCGGCTCCTCGACGATCGAGTTCCATGTACCCTAACTCGTCGATACATAGCAGATCGACACGACCGAAGCGCGCTATCGTCTTGGTGAGCTGCTTTTCGTCCGCGGCCTCGACTAGTTCGTTGACGAGTTTGGTCGCGAGTGTGTAGCGAACTCGAAATCCGAGCATGGCGGCTTCGGTTCCCAGGGCTATCAACAGGTGCGACTTTCCGGTCCCGGAATCGCCTATGAGGCACAGTGGTTCGCCCTTCTTTACCCATTCGCAGGTGGCGAGCGTGTGAATGACGGGGGCGTCGATGCTGTCGTTGGCGTCGAAGTCGAAGGCGCGGATAGACTTGTCTCGGGGGAATGCAGCTGCTTTGATCCGACGTTCGGAACGGCGTCGGGCTCGGTCGTCGCACTCGGCCATTAACAGTTCGGCGAGGAATCCCTTGTAGGACATTTGCTCGCGGGCGGCGCCAGCTGCGAGTTCGGGGAACTGGGCGCGAATTGTGGGTAGTCGCAGCAGGCGGCAGGACTGGTCGATGGCAGTGGTCGCGGCTTCTTCGGTGAGGCCGCGCTTGCGAGCATTCATGATTCTTCTTTCCGGTTGGGGGGACGTGTCGGTCTCTTCAGCAGTTGGTCATAGGCGGCCATCGAGGGCGGGGGGCGGGTGTCTGCCGGCAGGTGGGCCAGCCGCCAGTCGTCCAGGAAGGTGATGCTCGCGTGCTCCTCCGGCGGCCTAGTGCGGCCCGGCGGCTTGGGGGCGACGGTGCGCGGTCCTTGTCGGTCTCAGCGGCTTTGCGGGCCTCGAGTGCCACCGCGTCCGCGGTCAAGGCGCCCGAGCGGAAGGCGGCCGCGAGCCCGTTCACGACGTGGTCGTGGGGTAAGTGCCGGCTCAGTAGCAGGACCTCGATCAGCGCGCGGGTGCCCTCGGCTTCGCCGTGGGCAGCCCGCGCGGCTGCCCACCAGTTCTCGTGCATGGGGGTGAAGCGGCCGGCCGCTTTGGCCTGCTCCAGCGCGGTCGAGCCAGGGAAAGCGCCGGGCTTACGTAACAGCACTTCGAGATAGTGGTCCAACACCAGGCAGGATCCACCCTTGGTGCTCAGCCGCTCATGGCAGGCGACCTCACGGCGGCCCTCGTAGACGATCAGATCGTTGGCGTGCAGCAGGACTCGTACTTTGAGACCGATAAGGCGCACGGGAACTGAATAGTGGTTGGTGCGGACCGTGATCTGGCTGTAGCGGTCGACACGCGGTGTGAACCACCGACCCGTCTCGAACGGCTCGGTCGGCAACGGCCGCAGCCGCTCTTGCTCCATACGGAAGTATTCGCCCACGGAATGGGTGCGGGAGCCGATGCGCCGCAGCTCGTCGGTGGCATCCCATTCATCGACCAGAGTGTTCAGCTCAGCGAGCGATGCGACGCGCGGTATCGGCACGAAATGGTTACGGCGGAAGCGGCCGATATCGCCCTCCACCCCGCCCTTCTCGTGGGCGCCCTTGACGCCAGGCAAGCAATAGAAGGGTTCGAGACCCCAATGCGATCGGAATGCCGTCCAACGTTCCGCCTCCACCCGCATGCGGCCCAACCCCGTCACGCTGGCGACGGCGGCCTTTAGGTTGTCATAGCGAACCCGAGAGCGCGGAACACCGCCGATGGCGGTGAGGGCATGGACATGCCCCTCGAAGAACGCCTCCTGACCGCAGGAGGCGAACACACGGTGCACGGCCTTACCTGAATATGACAAGCGGAAAGAGAACAGATAGCAGCGTGCCGCCTTTCCGTCCAGCAATACCTGAACCTCGCCGAAGTCCACCTCTGCCTCGGCACCCGGAATATGGGCCTGCGGAATGAACGCTACCTCCGCCCCGCGGTCGTATAACAGGCGGATCTGCCGACGCCGTACCGCCACGTAGCCACGAACCATCTGATACGAGATCTCCGCAGCGTCGTGCTCGTCCACCAGCCGCTCGAAGATCCGCTTCACGGTGTGGCGCTGCTTGGGCGGGGCATCAAGATCTGCCTGCAGGATGACGTCGATCACCGGCTTGTACGGATCCAGCCGGGTCGTGCGAGGGCGATGTTCCTTCCGCGGCTCCGGCCACCGTGAATCAAGAGCCTTCCGGACAGTCCTCCAGGTCACCCCATACCTGTGCTCCAGGGCCCGCATTGAGACGTCACCGGTCTGGTAGTCCCGGCGGATCGCGGCATAGAGCTCGATCTTCGTCTTCGGTACCCGCATGGAGCCCCCCAGTGGCACGAGCACACACAGCGTCCCACCGCAAGCCCCCAGCCTCCGTCAAAACAAAGCGACACCACCACACTCGGTCAACCCCTGCCTCCCGTGGTCACCGACAGACGCCTCCCGAACTCGCAGACATAGTCACCCGGGCCACCCCGCACCCGCGGACTTCATCCCGAAGTTCACCGCGATGAGCGGCAAGGCCATGGGCGTCGAGCACGCCATCCTGTTCCGCGCCCACGACCTGCAGGCGCCACCCGAACTCTTCACCGAAGCGGCACAGGACTAACTCGGGGAAGCCGAGGCCCTCAAGAGCCCGGAGGCAAGAAGGGCGCTCACAACTTCCCTTCGAGCAGGACGATACGGTGATCACCCAGCCGATGGGCGACGTCCGTGACGAACCCGGGGCGGAGCGTGGGCCAGTTCCAAAACGTGAAGCCCAGATGACCGAAGACAAAGCAGTCGTCGGCCCACTGCCACACATGCACCGCAGCTGACCGGCCGCAGGACACGCACGCGACAGGCTCCTCCTCACCCTCGGGCCAGGAGTGCACAGCATCCCTGAAGTGGTCCCACTTCTCGTCGATCAGCTGCCAGCCCTCGTCGACGAGGCGCACTTCAGCCGCGCAGTGCGGGCACGTGACGGCCTCGGGCTCGCCCTGACCGGTATCGAAGACCGTACGCCCCACCGCGATGTCCAGGCCGTTGCTCCACAGCTTCACCAATTCGGGGTCCGCATCCTCAACGGCGGCGGCATAACGCGGCCCGGGCGGATGCCCGAGCTCAGAGCCCAGAACACAGTCCGTGCGCTCAGCCGAGACGATGCCATCCGCGATCAGCCAGCCGAGGACGTTATCCGCCAACTGCTGCGCCTCCCCCGGCGTTGCATCGGTGACGACGATCGTCTGGAACCAATCCCCCACGCTCTCCCCCCTCCAACTGCTCATCTTCTGACTGCCCTGGACGCCGCCGAAGCCGCGCCCGTACACGTCGCACGAGAATTCTCCAAGGAGAACTCGGCTGGCCCCACTTCGCCAACCACGGCGGAGAGCGGAGCAGCGATCAAGTCGTATCAGATCGCGGCCCTGGCGGCGGCGTCCCCCGGTTACGTCGTGAACGCGCGCAGCTGATCTGCCTGTGCACCGGCCCTCACACCGACCAGGACAGTCCTGCGAGCCCGGCGGTGCCGGTAGGCGGAGCACGGGGGTCAGGGGATGCCGAGGTAGGCCCGGGTAGTCGATGTCGACGGTCACCAACGCCGCCGGGCGCCGGAAGGACCACCCGGCGGAGATGTACAAGTTGGCGTAGGCGTGCCCTGCTGGCATTGGAGACCACGGCCTGCGACGCCCCCCCTCACTCATCGCTGCCGGAGTCAGCTACTTCCAGTTCCGCGTACAGATCTTCCAGTGCGGTGTGATCGTCGTCGGTGCCGGTATGTGGAGCGGCGAACCAGCGCGCGTACTCAGCGATTTCGGAGAGGCGCCAATCCAGTGCGAATAGCTCGATCATCGCCGGGTCGAGGGCCACGCTGTGGTCCGCGGCGGCCTCGAACAGGTCGACGTAGTCCCGCTCGCGTGGCGCGAGGGCCAGTGATTCCCAGTCGACCAACTTCAGTCCGCAAGCCCCCATCACCTGGTTGGCGCCGTGTGGCTCGCCATGAGTCGGCACCCATCGATCCCGGTGATCGAACGCGACGCCGGCCAGCTCCAGATACCGGCTGATCCAACTCTTGATCACGTCATGGCGTGCGGCGAGCACCGTCCTTGCGCTCTCCCCCAGCGGGCCGGACCTCCAGGGCCGGTTGGTGCGAGCGCGTAGGTCATCGGCGAACTCCGGGCCGATCCGTGGAGTCCAGCTCGGCAGCGTGTCCGGCGGTGCGGCGCGATGCAACGTGGTCAGCGCGTCGATGACCTCGCGGACGTGCCGGGGCTTACGTGCCTCTGCCTCCGTCGGAGACCGCCCGTCCAGCCACGGCGTCGTGCTGAGCACACCCGCCCCGGCATCAACGGTGAAACGCCCGTCCCGCGAGGGCAGCGGCGCACACACCATGTTCAGGCCATCGTCGGCCAGAGCGGCAGCTCCCGCATAAGCGGCCTCGAGCGAGGCGGCGGTGTGCCGGGGCGCCAGCTGATCAAGTGTGCCGAACAGCGTCGTGCCACCACCGGTCACTCGCCAGTGGTGCGCACCGAATCCCCAGGGCAGGTACTCGACTTCTACGACTTCGGGCAGCCAGTGAGCAGCGACCGTATCTGCGATCGCATCGTCGGTGATGAAAATGGGGCGGGTTTGCACAGGAACTGATCCTAGGAAGCACCTGGGCCTCGGTCACTCGGGTTTCGGGAGGCCCTGCTGGGTTTGCTGCAAGCCCCCGCGGGTGGACCGAGGTGCTTGCCATGACATCACCGCCCTCCGCCGGCCGCCAGCCCTCTGCTGGTCGGCCCTTCTCGACATAGTGTGTCGGGCCATGACCTTGCTCATCATCGGCGCCAGCGGCTTCCTCGGCGGGGAACTGGTTCGACAGGCGACAGCTTCCGGGCACACCGTTGCTGCGACTTTCGTGCGGAACCGCGGCCACCTCTCCGGGGTCAAGTGGCTGCCACTTGACCTCCGCAATCCGGAGGAGATCGCCCCGGTGCATAACGCAGTGAACCCACGTGTTGTGATCAATGCGGCGTCCCGGAAAGCCGATTGGGCGGCAACGGCGGAGGGCGCCATCCGGGTAGCGATGGCCGCAGCCGGACGGGGAGCACGGCTGGTACACGTGTCCAGCGATGCTGTCTTCTCCGGAGCCCAGGTCTACTACAGCGAAGCCGCTACGCCAGACCCGATCACGCCCTACGGTGCTGCAAAGGCCGCAGCAGAGACGGCGATCCGTCTGCTGGCCCCCGCAGCCGTCATCGCCCGAACGTCGCTGATCATCGGCAATGGGAATTCCGAGCACGAGACGTTGGTACATGAGTTGTCCGATGGGCGCCGTGATGGGGCCCTGTTCACCGACGATGTTCGTTGCCCTGTGCATGTGTCCGATCTCGCCGCAGCGATTCTGGAACTCGCGTCCTCAGATCACGCGGGAATCCGTCACATCGCAGGGCCGGACGCGGTCAGCCGCCACGAACTCGGCCTCCTGATCGCTCACCGCGATGGCCTCGACCCAGCCACTCTGCCTGCGGGGCGACGGGCAGACGCAGGCGTCCCTGGACCGCTGGACGTGCGTCTGGACAGCAGTCGGACCCAGCACAGTCTCCGCACCAGGGTGCGCGGGGCTCGCGAATTCCTGTCACGCGAAACCGCAGACGCGGCCAAGTGATCGTCCTCACGGAATGTGTGCCTGCGCTCGGAGCTCGCGAACAAAGCCAGGCAGTTTCAGGACGAATGACCAGCACACGGCAGGGTCCTCGCCGGAGGGTGCGGTTTATCAGCTGTAGCGAGTGCTGCTCGGTTCTGGTCAGTTGGCGTGAGCAGCAACCAGGTTCAGTGAGCGCGGCCTACGCTGCCCGGAGCATGCCGCGGTCGATCACGTCTTGGATGTAGGTCGGCCAGTGAGCGGCCAGGAGGCGGGCGAGGTGGGTGTGCGCCTGCCGGCGCTGTCGTGCGGTGGCGTTGTTCGCGGTGACACGCCTGGTGCGGCCGCCGGGGTGGCGCTGGCGCCGTCCGCCGCGACCGGCATCGCACATGAGCGCGTAGGTGGTGCGGGTCAGGGTGAGGCGCAGCAACGGGACGCGGGCCCGGGCGAGTTCGTGCGTAACTGCGTGGTGGTCGATTCCCAGGTCGCTCCAGGTCTTGCCTTCGCTGTTGAGCCAGAGCGTGATGTCGGAGAGGAACACGGCCCTGCTTGACCCCGGGGCGCGGGCGGCGGCTTGGGCCAGGTCCAGGGCGACGCCGGCACCGCGGCTGACGATCCGGCGCGGGACCACCGCGGGGACCAGGGCGACGGCCCACGTGCCGGTGGCGGCACGCGTGGCCTCCGGCCATGCGAGGGCGAAGAGCAGCCAGCATTCGGGTTGCAGCAGCGGGTCGTGGGCCATGCCGTCCCCTTCATCCGTGGCGTGGACATCCGTGGTGTGGCCGCGCAGGGCCAAGGCACCCGGCGCACAGGCGGCGATCGGTTGCCTTGGGACCTCGAAGTGGCAGGTCAGGTTCGTACGGCTGGTGTCGGCGAGGTGAAGCGACGGGGTCGTCTCGGCGTTTCGGCGGTGCCGTGGTGCTGTAGACAGCGAGGCGAATGGGCCGGAAGCTGGCGATCACAGGCGCCCGGGTTTGCGCTCAGCGGCTTCTCCGGGGGCGTCGGCTACCAGTACAGCCCTCCGGCCCCGGCCACACAAGGGCAAGATCAACCCTCGCGGCTGCGCAAGCAGCCTCTCGGCCATCCGACGCGACAGATCACGCAGTAGGGCCCGGGGCGGTTGGCGCACCTCAGGCTGTCGGGTCGTCCTCGACCGGCACTCGGATCACGCCCTCAAGGCGCCGTGGGGTTCGACGCCCCGCCGAAGGCCTGGTCGGCGCACCGCCCCCCTCCTACCTCACACGCGCTCCGCCCATCCGGACATGGCTTGTTCCGCTGTCTGCCGGCCGATGGACACCTAAGCCCCCTCCCCCGCATCGACGACCTCACGTCCCGGACTCGCCGGTGGGCCATCCGCGCCTACGCCGCCGCGGCGGTCAGGGCGAGAAGGACGGCGCCCCCAAGCGACCGCACCCAGGGGCGGCCACTGTGCGCTGCATGGCCCTCCGGCGGCGCGGCCGGTGCTTCAAGTGCCGGGCGAAGAACGGCGAGCCGTGCACCGGCAACTCGCTCGGCGGGTAGGCCACTTCGCGGTCCTGGCCCGGTCAGGGGCCAGCGCCAACCTTGAGGCGCCAGTCATTGCTGCGCATCAAGATGCCGCTGCCACGCGGGTACTCGAAATCGCAGGTGCCTACGAGGCTGAACCCGAGGCGGCGGCACAGGGCATTCGACGGCGCGTTGTCTACCGAGGGGAACGCGTGCAGGCCGCACGGGGCACCGGGCGTCCTTGCCTCTTCACGCACGATGTCGATCAGGGCGGTGCCGGCGGCTGCAGCGATGCCCTTGCCCTGGTGGGACGGCAGGACGTTCCAGCCCGTTTCGTAGATCCGATCGCCCTGCCAGTCGCGCTGGTGATAAGCGATGCTGCCGACCATCTCGTCGCCGAGCAGCACGGCAAACATGCAGCCGGCGCCATCCGCAGGCATGGCGAGGTAGCGGCGGTGACGGGCAAGCAGCTCGCCTTCGGATTCCGTTCCGCCGACGTGACGGCGCATCTCCGGGGTGTTGATCCTCCGGAGGAGGGCGAGCGCAGGCTCCGACCAGGGCTCGAGACGAACATCCATGCGGAGCAGTCTGGCAGGCCCCGCGGCGGCGATCCGCTCAAATCTCTCGGCTTCCGTCCGCTCGGGGTGGCCTCAAAACTCACTGACATTCCAGGCACCGAAGGCTCGCTACCGGCTCCCAAACCGGACCTTGGGTTCTAAGGCTTGTCGCAACACTCCTTGATCATGATGGGGTGTGTGATGGCGAGACGAGGTCGTAAGCGGCGGCTGGAGATCGAGGCGGAGTACATCGGCCGCAAGACCGGGTACCGGTGGCGGGCGGAGAACGGTGGACTGCCGCCGGAGCATCTGCCCACCCTGGCCTGGCGGATCGGCGAGCACACCGTCATGGGACGCGATCCCGAGGACGCGGAGATCGACCCCGAGCACGTGGCGACGGTGCTGCGGGGCCTGTACTACAAAACCGCGCTCGCCGGGAGCGACAACCTCACTTCCTTCGAGGACCTCACCAGCGAACAGCTCCGCGGCGTCGAACACGACAACGCCCTTATCCTCTTCCCCCGCTTCGTCTGATCGATCTGCCATCCACAGCGGCGAAGTGGTCAGCAGTTCGGCCTCCTCCTGGCCCGGCTGCGGCAGGACGCTGTGCTCTTCACGCCGCGTCTGGTGGTGCGCGAGACAGCCCGAGACGACATCTCAATTGGCAGGGCGGTGGTCGCCGTCGACATGGCGATTGGGAGATCCTGGCTTTGCAACCGCAGACTGGCCCCATGCGATGGCCCTGAAGCTGGAGCCCGTACTTGGCCAACGGATCATGCAGGCCCAAAAACTTTGCCGGGGTTGAGAATCCCGGCCGGATCGAGAGCACGCTTCACCTCGCGATGCATCTCCAGGACGGCCGGGGCGAGTTCACGGGTTAGGCCGGGCCGCTTGAGCAGTCCCACACCGTGCTCACCGGTCACCGTGCCACCCAGGTCAAGGGCGTCCGCGATGATGTCGTCGAACGCCGCACGGGCCCGGACCTGAGCCGCCGCGTCACCGTGTTCCGTCACCAGCAGCGGATGCAGGTTGCCGTCGCCGACGTGCGCGATGTTGGCGATGGTGATCCGGTGTTTCTCCGCGGTCCGGTCGATGCGGGCCAGCATCTCCGCCACCGCCCCGATGGGCACACAGACGTCCTCCGTAAGTACCGGCCCCAGCCGTTCGAGCGCGGGGAAGGCCAGCCGGCGGGCCGCGAAGAGCATCTCGGCCTCTTCCGCTGTCTCCGACCGGTCCGCCCACGTCGAGCCGGCCCCGCGGAAGCAGTCGACGATCCGGCGGGCGCCCTCCTCGGCGGCGCGGCCCTCATCGTCGAAACGGGCCAGGAGGACCACGTCCGCCTCGGCGGAGAGGCCCATGTTCTTCCAGGCGTCGACCGCGCGCAGACAGTGCCGGTCGACGAGTTCCAGCGCGGCCGGCCGTAGCCCGGCGGCAGCCGTCGCACGCACCGCGTCACCGGCCTGCCCGACGCTGTCGAAGTAGCCAACGGCGGTCACGCCGACCGGCGGCAGGGGTCGCAGCCGGACCGTGATCTCGGTGACGACACCAAGAGTGCCCTCGGCACCCACCATGAGGCCCACAAGGTCATAGCCGGCGACCCCCTTCGACGTACGGCGCCCGAGCCGGACCACCTCGCCCGTGCCGGTCACGACCTCCAAAGCGAGGACATAGTCGCGAGTGACGCCGTACTTGACGCAGCACACCCCGCCGGCGTTCGTCGCGACATTTCCTCCGATCGTCGACCAGGGCGAACTAGCGGGGTCAGGCGGGTACCACAGGTCGAGCGCCGCTACATGGGCGCGCAGGTCGTCGTTCACCACACCGGGCTGCACGACGGCGAGGCGCTCCAGCTCGTCGACCTCCAGCACCCGATCCATACCGTCCAGCGCGAGGATCACGCCTCCTTCGACGGCATTGGCGCCTCCCGACAGCCCAGTACCGGCGCCGCGTGCAACCAGCGGGACTCCTTGCTCCAGGCACGCACGAACAACGATCTGGACCTCGGCGGTGCTCTTGGCGCGCACGACGGCCACCGCTCGGCCAACCGGCGCCCACACCGCCTGGTCGTGGGAGAGACCGGCGACGATGTCCGGATCAGTTACCACCCGGCCGGCGGGCAGCCGTCGCCTGAGTACTTCGGCGATGCCCACGGCAGGGGGCGTCGTGCTGACGATGTCACGCTCGGCCACCCGAGCACCTCCAGAGAAGCCGACTCACATTGGGCGGAAGGAGAGCTACGGCGTCCAGGCTCACTGGGCACGGCAGGTCCTGAGGTAGCTGAGGAACGATGCCTGTAGGCCGGTCACATGCGTTTCGTGCATGAGTGCGCTGGTGACGGATCCGTTGCGCGAGGTGAGACGGTGAAGGAACGAGGCCGCGTTCTTCGCGAGATTCTGGTAGACCGCCAGGTCGCCGAGGATCTCTCGCTCGTTGAAGGTCACGTGGAGCTTGGCGTCAGGCAGGGTGTCGCCCAGTGCTTCAAGACGAGCGAAGACCTGACTGTCCGTATTGACGATGCCGGGGCTGCCCGCGCCGATGCTCTCGAAGAAGGTGCTGTTGGTGAGCCAGGCGTAGAGACTGAAGAGTCCGCCGTAGGAGTAGCCGAAGAGGCCGTGACCGGTCCGGGCCGTGCCGCAGTCGCGTTCGATCCGCGGATGCAGGTCGTCGGTAAGAAAGTTCAGGAACAAATCCGCGCGGCTGTCGCTCAATTCGGCGAGGTAGCCGTCGGCTTGCCCGCGCGTCATCTTGCCCGTTTCGATCGCCATCTCCACCGCATCGATGTACTCCTTCGCGATGGGTTCGCCGGGGGGTACGAGGTCGCGGTTGCGCAACCGCTCCCACTGCTCTGCTTCCTCGCCCGCGTAACCCACGCTGACTTGGATGTAGGGCTGAATCGACTGCATGGGGTCCAGTTGCGTGATGATGAGTGGGGCGGTCAAGCCCAGGGCCCAGTTGCCGTCGAGCACGTACACGACAGGCGCCGGCGCCGTGGCAGGGTCGTAGTTCGGTGGCGTGGTGACCCAGACGCCGTAGTCGTGCCCACCGCTGGAGCGCATCTCGAAATAGTCGGTGTGGGGGAGGCAGCCCTGCCACATGGTGCTCATCTGAGGTCCTTTACGATTTCGCCGGCCTGGATGACGAGGACGGCGTTGGTGGGGCCGGAGAACAGTTCTGGGTCTTCGAGCGGGTTGCCGTTCCACAGGACGAGGTCTGCCTGCGCGCCGGGAGTGATGACACCCACCTAGCCGGACAGGCCGAGGATCTCGGCGTTGGTCCGGGTCGCTGCCACGAGCGCTTCCATCGGCGTCTCGAGGGCTGCACGCAGGCTGAGTTCTCTGCCGCGCCGGTCCTGGTCCGGGCCGATGAGATCGGAACCCAGCCCGATCCGCACTCCGGCGTGCTTGGCGGCAGCGAGCGCCTTGGTCATCTGCTCGCGTACGCCCTTGGCCCGGTCGCGGATCGATTCGGCGAGACCGGCTCCGGCGGTGTCGTGCAGCAGTTGCTCGACGACAGCGAACGTGGGCACGAGGGCAACCTCGCGGGCGGCCATCAGGGTCGCGGTGGATTCGTCGAGGCTGGTGCCGTGCTCGACACAGCGGGCCCCGGCCTCGATCGCATTGCGTATGCCCTCGTTGTTGTGGGCGTGGACTGTCACATAGGTGTTCCGTGCCGCGGCTTCTTGAAACGCCACAGCAATCTCTTCGACGGTGAACTGGGTGTCGGTCAGTTGATCATGTGCGCCCACCACTCCGCCGGTCACGCAGAGCTTCAGAAAGGAGGCGCCGCGACGGAAGGCTTCGCGGACGTTGTGCCGCAGCTCGTCCGCGTTGCCCGCCATCATCGACAGGGCGCACAGGCCCGGAATGTGGTGGCTGCTCCACAGCTCGGTGGGTTCCCATGCGGCTCCGTAGTAGCCGTGCCCGCCGATCTGGCACTGAACAGGTCCGCACGACAACACGCGCGGCCCTCTGACCTTGCCCTTCGCGATCGCGGTGACGACACCGCCGTCGATCCCGCCGGTGTCGCGAACCGTGGTGAAACCGGCGTCGAGCGTCGCGCCGGCCGTGGCGAATATGTCCGCCGCGATCTCGGCGGCGCTGATCTGAAACGAGAAGTGCGGCTGGATCGGGCTGGACACGCCCAGGTGGACGTGGGCGTCGATCAAGCCCGGCGTCATCGTCAGTCCCTCCGCATCGAGACGCTCGCCGTACGCGCCGGCGGCACCGAGCCCGGTGATGCGGCCGTTCTCGATCGTGACGTCGAGGTTGCCGGGTTCGCGCCCCGATCCGTCGATGACCGTCGCGCCCACCACATGAGCAGGTCCCATCGTCGTTCCTCCGCCGTTGCGAACCATCTTTTCCAATGGATAAACTGCGGGAGTGATCCTGTCAACCTCGCAACGCAACGGCAGCGCGCGCGAACGACTCCTGGCACGACTCCTCGACGCCTTCGGCGAGGCCCTTCCCCCGCCGGAGATGTCGCTCCGTGAGATCGCCGCCCGAATCGAGAGCAGCCACGCCCTGCTGCGCTACCACTTCGGGTCGCTCCCGGGGGTCCTGGCCGCCATGCTCACGACCCAGCGATCCCGCGACAACGAGGCACTCTTGGAGGCCGCCCAGCAGGGCACCTTCGACGATTTCGTCGGGGCGATCTGGCGTACCTACACCCGGCCGGAGCAGCTGTCGCGCGCCCGCGGCTTCTTCTACGTCGCCGGACTGGCCGCGTACGCCCCCGAGGACTTCCGTGAGTTCGTGGAGTCGATCGACGACCTGACCGTGATGCTGTCCTCACTCGCGGAACGCGAAGGGCTCGACGCGAAGGAAGCGCGGGAGGTGGCCACCGTCACCGTTGCCGCGATTCGCGGCCTTCTCCTGCAGGAAGTCCTCACTCCGGGAACCCGCTCGGAGGACGCGGTCACCTTGATCTTGCGCATGAGCAAGGGCCGACCCGCTCCACGATCACGTCGGGAACGTTGAGCGGCCTTCGGTCCTCACCGCTGAGCATCGGCGCACATGCGCGACAACGGCGGAGTGGCGACCCGCCGCGCCGCCGCAGGAACCGTCTGATCCGGCGAGAAAGAACGTGGGTTGGAACATGGCTGAGAGCACAGATGTAGTCGTCGTCGGGGCCGGGGTCATCGGATGCTCCATCGCGCTCGAACTGGCGCGGAGCGGTCTGCGGGTGGTCGTGGTCGACAAGTTCGGCGGCGCGGGCAACGGCTCCACCAGCGCCTCGAGCGCCGTGGTCCGCTTTACGTATCCCACGATCGCGGGCGTCAATGCCGCGTGGGAGTCCCGTCACTGCTGGGAAGCATGGCGCCACCATCTTCAAGCACCCGCCGGTGAACCCCTCGCAGCGTTCAACCGCTGCGGCGTCACCCTGCTGGACGTGGACTTCGCACCCTGCAGCCTGTTCACGCGCCACTTCGACAAGGCCGGTGTCCCGTACGAGAAATGGAATGCGCAGGAGCTGTCGGAGCGATTGCCCGCTGTGGACGCCGGCCGGTATTTCCCGCCCCGTCCCGTGGATGACGACGAGTTCTTCGCCGACGCGTCCGCTCGGCTCGGTGCTCTCCACACACCCGACGGGGGCTTTGTCGACGACCCGCAACTCGCCGCGCGCAACCTTGCTGCGGCCGCCCAGCGGCACGGAGCCGCGTTCCGCTGGAAGACCGAGGTCACCGCGGTAATGCGGCGCGGTGGACGCGTGCGCGGGGTGCGCCTCGAGGAGGGAACCGAACTGTCCGCCGGGGTGGTCGTCAACGCGGCCGGCCCATGGTCGGGCCGGCTGAATCGGCTCGCCGAAGTGGGCGGCGACTTCACCGTCGGTCTGCGGCCGCTTCGCCAGGAGGTGCACCACGTAGCGGCGCCCGCCGGATACCACGATGCCGCAGGCGACGGGCACGCACCGGTGCTGGCCGATATGGACCTCGGCACATATATACGGCCGGAGGGCAGGGAGTTCCTGCTCGTCGGCGGCACGGAACCCGAGTGCGACCCGCTGGAATGGCTCGATGATCCGGACGACGGGAGCCCCCATCCGACCGTGTCGCAGTTCAGGACGCAGGTGACGCGGGCGGCTCGCCGACTGCCCGGCCTGCGCATTCCCAACAAGCCCCGGGGTGTGGCAGGCGTGTACGACGTGACCGACGACTGGACCCCCGTATACGACCGAACCGAACTTGCCGGCTTCTACGTGGCCATCGGCACCAGCGGCAATCAGTTCAAGAACGCCCCGCTGGTGGGCCGCCTCATGACCACCCTGATCCAGGGTGTCGAAGGCGGGCACGACCACGACCGCAGTGCGCTCGCGCACACCTGCGAGCACACCGGCCAGACCATCGACCTCGGTGCGTTCTCACGCCGCCGCCGGCCGGCCGCATCCACGGGCACCGTCCTCGGCTGACGCCGGGCCGCCGGGGACCGGTCCGGTGTGCGCTCAGGAGCACAGGCTCGTGCACGTCACCGGGTGACGGCACGGCGAACGCCGCAGGTCCTGCGGAACGATCTCGTCGCAACACCTGACCCTGAGAGATGTTGCGATGGCCAAGCCGCGGGGTGGGCTGGACGGGTGCTCCCAGTGTCCTCGTGAAAGCACGGCCTGCTGCCTGCCAGTCCAATGCAGATCCGACCACCATGGGAGGGGGGCCACCGGAGCCATGCGTTTACCCGTCCCCGGCCACGGGGGCGGGTTCTCCCATCCCGGGAGAGACGCTGTCCCCCGGCGGCCGCATCCCGAGATGCTCACTCAGCGGCCAGGCGATGATCTGCTTCGGCCGCGGTTCCGCGTAAGTGCGGATCTTGCTGGTGGTCAGGCCGAGGCCCGTCAGGGACTCCGCGAGCTTCACCGCGGCCGCCACCCCGTCCACGACCGGCACCCCGGCCCGTTCGCGTACGGCTTCCTCCAGTCCGGCCATGCCGCCGCAGCCGAGCACGATCACCTCGGCCCTATCGTCGCGGACCGCGCGGGCAGCTTGTTCCGCGATCTCTTTCACCGCGCGGTCGGGGTTCCGCTCGAGGTCCAGGACGGGCAGGCCGCTGGCGCGGACCGAGGCGCAGCGGGCGAGCAGGCCGGCCAGCGCGAGGCGGTCCTCGATCTGGGGGACGGCCCGGTCGAGGGTGGTGATCACGGAGTAAGTGCGGCCCAGCAGCATCGCCAGGTGGGCGGCGGCCTCGGTGATGTCGACCACGGGGACCGCGAGCAGCTCCTGCAGGCCCTCGCGGCCGTGTTCGCCGAAGCCGGCCTGGATGACGGCGTCGTACGGGCCGGGGTGGGCCAGCACCCGGTCCATGACGGCGACCGCGGAAAGGTGGCTCTCCATGTTGCCCTCCACCGAGGCGGGGCCGAAGTACGGTGTCAGCGCCTCGATCTCGGTGCCCGGCGCGGCTGCCTGCCGGGCGCGGGCGGCCATGGCGTCGGTCATGGAGGTGGTGGTGTTCACGTTGACGACGAGGACTTTCACGGTTCCTCCGCAGGGGGTTGGTGCTGCCCGCCGGCTCGATCCCGGCGAGCGGCGGGCAGCACGTTCGGGGGGCGGGGCTCAGGACAGCTGCAGCTCGGTTCCGAGGCCCTTGCGCCGGGCGATGTCGACCACCAGGCGGGCGGTGGCCATGTCCTGGATGCCGACGCCGACCGAGTTGTAGAGGGTGATGTCGCTCGCCTGCCGCCGGCCAGGAGCCGTGCCGGTGATCACATCGCCCAGCTCGGTGCGGAAGTGCTCGGCGGTGATGGCCCCTTCGGCCACCGGGATCAGCACGTCGCCCGACTCGGCGAGGGCCGTGTCGTAGCTGTCGACCACGACCCGGCTGCGCACGATCCCCTCGGTGTCGATCTCGCGGTGATCGGGCCGCGGCGGCGCCCCGACGGCGTTGATGTGCTGTCCCGGCCGGAACCATTCCCCGCGCACCAGCGGCGTGTGGGACGGCGTGAGCGTGCACACGATGTCCGCGCTGCGCACCACTTCTTCCGGCGAGTCGCCGACCACCACCTCCACACCCGCCGCATGCTCCCGCGCGTGCTCGCGGAACGCCTCGACCGTCTCCGGGCTGCGGCTCCACACCACGACCCGATCCACGTCCCGTACGCAGCGGATGGCCGCCAGGTGCGTACGCGCCTGATTACCGGCCCCTACGAGGCCCAGAGTCCGCGCCGGCGCCCAGGCGTTGGCCAGGTGCCGGGTGGCCACCGCCGAGGCGGCCGCGGTACGGAACTGGGTGATCGCCGCGCCGTGCAGCAGCGCCTCGGCGGTCCCGGTGACGGGGTCGACGAGGAGGATCAGCGACTGCTGGGTGGGCAGCGAACGCGCCTTGTTGTCCGGGGTGTCGGCCAGCAGCTTGAGACCGGCCGCGGACTGCGGGCCGATCGCCGCGAGCATCGGCACCAGCATCGTGGAGGTGCCGGGCACCTCGGCGACGGAACGCTCCGGCTGCACCGCGGCGCCGGACGACAGCGCCGCGTGCGCCTCCTCGACGACGGCTACGACCTGCGCCATGTCGAGGGTGTCGCGGACCTCGGACTGGTTCAGCACCAGCAGCCCGGTCATGAACCCACCGCCGCGGCTTCCGCGGCCGGCCGGGGGTCGACCAGTGCCGCGTACGGCATGGGCTCGTCGATCAGCCCGTCCTCGGCCAGGATCAGCATCCACTCGGCGAAGCCCTGCTCGTCGACCCGGATGTCGTCCCAGAGGCCACTGGCGCGCAGGCCGTCAACGACCGTGATGAGGAACTCCGTGTCGAGCTGCGGCCATTCACGCTTCAGCAGGTCCGTCAGCTGGGCGGCCTCGTGCTCCTTCAGCCAGTCGTACGCTCGCTGCAGCGCCCGGCAGAAGCGCCAGACGACCTTGTCGTCGCGGTCGAGCACCTCCCGCGAGGTGTAGTAGACGCTGTTCGGCATCGCGCCGCCCGCCTCGTCGTGGCGGAAGGCGATGTGCGCCGTGCCCGCGCGCTGCAGGAAGGCGCCGTTGACGGCGTCGGTGACCAGGGCGTCACCCGCCCCGTTCAGGAACATCTCGGTGAGCATGGCCCCGGAGAGGTCCCGGATCCAGCGCACCTGGGACATGTCGACGCCGGCGCGGCGCATCAGGCCCGCGGTGTGCACGTACGGCGCGGTGCCGCCCGCGCCGGGGGCCAGCACGACCTTCCCCTCGAGGTCCTTGAGGCCGAAGCCCGCGCTCGGCTCCCGGGTGACGAGCCCCTTGGGGTTGACCCCGTTGAGCTGCGCGAACGCGATGAGCTCACGCCCGCGCCCGTGGTACATCGCCGGCACCCACAGCCCGCCCAGGGCCGCGGTGGCCTCGCCGGTGTCGAGGTCGGTGAGCACCCGGGTCCAGTCGTCCGGGGCCGAGCGGGAGAAGTCGAGGCCCTCGTCCTCGTAGAAGCCGAACTCGCGGGCGACGTACTCCGGGAGGTAGACGGGCGCCGCGCAAGGCGGTCGTGATATCCGCGGCGGTGCTGGGCTGCGCGGCCGCCGTAGCGTTCGCGCTCTTCGCCCACGGCACCGTCCTGACCCTTCTCCTCGGCGCCACCTTCCAGTTCTTCGCCCTGCTGGTCAACACCACCCTGGCCGCCTGGTCCCCGGAGCTCTACCCAACGCGGGTACGGGCCCTGGGCACCTCGGTGGTCAACGGCATCGGCAACGTCTCCGGCGCGGTGATGCCCCTGCTCGCCGTCCCCGTCTTCGCCACCGGCGGCATCGCCGCCGTCTTCACCCTGCTCGCCGCGATGTACGTCGTACTCGCCGCCTCCGCGACCTTCGCCCCTGAGACCCGCGGGCGCTCGCTTGAGGAGATCACGGAGCCGGGCATGGCACCGGCCGGCTGATCGCCACGATGTCGACCCCGGGCAAACTCGGTCCCGTGGAGGGCGGTTGATGACCTCGCATTACCGCGGCCCGACGGCACCCTGAAGCGGACCGGCGCCCTCGCTCGTGCGCGGATCAGTCATGTGCGGATCAGTGAGGGAGCTCCCGTTGAGCGGACAGCCGTGCCTCGCTGGCCGCGGCCAGCGCCTCGTCATCCGGCCCCAGGCCGCACCGTAGCGCCAGCATGCGCACCGTCTGCGGCAGATCGCCCAGCGCAGCCACCGCCCGTTCCGGGAACGACGCGTCCCACGCCCGCCGCCACCGGGTGGCATCGATTCCCAGAGGCTTCGCGCTACGCGCCGCATGCTCGTCCCAGACGACGATCGGCGTGCGAATGCCGCCGGCAGCGGGGAGGCAGACATGGACCGTTAAGCGACCAGCCGGCGGTTCGAGCGGCTCCACGCGAGTCGTCGGCCGAGTTCCTCCAGTAGGCCTTCACGCACCCAGGTGGTCTGGGGCTCATGCCCCTGGGATGCCAGTCTGCGCACGAGGTCGATGGTTTCCTGTTGCCTGTCGATCACGGCATCCACGACACCCGCGGTTGTCGTGAGGCCGTAGGCCGTGCAGAACTGCTCCAGACGTCGGCGTCGGTCGGGGGGTGCTGGATAGCGCAACCAGCGCAGGCACTCGGCGTCATCCCGAAACGGGGTGACGTATTGCAGGGCGTAGGCCACATCGTGCATCCGCGCCCCCGGCCGGGCGAAGTCCCAGTCGATGATTCCTACGGGGCGGTTGCCCTGCCAGACCACGTTCCACGGACCGAAGTCGCCGTGGCAGATCACCTGGCCCTCGCCGGGTGCGATGGGGCCGTCGGCCCAGGCCGCGTCGTCCGGCGGCGTGAAGTCTGCGGTCGCATCGTGGAACTCGCGCAGCAGCCGGGCGTAGGCGGACAGTCCCTGATCGTCCACCACCTTGGCCCAGCTCTGCGGTCCGGACTCACCGTTGATGAAGGTGAGCACCTCCCGACCCTGATCATCAAACCCCAGCGGCCGGGGCGCGTAGGGAAAACCCACCGCTTCCAGATGCTTGAGCAAGGCGTGGACTGTCGGTGTCCAGGGCTGGGCAGGGCGCCGCACCGTGCCTCCGACGCGCGCCACCACCCGGTGGGGCTGATCCTGCAACGCGTCCTCGCTCGCCATGCGCGGGACGCTACCGCTATGCCACTGCGGTCTGCGCGTCGGCTGCCGCGAGCACGGTGTCAGCCAATTCTGCGGCGGACTGTCCGCCACCCGCGTCAATGCGCTCCAGGCCGAACCTGTCGATGGCATCGATCATGAGTGTCTGGTAGCGCTCGGTGCGGGCCAGGAACTTGTCCATCAGGATCTGTTCCTGGCCTGTGGCTGCTTCATAGCCGCCCGCGGCGTGTACGCGGGCACGTACTACGGCGTCGTCGGTGGTGAGCCACACGGCGGCCGTGTGCGGAACCTGCAACCTCGCGACGCGGACGGGCCAGAGTGCCGACCCCTCACGGACCAGGCCCGTCCTGCCGCGGTCCTCGGCCGCATGGGCCGTGATCAGCTCTTCGATGCGGGGCCACAGCCGATCGTAGTGGCCGAGAACAGACGTGATCAGTTCGTCGACCGTAAGTGATTTGTAGTGCTCGGCGACATGCGCCGGCACCTCCGACTCAGGGGTTCTCCAGGGGCGCCCCGGGTGCCGGGCCAACCGGTCAGTGCTCTGGCACTCGAACCCGAGCTTCTCCGCCAGCACTTGGGCAACTGTCGACTTCCCGACGTTCGACGTCCCACCGATCAGAACCACCCGCACATCACGCACGCCAACGACCCTACTCATCAAGCCGCACGGGTCGGGATGAGGTCCCGCCTGCTGGGTGTGTCTCCAGGCGCCCCGCCGGAACCGTGGTGGTAGTGGCCACGGTTACGCTGCCGCCCGTGACCGCGATCGTGTACGCGCCCGGACCGGTGGCCGCTCGGTGCGGGTACAGCTGGAGCAACGCATGCGCGGGGAGCGTTGACCGTGCTGAGGCGGCGTCTGTTCGCTTCGACCGTCCGACGGCAGAGGAGGTTCGCATGGAGGTCCGGCGCGGCATCGCGCTCGTCACCGGAGCGTCGCGTGGTTTGGGTGCGGCTATCGCGCGGAGGCTGGGGAGTGATGGCTGGCCGGTGGCGGTCTGCTATCGGTCCGACGCCGAGAGAGCGCGCCAGGTGGTGGAAGACATCCGTGCTGCGAGCGGGACAGCCGAGGCGTTCGCGGCCGATGTCACCGATGAAGACGCGACGAACAGCTTGGTCGCCGAAGTCACCCGCCGACTCGGCCCTGTCGAGGTGCTGGTCGTCAACGCGACGGGACCTCAACCGGCCACCGCCATCGAGGATCTCACCTGGCAAGCGCACCTGGACCAACTGCACTTCTTCGTCAAGAGCCCGACGCTGCTGCTCCAGGAGGTCCTTCCCGGGATGAAGGCGCGGCGCCGCGGCCGGGTCGTCCAGATCGGCTCCGACATCTTCGAACGCGCCCTACCGGGCATGTCCGCCTACGTCGCCGCCAAGGGTGCCCGGTTCGGGCTCACTCGGTGCTGGGCGCGCGAGCTCGGCCCGTTCGGCATCACGGTGAACCTCGTGGCTCCCGGCTGGATCCCGGTCGAGCGGCACGCCGACGTCTCGGCCGGCGACCTGGATGCCTACGTGACCGACGTGCCTCTGAGCCGGATAGGCAGTCCTGACGACGTCGCGAGCACCGTGGCGTTCCTTGCGTCAGAGGGGGCTGGCTTCATCACCGGGGAGCGGGTGACGGTCAATGGTGGCCACACGATTGACTGAATGACGTTTCACCAATGCCTTTGGACGCCGCACACCGCTCTGGACGGTCCGGCGACGGCGCCCGCTTAACCTCGCGCTCCAGCGCCTGGATCGACGTGGACAGCGCCTGCTGGCTCAGATGCAGTCTCGCGGCTGCTCGGGTGAAGCTCAGCTCCTCCACCACCGCCAGAAATGTCGCAGCTTGCGTAGATCGAGGATCACACCTGTGATTGAACCAGGCCCACCGACACGGAAAGGCGGCCGCCATGTCCTCCGCTCCCCACAATCCCGCCGTACGCGCGCTGGTCGAGGCCGTCAACCGCGGTGACCGCGACGCCTTCATGGCCCTCCTCTCCCCTGACGCCGAGCTCACCGACGACGGCACGCCGCGGCAGCTGGAGGAATGGATTGACCGCGAGATCTTCACCAGCAACGGACACATGGACGTCCACCGGCAGAACGGCGACGGCACGGACCTGACGGTCCGCTACCGCAACGACACCTGGGGCGAGATGAACACCCGCTGGCATTTCACGGTCACCGACGACGGCCGGATCAGCCGCATCGAGACCGGTCAGGCCTGACGCCTGCCCGTCGACACCCAGCGAGCCCACGGCGCAGGCGTCTTGCGGCTCGGAGGGGCTATCGCGATGTCACGAGGTGACCACCGCGGCGAGTACGGCGTCGATCTGCACCGCGGCCAGGTCGCGGAGCGGGTAGGGCTGTCGAACAGGCGGATGCCGTCGCCGAGCGGGACCCGGGTGATGTGCAGGTTGATTTCGTTGAAGTACCGGAAGTGAGTAGCCGGTTCCGCGCGTACGGAGCCGGCTGCTCGCATGTCCACGGCAGGGGATCACAACCATCCGGTGCTGTCAGGTGTCGAAGATCGCGACGACCGACCCGGGAGTGCTGATGCTCGTACCTGCACGCACCGCCGCCGCCCTGGCCTGCGGCTGTCTGCTGTTCGTCGCCGCCTGCGACTCCGGTGGTGCGGGCGGGTCCCCGGCGGGCGGCGCCCGGCCGGCCGCGGGGAAGGCTGCCGCGCAGCCCCGCCCCGGTGACTTCAACGGTGACGGCAAGGACGACCTGGCCCTCGCGACCGGGCGCGGCACGGTCGTCGTCTACGGCTCCGCCAAAGGGCTCGACCTGCGCACCCGCCGCCTCGTGCACCGCGGCTTCCACCATCTACTGCGGGCCGACTTGAACGCCGACGGCTTCACCGACCTGGTCGGCGACGGGCCGGAACCGGTGCGCGGGCAGCCGCGCGCCGAACGCTTCGTCGCCTGGGGAGGGCCGCGCGGGCTTGCGCCGGGCACACCGCTCGACGGCACCGGCAAGGAGCTCCGTACCGGCGACTTCAACGACGACGGGAAGACGGACCTCTTCGAGGTCGCCGGCGGCGCTGCGGACGGCGAACCCACCGTGCTCTACGGCCCGTTCAGCCGCGCCGGAAAACCCGCCCGCAGCACGCGGGTGCGCACCGGCCACTCCGAGGGTTCCTTCCCCGACCGGGTCACCGTCGGCGACTTCGACGGCGACAAGCGTGCCGACGCGATCCTGCGCTACGTGTCCGTGCACCCCGAGGGGGACGGGGACGCGACCTTCGAGGAGACCCAGGTCCTGCGCGGCGGCCCGGACGGGCCGCGGCTCGCCGAGCGGGTGCCGCGGGGCGGGCCGGAGCGCCACCTCGACGGCCTCCCGGCCGACGTGAACGGCGACGGCCGGGACGACTTGATCGGGGCGGGCTTCGACGCGTACCGCACAGCCGTCACCCTCACCGCCCGGCTCTCCACGCCGGCAGGCCCCGGTACCGGCCGGCAAGTGGTCGCGAGCACCAAGACCCCGCCCCGGCTCAGCTTGGGCGGACCCCATTACGGCGGCATCGACGGCGTGTGCGCCGGCGACACCGACGGCGACGGCAAGGCCGACCTAGTCGCCTCCGCGACCGGCGCCAACGACAGCAACGGCGTCATCTACCTGGCCCCGGGCATCGGCACCGCCGCCCCCGGCGACATCACCGGCATCGACCTGGACTCCCCCGGCGTCCCCGGCTCGAAC
>NZ_JAAKZV010000439.1 GCF_011044975.1 Streptomyces coryli | reverse complement strand
CCCCGCGCCTCCGTCCCGGCCGCTACGGCGACGGGGACGGCGACCGCCTGGGACGACCCCGCCACGCGCCGCGTCATCCGGGTGCGGGTGGCGTGGGCGGTGCTACTCCAAGTCCTGCTGCTGGGGCTGGTGGTGGCCCCGTTCGTGATGCCACGCGGCACGCCCGGCTGGGCGGCGGTGCTGGCACCTGTGATGAGCCTGTGCGCGGTGTACGGAAGCTTCGCGCTGCGGCGGCGGATGGTGCTGACGAGCCGGATGCGGAGCTTGCTGAAGATGTATCCGTGGCGTGCGTACGGCGGTCCGGACGTCGCGGCGAGCGGCGGGGTGGGCTTCGTCTTCCCGGACCCGGGGCCGGCGGGGGGTGGCCGGCGGATCGCGGTGGAACTGCCCGATGTGCCGGGCGTTGTTTGGTGGTTGGAGCGCTTGGACCCGTCGGCCCCGTCCGATCTGCGGGCCGAGCTGGAGGACCTCTGGTACGCGGGCGACCCGAGGTACGCGGGCGTGATCGCACTGCCCGGCCCGTACCGTCCGACGAATCTCTTCCAGCCCGGCTCGTACGGCGACCGGCGGGGCGAGGAACCCTTGACGGACCGCGGCGGCAGCGAGGCCGACCGACGGCTGGCGCGCCTGTCGCGGGTGCGGATCGCACCGGGGCAGCGGACGCCGCGACCGGAGAATGTGCTGCTGCGGCCGCTGGGCGTGGTGGCGATGCGGATGCCGGCGGGGGGGGTGGCGGTGCTGGCGGGGGTGATCGCGGTGGGCGTGGCGCTGACGGCCCTCACTCTGCCCAGCCGGACCGCTGCCTGGGCGGTCGTGGGTCCGGCGGCAGTGCTGCTGGTGTGGGCAACGCACCAGTACGGCCAGCGGAGGGCATGGACCGCGGTGACGTCGGCGGCACTGGCCGCGCTGGTGTGGCTGGGTTGGTCAGGGAACGCGGACGACGGGCCGGTCCTGCGGACGGTGGGCTTGCTGCTGCTTGCGGCGTCGGTCGCAACCAACACACATGCGGGCCACCGGCATCGAGCGAGGGTGGCGATGCGCGGCACCAGCGCGGGGCGTACGCGCTGATGCGCCGGGTATCCCTCGGTGCCTGCGCTGATCACCTACCGTTGAACCGGATGGCTGCACGGGTCCACCGCTGCGGCGGGGAGGAGCGGCATGATGACCGTCGTGGACCACGACAGGATCGAGATGGCCGACGACGGCGACGAGCCGACGCTGGACGACATGTTCGGCTGGCTGGAGCGGATGCCCGTCCCCGAGGGATTCAAGGCGGAGATCGTCGAGGGGGCCATCCACATGTCGCCGCAGCGAAGCGCGCACTGGGAGATCATTCTATTGATCATCGAGGCCCTCCGAGATCGATTCGGCCGGAAGTCCAGTGTCGTCTCCGATGTCCGCATCGACTTTCCCGGCTATCGCAACGGCTTCGCCCCCGACGTTGCAAAGATGCGCGACGCCGCGAGCAAGGATGCGCGCGGCCGGTGGCATTACCAGGATGTCGAGTTCGTAGCCGAAGTGATCTCGAAGGATACGGCGGCCAATGACTACGGCCCCAAAAAGGCTGCGTACGCCGCCGCCGGCGTACCGGTCTATCTCGTCGCCGACCCGTACCAGCGGAAATGTCACCTCTATACGGCGCCCAAAGACGATGATTACGCGACCGAGACCGTGGTCACGTTCGGCGTCGAACTGGATCTCAGCCCGCTGGCACCACAGTTCGCCCTGAGGACCGAAGCCTTCCTGGAGAGCTGACTCACCCCTCGGCGCGCTAGGGTCCCCCTCGGAGACGAACAGAGGAGACCTGGATGGGACGCTGGCAGGATGGCAAGACAGAGCTGACGGTCGGCGGAGACTCCGGTACTGCCGACCGCATCCGCGTCCCACTGGAGATCGCCGCTTCCCTCCGCGCCCGCACCCGCGGCCTCCTCGGCCGCACCGGCATCGACGGCGCCATCCTCCTCACGCCGGCGAGCAGCGTGCACACCTTCCGGATGAAGTTCCCGATCGACGTCGCCTACCTGGACCGCAAGCTCCGCGTCCTGTCGGTACGGACCATGCCGCCCGGCCGGATGGGCATGGTCCGCTTCCGCGCGCGGCACGTGCTGGAGGCAGAGGCAGGAGCGATGGCGGGGTGGGGGCTGCGCCCGGGAGCGCAGGTGGAGGTCGACGCCGCGACGGCCCGTCCGGGCCGGTGACCGTCGCTCACCTCCAGTGCCCAGGCCCGCGTTCCTGCACCGGCTCCGCCAGGTCCACGTAAACCGCAAACATGCAGCCGATCGCCACCGCCGCAGCAGGAGCCGCGATCTCCTCGACCCCGCGGCCGGCCCAGTGCGCGCCGATGTCCCAGAGTTGATAGCCGAGCGGCACGGCCAGGGCGGCGAGCAAGTGCTGGCCCGGGCTCGAGCGATACGGCTCCGGGTGCATCCGCGCGGCGGCGAGCGCGGCGGCGAGGGATACGACCGCGAGCGGTGCGTAGACGACGACGATCCGCATGCCCACCGAGCCCGGCCGCCCACCGTCGGACACCGCATCCTCCAGCAGGCCGGTGAGATAGCGCCCCACCAGGCTCAACACGAGGGCGACGGCCCAGGACCGGAGCAAGTAGAGGACGGCGCCGACCGGGCTGCCGGCAGGCTGTCGGCCTGGGGCTTGATGCTGTCCCCCGTCGTACGGCCACTGCTGATGATGCGAAGAGAAACCGCTCATGACTGAATACCTGCGCTCTCGGCAAGTCTGGGAGGTCGCACGGCGAACGCCGGGTGGTCAGCCCGCGGCCGCGCACGTGTGCGATGAACCGTAGGCTGTGCGGGCGTCTCCCGCATGGGCCCAAGGACTCAGTCTGTGGGCCCAATCACATGGACCACCTTGGTGCTTGGGGACCCAGCCGACACGGGCTCCGCTCATATAACGCCGAGCAGCACTCCCGCAAACGCGCCCGCGACCATGAACGGTCCGAACGGCAACGCCGTTTTCCGTCCGCCCTTACGAGCCAGCACAAGCCCAAGTCCGTACAGCGCGCCGCATACAAAGCCCACCACCGTCCCGGTGAACAGCACCCCCCACCCGTACCAGCCGAGCACCGCCCCGCAGGCGAGGGCGAGTTTGACGTCCCCGAATCCCATCCCCCTGGGATTGATGAGGAACAGCACGGCGTAGCACGCGAACAGCACGACAGCCCCGAGCAGCGCTCCCAACCATGAGCCGTCGCCCGCTCCCAGCAGCGCGACGACCCCGAGTGCTGCGAGGATCCCGCCGGCCAGCGGCAGCGTCAGCACATCGGGCAACCGCTGCACAGCCAGGTCCACCAGGCACAACACCCCCGCCACTGGTACGACCAGCAGCCACACGATCAGCTCCGCCCGCGGCCCGGCGAGACCCCCGAGCACGCCGCAGACGAGCGCGATAGCGATGGCGCACGGCAGCGGCCGCGGCCCATAGCGTCCCCCGTCAC
>NZ_JAAKZV010000438.1 GCF_011044975.1 Streptomyces coryli | reverse complement strand
CCGAGGCGACGAGGATGGTGGGGGTGGGGGCGTCGGGGTTGTTGGAGGGGGCGCTCGGCAGGGCGGAGTTCGGGTCGGCGGCCGGGTCGGCGGCGGCCGGATCGGTGCCGCCCGGACCTGTGCCCGTCGGAGGCGCATGGCCTTGCCCCCACCGATAGGACAGCGTGTCGCCCCACGTCGTGGCGGCGATGGTGTGGCCGTCGGTGAGCAGCAGGTTCAGCCGGGCGGTCGGGCGGACGGCGGCGACCTGGGCGACCACGGCGGCGAGCGCGGCGCCCGGGTCCGCCCCGGCGGCGAGGCGATGGTGCACCAGCGCCCACAGCAGGGCCGCGTCGGAGCCCGCCTCTAGGTCGAGCAGCGCCGCCGCCGGGAGCGGACCTACGGCGTGACCGTCCTGGCGTCCGGCGGCGTGAGTGTCCTGGCGTCGGGCGGCATGACCGCCCTCGCGCCCGGCGGCTCGGCCGCTCTCGATCCCGTCGGCCGCCGCCGATGCAGTCGACGCCACCGACGCGGACAGCAAATCGTCCGGTAGCCGGCGCCAGTCCGGCACCGCCCCGTTATGGCTGAACAGCCACGGCCCCGCGCGGAACGGCGCCGCCGCCGACTCCTCCGCGCTCGTGCCCGCCGTGGCATCCCGCACCGCCGCGAGCACCGCGCCGGAGCGCAGGCTGCGGGCCAGGTCAGGGACGTTGCCGTCAGCCCAGATCGGCACGGCCCGCCGATACCGGGCAGGCGACGGCCTGCCCGGCTCGTACCAGCCGAAGCCGAAGCCGTCCGCATTCACCGTGCCGTGCCGCTGCCGGCGCGGCTCCCACGATTGCCGGAAGAGGCTGTGCGGCGGATCGAGCAGCACCTCGGCGAGCGGCCGCTCGGGGCCGAGCCAGGCCAGATGGCGGCACATCAGCCCACCTCCGCGACCGAGGCATCGCGCGCGGTGCGGAATCCGGCGAATATCTGCCGCCGGATCGGATAGTCCCAGTTACGGAATGTCCCCCGCACCGCCACCTGATCCGCCCCGAAGGACCCACCGCGCAACACCTTGTAATCCGGCCCGAAGAACACCTCCGAATACTCCCGGTACGGAAATGCCGCGAACCCCGGATACGGCGTGAAGTCCGAGGACGTCCATTCCCATACGTCCCCGAGCAACTGCCGCGCCCCGCTCGGTGCCGCGCCCGCCGGATACGCCCCGGCCGGGGCGGGCTGCAGATGCCGCTGCCCGAGATTCGCGCGGGTGTCGTCCGGGGCGTCATCGCCCCACGGGTGACGCAGGCTGCGCCCCGCCGCCGGATCGTGCCGCGCCGCCTTCTCCCACTCGGACTCGGTCGGCAGCCGCCGCCCGGCCCAGCGGGCGTAGGCGTCCGCCTCGTACCAGCAGACATGCAGCACGGGCTGGTCGACGGGTATGGGCTCGGTGTGCCCGAACCGGCGGCGCACCCAACTCGCGCCCTCCCGCCGCCAGAACAGCGGCGCCTCGAGCCCGGCCTTCTCCTTGTACGCCCACCCCTCCTGGCTCCACCACCGCGGCTCGCGATAGCCGCCGTCCTCGATGAATTCGAGATACGCGCCGCAGGTCACCGGCACTGTGTCCAGCCAGAAGCCGGGTACGTGCACGCGGTGCGCGGGCCGCTCGTTGTCCAGCGCCCACGGATCGGTGGACGTGCCCATGGTGAACTCGCCGCCGTCGACCAGCACTTCCCGCGGCAGCCCGGCCGCGTCCGCGGGCGCGGCCGGCGGCTCCGGGGCGTGCAGCACCGGCTCGCCGCGGCGCAGCTGGTGGGTGGCGAGCATGGTCTCGTCGTGCTGCTGCTCGTGCTGCGCGACCATGCCGAAGACGAAGCCGCCGTTCAACAGGGGCGCGGGGTCCGCGGGATCGGCGCCTTCGAGCACCTCGAGGGCCTGCTCGCGCACCTGCGCCACGTATCGCTGGGCCTCATCCGGCGACAGCAGCGGCAGCGCGGGCCGGTCGGCGCGGGGCGTGACGAACGCGTCGTAGATCCGGTCCAGGTCGGGCCGCAGCCCGGCGCGGCCGCCGGCTTCCCGGACCAGCCACAGCTCTTCCTGGTTGCCTATATGGGCGAGATCCCAGCCCAACGGGGACATCAGCTTCGAGTGCTGCGCCATCAGCTGCTCGTCATCGAGGCAGTCGGTCAGTGCCAGCGTGCGCCGACGGGCCCGCTCCAGCGCGGCACGGGCGAGGCGGAGGTCGGTGGCTTCGGCACCGGCCCGGGCGACGGGGGTCTGCTCGGTGGGGGACTGCTCGGTGGGGGACTGCTCGGCTCGGGTCTGGCTCGTCATCGAAATGCTCCTTCCGGAACGGGCTGCGGCCGCTGCCCCGCGGCCCAGCGCTCCAGCTGATCATCGGCGGGACATCGCCCGCGCTCGGGATACGCCTGCCGGAACTCGGCCACGGCACCGCGCAGTTCACCCGCCGCACCGGACCGCTCGAGGGCCTCGGCCACGGCGTCGAAGCAGGCCCGCACGGCCTCCCCGGTCCGCCGGTCCGCGGGCCCCGATCTGGCGGCCCGCAACCAGGCCCCCCACGGCGGCGTCCGCCGCCCGGCGGTCAGCGGCTCGGTGGCCCGCCACGCGGCGGCGGCCGCCCGCGGGTCGTCCATCAAGGTCGCGGCCACGACCAGCGGCACCACCCAGCCGTCCCCCGGCTGCGCGTCGATCATCCGCAACTCCATCCACCCGCGCGGCCGCACGGGCGGAAAGAGCGTCGTCAGGTGATAGTCGAGATCCCCGACCCCGGGCGCCCGCTCACCATCGGCACCATCACGCACCCACTCCCGCAGGGAGAGCCCGGGCGGCGCATCCCACGAGGCGGTGGGCCCGGGCCGACGCAGACACATGACATCGGCATCCATGGCATAGCGCGCCCACTCGGCGCGAGGATCACCATCGGCGTACGCAGCGGCCTCCGGCGGGTCACCGTAAGAGCCGCCCTCCGGCATCGCACCGGGCCCGGAGGAACGTACCGACCCAGGCGGCCGCGTCCGCCCGGGGTCCATCCGGGACCACACCATCTGCCGGTTGGACTTCCACCCGTTGGGCCGCTCCAGCCCATCCCCCGCGCTCGGCGGAAACGGCGAGTTGGCGAACGCGGCTATGAACACCGGCCCGAGCCGATGCGCCAGCGCCCACCGGAACCGGAACCCGGCGACCCCGTCCCCCTCATCCCCCGCGTCCACGCTGACCTGCACCGCCGCCGTGGCGTTCATCATCGCCCGGCCCCACGGCCCGCCCCGGTCGAAGTGCGCCTCCATGGCCGCGTATCTCGGATGCGACAGCATCCTCCGCGGTGCCCGATGCGCGTCGAGCCCGCTCCCGTCCAGTTCGAGCCCCGCCCGCGCCAGCGCCGCGCGCAGCAACTCGAGATCCCCCGCCGCCCCCTCCACACAGGCGCCCGGACTGCCGGCCGCCGCCGAGCTCAACTCCACCTGCCCGCCCGGCTCCAGGGTGATC
>NZ_JAAKZV010000437.1 GCF_011044975.1 Streptomyces coryli | reverse complement strand
CCACCCAGCCCCCGCCTGGAGCCCATCACCCCCGTATCCGCCGGCCGCCGCCGCGTCCCCCGCTGGCTGCGCCGCCTGTCAGGGCCCGCCCTCCTCCTCGCCCTCTGGCAGCTCCTCAGCGCCACCGGCGTGCTGCGGGACGACGTCCTCGCCTCCCCCGGCACCATCGCGAGCGTCGCCGGAGACCTGATCGCCGACGGGTCGCTGCCCGACGCCATGCTGACCTCGCTGCAGCGGGTCGCGGTCGGCATCCTCGCCGGCGCGCTCGCCGGCACCGCGCTGGCGCTCGTCTCCGGGCTGTTCCGGCTCGGCGAGGATCTCGTCGACGCCAGCGTGCAGATGCTGCGGACAGTGCCGTTCGTCGGGCTGATCCCGCTGCTGATCATCTGGTTCGGGATCGGCGAGGCGCCGAAGATCGCGATCATCGCGCTCGGCGTGTCCTTCCCGCTCTACCTCAACGTCTACGCGGGCATCCGCGGCGTCGACTCCCAGCTGATCGAGGCGGGCCAGGCGCTCGGCCTCGGCCGCTGGGGCCTGGTGCGGCACGTCGTCCTCCCGGGCGCGCTGCCCAGCGCGCTGACCGGGCTGCGCTTCTCGCTCGGCATCGCCTGGCTGGCGCTGGTCTTCGCCGAGCAGGTCAACACCGACTCCGGCATCGGCTTCCTGATGATCCAGGCGCGGGAGTTCCTGCGTACGGACGTCATCGTCGTCTGCCTGATCGTCTACGCCTGCTTCGGCATCGCCGCCGACATCGTGGTCCGTACTCTCGAAAGGCTGCTGCTGCAATGGCGACCGACGTTCACGGGGAAGTAGCGACCCAGGCCGCGGCGGTACGAGTCCAGGGACTCACCCGCGCCTTCGACGGCCGCCGCGTCATCGACGACCTCGAACTCACCCTCAGGCCCGGCGAGTTCACCGCCCTCCTCGGCCGCAGCGGCTGCGGCAAGTCCACCCTGCTGCGCATCCTCGCCGGCCTGGACCGCGAGATCGAGGGCGCCGTCCACGTCCCCGAGCGGCGCGCCGTGGCCTTCCAGGCGCCGCGCCTGATGCCGTGGAAGCGGGTCTGGCGCAACGTCCTCCTCGGCCTCCCCGGCAACCCCGACCGGGCCACCGCCGAGCGCGCCCTGGCCGAGGTCGGCCTGGAGAACCACTCCGGCGCCTGGCCGAAGACCCTCTCCGGCGGCGAGGCACAGCGCGCGTCCCTCGCCCGCGCGCTGGTGCGCGAGCCCGATCTGCTGCTGCTCGACGAGCCGTTCGGCGCGCTCGACGCGCTGACCCGGATCAAGGCGCAGCAGCTCGTCGGCGAGCTGTGGCAGCGCCGCGGCTGCGCGGTGCTGCTGGTCACCCACGACGTCGAGGAAGCGCTGCTGCTCGCCGACCGCGCGCTGGTGATGCGCGACGGCGTGATCGCGTACGAGACGCCGGTGGACCTGCCGCGCCCGCGCGCCATCGACGACCCGGATTTCACCGCCCTGCGCGCCGAGCTGCTGTCCCAGCTCGGCGTCGACGCCCCCGCCCGTACGACATGAGGAACCCCCTGCCGATGAAGCGACTACTCCCCACCCTCGTGCTCCCGCTGGCCCTGCTGGCCGCGGGCTGCGGCGGCGGCTCGGCCGCCAAGTCCAGCACCATCTCCGGCGACGGCACCGACGGCAAGGGCTCCGTGACCCTCAATGTCGGCGACCAGAAGGGCGGCGCCGAGGCGGTGCTGCGGGCCGCGGGTGAGCTGAAGGGCCTCGACTACAGGATCAAGTGGTCGACCTTCACCTCCGGGCCGCCGCTCCTCGAGGCGGTCAACGCCGGGGCCGTGGACATCGGCAACGTCGGCAACACACCGCCGGTCTTCGCCGCCGCGGCAGGCTCGAAGATCAAGGTCGTCGGCGCCGCCAACGGCTCCGCCAAGGGCGACGCCATCCTCGTCCCCAAGGGCTCCCCGATCCGTAAGGTCAGCCAGCTCAAGGGCAAGTCCGTCGCCGTGGCGCAGGGCAGCTCCGCGCACTATCAGCTGGTCACCGCGCTGCAGAAGGCCGGACTCTCGCCGAAGGACGTCAAGTTCAGCTTCCTGCAGCCGGCCGACGCGCTGGCCGCGTTCAGCAGCAAGAAGGTCGATGCCTGGTCGATCTGGGACCCCTTCACCTCGCAGGCCCTAGCGAGCGCGAACGGCCGGTTCCTCAGCGACGGGGAGGGCACCGTCGACGGCGTGGACCTGTCGGTGGCCGCGCCGGCCGCGCTCAGCGACAAGAAGAAAGAAGCCGCGGTCAAGGACTACATCGGGCGGCTGCGGAAGGCCCAGGACTGGGTGTACAAGCACCCGGAGGCCTGGGCGAAGGTCTGGAGCAAGGAGACGGGCCTCCCGTACGAGGTGGCCCTGGACTCCGTGAAGCGCAGCAACGGCACCCGCGTCCCCGTCGCCGTGGACCAGGACTTCATCGCGGCGGAGCAGAAGATCGTCGACACCTTCGCGCAGCTGAAGCTGATCCCCAAGCGCTTCGAATTCGACGCCTACGCCGACGGCCGCTACAACGCCGGCCTGCCGCCCTACGACACCAAGCCGCGCACCTACGGGAAGGGCAACTGATGTCCGCCTCCGCAGAATCCACCGTCCGCCTGCACTGGTTCCTGCCCACCGGCGGCGACGGCCGCGGGCTCGTCGACCGGCACGCCTTCATCGACGGCGGCGTGAAGCGGGACCGCCTCGCCCCCGTGTCGGGCGTACGGGCCCCGGACGTCGAGTACCTCGCCCAGATCGCCAAGGCCGCCGAGCAGCTCGGCTTCGAGGCCGTGCTGACGCCGACCGGCACCTGGTGCGAGGACGCCTGGCTGACCACCCTCGCCCTCACCCAGCACACCGAGCGGCTCAAATTCCTGGTCGCCTTCCGGCCCGGCGTCGTCTCGCCCGTCCTCGCCGCGCAGATGGCGTCGACCTTCCAGCGGATCAGCCGGGGCCGGCTGCTGCTGAACGTCGTCACCGGCGGCGACGCCACCGAGCAGCGCCGCTTCGGCGACCATCTGGACCACGACCAGCGCTATGCCCGTACGGACGAATTCCTGCAGGTCGTCCGCGGGGTGTGGGGCGGCAAGCCGTTCGACTTCCGCGGCGAGCACTACACGATCGACGGCGGGCTGGTCGCGCTGCCGCCCGACCCGGTGCCGGAGATCTTCTTCGGCGGCTCTTCGCCGGCCGCGGGGCCGGTGGCGGCCCGTAACACCGACGTCTATCTGACCTGGGGCGAGCCGCCGGCGCAGGTGAAGCAGAAGATCGAGTGGATCCGCGGCCTCGCCGAGGCCGAGGGGCGGACCGTCCGCTTCGGCATCCGGCTGCACGTCATCGCCCGGGACTCCGCGAAGGAGGCGTGGGCGACGGCGGACCGGCTGCTGGACGACCTCGACGAGGACACCGTGGCCGCCGCGCAACAGGCGCTCGGCAAGAGCGAGTCGGTGGGCCAGCAGCGGATGCTCGCGCTGCACGGCGGCTCCCGCTCCCGCGACAAGCTGGAGATCGCGCCGAATCTGTGGGCGGGGATCGGGCTCGTACGG
>NZ_JAAKZV010000436.1 GCF_011044975.1 Streptomyces coryli | reverse complement strand
ACCCCGAAGTCCCACCCCCCTTGATCGGAAAGCGAGCTGACGCCCCATGGATCACCCCTTCTCCTCCCACGTCTTCATCGGCACCAGCGTCGACGGCTTCATCGCCCGTACCGACGGCGACATCGAGTGGCTCGTCAGCAGAGGCGAGGCCGCGGGGGACTACGGCTATGACGCCTTCGCGGCCGGCATCGACACCGTGGTGATGGGCCGCGGCACCTACGAGGCCGTGGTGGCCGGCGGCTGGTGGGCGTACGACGGCAAGCACGTCGCCGTGCTCAGCACGCGCCTGGACGCCGACGCGGACCCCCGTATCACCGTCTACCGAAGCCTCGAAGAGCTGATCAGCGGCCTGGCCGAGCGCGGCACCAAGAACGTCTACGCCGACGGCGGGCAGGTCATCCAGACCTTCCTGCGCGCGGGCCTGATCGACACGATCACCATCAGCCAGGTCCCGGTGCTCATCGGCTCCGGCATCCCGCTCTTCGGCCCGCTGACCGAGGACATCTCCCTGACCCACCGGGAGACGAAGGTCCTCGGCGCGGGCATGATCCAGACCAGTTACGAGGTGGCGCGCTGAGCGTCGAGCGCCGCCCGTTCGATGACGGCGCCGACGTCGGCGGACGGCGGCAGCGTCCCGTAAGCGAAGCCGCCCTCGCCGCCCAGCCGGGTGGCGCAGAACGCGTCCGCCACCGCCGCCGGTGCGTGCCGTACCAGCAGCGAGCCCTGCAGCGCCAGCGCCATCCGCTCCACCAGCGCCCGCGCGCGCAGCTGGATTCCGGCCGGGTCGGAGAGATTGAGCCCGGCGAGGTCGGTGCCGATCGCCGTCACCGCGGCGTCCAGGTGCTTGTTGCCGCCCGTGCTCGTCGCCAGCTCGTCCAGCAAGGCCTGCGCGGTCTGCGGCTCCTTGCCCAACGCCCGTAGGACATCCAGGGCGTTGACGTTTCCCGAGCCCTCCCAGATGGACAGCAGCGGGGCCTCACGGTAGTGCCGCGGCATGCCCGACTCCTCGACGTAGCCGTTGCCGCCCAGGCATTCCAGGGCCTCGGCGGCGAAGCCCGGGCCGCGCTTGGTGACCCAGTACTTGCCGATGGCGGTGGCGATCCGGCGGAAGGCGTGCTCGGCGGCATCGCCGCGGATCGCCCGGTCCGCGGCCCCCGCCAGCCGCAGCGCCAGGGTCGTGGCGGCCTCGGACTCGATCGCCAGGTCGGCGATGACGTTACGCATCAGGGGCTGGTCGATCAGCCGGGCGCCGAACGCCGAGCGGTGCAGCACGTGGTGCCCGGCCTCGACCAGGGTCTTGCGCATCAGCGCCGCACTGCCGACGACGCAGTCCAGGCGGGTGCTGTTGACCATCTCGATGATGGTCTTCACGCCGCGGCCCTCGGGGCCGACCCGCCAGGCCACGGTGTTGTCGAACTCCGGCTCCGAGGAGGCGTTGGAGCGGTTGCCGAGCTTGTCCTTCAGCCGCTGGATGCGGAAGGTGTTGCGGGTCCCGTCGGGCAGGATCCGCGGCACCAGGAAGCAGGAGAGGCCGCCGGGCGCCTGCGCGAGGACGAGGAAGACGTCGCACATGGGTGCTGACGTGAACCACTTGTGGCCGCGCAGGACATACACCCCGTCCTCGGCGGTCGGCGTCGCCGTGGTGGTGTTGGTGCGGACGTCCGAGCCGCCCTGCTTCTCGGTCATGCCCATTCCGGCGAGCAGGCCGCGCTTGGTGGTCGGGATGCGCAGGCCCGGGTCGTAGACGCGGCTGGTCAGCAGCGGCTCGTAGACCGCGGCCAGGTCCGGCTGGTGGCGCAGCGCGGGCACCACGGCGTACGTCATCGCCAGCGGGCAGCCGTGCCCGGCCTCGGTGTGTCCCCAGACGAGGGCGCCGGCGAAGCGCTGCACATGCGCCCCCGGCCGGTCGTCGGCCCAGGTCGCGCCCGCGCCGCCCTCGCTCACCGCGGTGTGCAGCAGGCTGTGCCAGCTCGGGTGGAACTCGACCTCGTCGATCCGGTTGCCGTAGCGGTCGTGGGTGCGCAGCTCGGGGGTGTGGGTGTTGGCCTGCTCGGCCCAGAGCTGCGCCTCCGCGCTCCCGGCCTTGCGCCCCAGCCGCCGGATGTCCTCCTCGGCCCAGCCGGCGCCCTCGCGGTGCAGGCCTTCCATCAGAGCGGGGTCGGCGGAGGCGTCGTAAGGGGCCAGCGGGGGCGGCTGGTTGGTGACCTCGTGCGTGGCGGGCGGGGGCGTGGGCAGGGTCGTGGTCATGCTTCGAGTATTACGATATCCGTGCGGTCGCAGCAAGAGTGTAGTGTCGACGGGATGGGAAAAGAGATGCCGCACGACGCCGCGGGGCTGCGGCCGCTGACCGCCCGCTCGGTCGTGCTCAGCGTCCTGCTGGGGGCGCATCCGCCGCGCCTGCCGGTGCGCGATCTGGTACGCACCGGGGACCTGTTCGGCATCAGCGACCGCACGCTGCGGGTGGCGCTGACGCGCATGGTGGCGGCTGGTGACGTGCTGCGCGACGGCTCGACGTACGGCCTGTCCGACCGCCTGGTGGCACGCCAGCGCCGCCAGGACGAGGCGGTCGCCCCGCGGACGGTGGAGAGCTGGGACGGCTCGTGGGACCTGGTAGCGATCACGGCGACGGGCCGCGGCCCCGCCGAACGCGCCGCGCTGCGCGATCAGCTGACCGCTCTGCGCCTGGCCGAACTCCGCGAAGGCCTCTGGCTCCGCCCGGCCAACCTCCGCCGCGAGTGGCCACCACCCGAACTCACCCCGGTGGCCGAGCTGTTCACCGGCGCCCCGAGGTCCGACGCCGAGGAACTGGCCGCCACGCTATGGGACCTCAACGCCTGGTCCACCCGAGCCACCGCCCTGCTACGCATCCTGACGACCGCCACCGACCCGGCGGACCGCTTCACCGCCGCCGCAGCAAGCGTCCGCCACCTACTCGGCGACCCGGTCCTGCCACCCGATCTCCTCCCACGGAACTGGCCGGCCACCGAACTACGCGAGGCGTACCGCGCCTTCCAGTCCGAACTGATCGCGCTGGCCCAGCGCGCCCGCTGAGGAAGGCGACCTCTAGCGGCGTGGGGCGTCCAGTACGGCCGCACAGTCCTGCCATGCCGCCGGGCTCAGCAGCGGGCGGAAGCGGGTGAAGAGGGTCAGCAGGCCCGGGCCGTGGTGCTCGCGGAAGGCCGGGTCGAGGCGGGCCAGGTCGAGTTCGTTCGCGGCGGTGAGTTCCGCGAAATCGCGCTTTTCCTGGGGAGTCGGGGTGTGGGTGCGGGACGTGAAGCGGTCCGTGTAGAGCACGGTGGGGCTGGTGAGGGCCGGGTATGCCGTACCGCGGTCGCAGGCGGCGTAGAAGTAGACGATGGATTCGGCTTCCGGGCCTGTCGCGGACGTCAGCGGGGTGCGGTCGTCGGGTGCTTGCAGGGGGTGCGGGAAGCCGTCGGTGCCGTAGAAGGCATGGCACAGGCCCGCCAGTTGGAGGGCCGGGCGGGCGTGCCAGGTGGCGAGTTGGTGTTGTACGCGTTCCAGGTGGGCGAGGAGGGTGCCGCCCGGGTGGGGGAGGG
>NZ_JAAKZV010000435.1 GCF_011044975.1 Streptomyces coryli | reverse complement strand
GGTGGGTGCAGCCCTGCTCGAAGCCAGCCAGTTGCGCCGTGAGTTCGGCGGCCGCCGACATCGCACCACCGCCGTAGCCGACCTCACCCTCACCGTCCACCCCGGCGAAGCCGTCGGCATCGTCGGTGAGTCCGGCAGCGGCAAGACCACCCTCGGGCGCATGCTCGTAGGCCTCCTCGAGCCCACCTCCGGGACCCTCCACTACGACGGGCGCCCGGCCCACGCCATCAGCCGCGACCGCCAGATGGTCTTCCAGGACCCCGTCTCCTCCCTCAACCCCCGCCGCTCCATCGGCGAGTCCATCGCCGACCCACTGCGCGCCGCAGGCGACGGCACCGACGCGCAGATCCGCGCGCGCGTGCGCGAGCTGCTCGGCCGGGTGGGGCTCGAAGCCGGCTCGTACGAGCGCTACCCGCACGAATTCTCCGGCGGCCAGCGCCAGCGCGTCGGCATCGCCCGCGCCCTCGCGCCCGAGCCCCGCGTCCTCGTCTGCGACGAGCCCGTATCGGCCCTGGACGTCACCACCCAGGCGCAGGTGATCGACCTCCTCGCGGACCTCCGCCGGGAACTCGGCCTCGCGCTGCTCTTCATCGCCCACGACCTCGCGGTCGTCCGGCAGGTGAGCGACCGCGTCCTGGTCATGCGCTCCGGCGCGGTCGTGGAGGAGGGCCCGGTAGAGGTGGTGTACGGGAAGCCGCAACACCCCTATACGAAGGCGCTGCTGGCAGCCGTGCCGGTCCTCGATCCCGGCCGCGCGGCCGAGCGGCGCACCGCACGAAGGGAGTTGGCGAGCACCGTGGAACAGCCCGCATTGAGCGTGGCTTAGGGCCCACATAAGCGCAGCTTGAGGCACCCCGCCCGGATACGCGGCCAACGCCACCGGCGCCAGAAGGTTACGCCCTTTCACCCCTTCCGGTGGTGCGACGGACAACCGTCCGCCGCACCACCCCCGCCCCCGCATAGCGTCCTGTCACCAGCCGCCGGAGCGGCAGTTCAGACAGTTCAGACCAAGACCGGGGCCAGCCGAACAGGGGGTGTCAAGTGCGGATCGGACTACTCGCGGAGAGTGGTTACCCGTATGCCGCGGGTGAGGGGCGGGTGTGGTGCGACCGGCTCGTGCGCGGGCTCACGGACCACGAGTTCGAGGCGTACTGCCTGACCCCCGCCCCCGATTTCGAGGCCGGCGGCCTGGCGCCGCTGCCGGAGCACCTCACCGAGGTGTACACGGCCCCGTTATGGGGCCCGGCGGACAGCGGCCGGTTCGGCCGCTCGTACGGACGCCGCGAACGCCAGCGCTTCGCCGAGCACTTCACCTCACTCGCGACGGCGATCACCGCCTCCGACAGTGAGGAGGACCGTTTCGCCGCCTTCACCGACGGGCTGTACGGCCTCGCCCGCCTCGCCCGCGACCACGGTGCGGGCCTGGCGCACGCGCTGCGCTCGGAGGCGGCCCTCCGCATCCTCGAGTCGGCCTGCCGCGCGCCCGGCTCCTCCGCCGCCGCGCAGTCCGCGCTGGTCACCGATCTGCTCGCGGTGACCGACCGGTTGGAGCGCGTGCTGCGCCCGCTGACCGCCGGCTGGTACGGCGACGAGGACGAGCCCGCCGGCGGCCTCGCGGGCGTCGACCTCTGCCACGCGCTGTCGGGCGGCCCCGCGGCCCTCCCCGGCCTCCTCGCCAAGCACTTCTTCGGCACCCCGCTGCTGGTGACCGAGTACGGCGTCCGCCTCCGCCGCCACTACCTCGCGCAGGACCTGACCTCCTCCGCGCCCGTACGCGCCCTGCTGGCCGCCTTCCACCGCCACCTGGCCGCCGAGGTCTACGCCCAGGCCGCGCTGCTCACGCCGGGAAACACCCACGCGAGGCGCTGGCAGCAGCGCCTCGGCGCGGATCCTGCGCGGCAGCGCACGGTGTATCCCGGGATGCGGGCGGGCCGCTTCGCGGCGGCGGGGGAGGGTGAGCTCTGCCCCGACGACAAGACGCTGGTGTGGGTGGGCCGGATCGAGCCGGGCAAGGACCTGGTCGCCCTGCTGCACGCCTTCGCGGAGGTCCGTAAGGCCGAGCCGGAGGCGCAGCTGCGCATCATCGGCACGGTGGGGCGTGCCGCGGACGCCCCTGAATACCTGGCCCACTGCCGCGCCTTCGCGGCCCAGCTCTTCCCCGACGAGGCCGTGCACAAGCACGCGGTCGGGGACAGCCCGGTGTCCTTCGAGGAGATCGGCGGGCCCGAGGTGCCGGACCTGGCGGACGCGTATGCCGCCGGGAGCGTGCTGGTGCTGTCGAGCGTGGTGGAGGGCTTTCCTGCCGGGCTGGCCGAGGGCATGTTCTCCGGCCGGGCGACGGTCTCGACCGACGTCGGCGCGGTGCGCGAAATCATCGGCGGTACGGGCCTGGTGGTGCCGCCGCGCAACCCACGCGCGCTCGCCGAGGCCTGCCTCGCGATGCTGCGCGACCCGGCGCGGCGCGCGCGCCTGGGTGCGGCGGCGCGGGCCCGCGCCCTCGAACTCTTCACGGTGGAACAGAACATCGACGCCTTCCGCGGCATCTACCTCGAGCTGATGTCGCACTGCCCGGTCCGCACCCCCGCGGCCTTCGGCGGCGTCGGCGGCGTACAGCCCTTCGCGCACCCGGCGGAGGCCCACGTGCCCGGCCGCTGGGCCGGTGGCCGCACGCCGGAATCCCGCCGCAATGGCCGCTTCGCGGCCTGGCTTCCGGGCCGCTCGGCCGCCCGCGGCCCGCGCCGCCCGAGCTGGTCCCGCGCGGACCGCGGCGCGGTCGCCACGGAGCGGACCCGCATACCCGAACCGGTGGGCGCAGGGGCGCGGACGAGCGCCGGGGGCGCCGGCGAGAACGAGGAGTTGTGAACGCAGTGAGCGGGAGCGGGAGCCCGACGGACAGCGCCGCGTCGCCTTCGGACGGCGTGACGGCGGCGGAGTCCGAGGGCCGGGAAGCAGCGCGAGCCGCCCAGCCGCCGGTGCCGCCGTCGCTGGCGGAGGCGTTCCTGGAGGCGTTCGGGGACGCGGGCGACCGCCGCGATCGGCACTCCGGGCCGGAGGAGCCGGCGGCGGGGGAAGGCTGGTCGGCGGGCGATGACGGAAGTGGCCAGGAGGACGACGGACTTGGCGATGAGGCCGGGTCCGAGAGTGAAGACGGGGTCGAGCGGGAGGCTGGGGCCGATCGCGAGGTCGGGGCCGAGCGCGGAGACGACTCCGAGCGTGACGGCGGAGCCGAGCGTGAAGTTGGGACCGAGCGGAAGGCTGGGGCCGACCGCGGGGTCGGGGCCGAGCGCCGGGACAGGTCGGAGCGTGACGGCGGAGCCGACCGTGAGGTCGAGGCCGAGCATGAGGATGGTGCCGACCGTCAGGTCGGGGCCGAGCGTGAGGCCGGAGCTGGTAGCGACTCCGATGACGGGCCTGCGGACGTTTCCTTGATGGACAGCCTGGCGGCTGCCTTTGGTGGCGTGGACGCTGCTGGTCGCAACGTGGAGGGGGCGCCGTCGGCCGAGGCTCCTGGTGCGCCGGCCGTAGACGATCAAGCAGACGCGTCCCGCCACGACCCCCACACC
>NZ_JAAKZV010000434.1 GCF_011044975.1 Streptomyces coryli | reverse complement strand
CTGTGTATAAGAGACAGGGCCGGCACCCTGCTCACCGCCGCGGTCCGCGCCATCCGCGCCGGCGACCACGCGGCGACGGCCCCCCTCCGCAAGCCGGACTCCCCGCCCGCGTCGGCCACCAACGGCACCCTCCCGCGCGGCACGGCCGCCGACACCCTCGCCACCATGCAGTCCGCGGTCCTCTCCGGCGAGGCCCTGTGGATCGGCTACGTCAACGCCGACGGCGCCGCCAGCCAGCGCGTGATCGCCCCGATAAAGGTCGAGGGCGGCTTCGTCACGGCGTACGACCACACGGCCGACGAGGTACGGACCTACCCGCTGCACCGGATCACGGGGGTCGCGGAGCTCGACGACGCGTAACGTCGCCGCGTCCGCACCCCCGCATGCGGCACACTGGTCGTTTGGCCGCGCGAAAGGATGCCGCAGCGTGAATGGACCATTGATCGTCCAGAGCGACAAAACGCTCCTGCTCGAAGTCGATCACGAGCTCGCCGACGACTGCCGTCGCGCCATCGCGCCCTTCGCCGAGCTGGAGCGCGCCCCGGAGCACATCCACACGTACCGCGTCACCCCGCTCGGCCTGTGGAACGCCCGCGCCGCCGGCCACGACGCCGAGCAGGTCGTCGACGCGCTGGTGCAGTACAGCCGCTACCCGGTCCCGCACGCGCTGCTCGTCGACGTGGCGGAGACGATGGCCCGCTACGGCCGGCTGACCCTCAACAAGCACCCCGTCCACGGCCTCGTCCTGTCCACCACCGACCGCCCGGTGCTGGAGGAGATCCTCCGCTCCAAGCGCATCAAGCCGCTGGTCGGCGCCCGGCTCGACCCCGACACGGTCGCCGTGCACCCGTCCGAGCGCGGCCAGATCAAGCAGACGCTGCTGAAGCTGGGCTGGCCGGCGGAGGACCTCGCCGGTTACGTGGACGGCGAGGCGCACCCGATCGAGCTGGTCGAGGACACCTGGGCGCTGCGCCCGTACCAGAAGCAGGCGGTCGAGGGCTTCTGGCACGGCGGCTCGGGCGTCGTGGTCCTCCCCTGTGGCGCCGGCAAGACGCTCGTCGGCGCGGGCGCGATGGCCGAGGCGAAGGCGACGACGCTGATCCTCGTCACCAACACCGTCTCCGCCCGGCAGTGGAAGAGCGAGCTGATCAAGCGGACCACGCTCACCGAGGACGAGATCGGCGAGTACAGCGGCCAGAAGAAGGAGATCCGCCCGGTCACCATCGCCACGTACCAGGTGGTGACGACCAAGCGGAAGGGCGTCTTCCCGCACCTGGAGCTCTTCGACTCCCGCGACTGGGGCCTGATCGTCTACGACGAGGTGCACCTGCTCCCGGCGCCGGTCTTCAAGTTCACCGCGGACCTGCAGGCCCGGCGGCGCCTCGGCCTGACGGCGACGCTCGTACGGGAGGACGGCCGCGAGTCGGACGTCTTCTCCCTCATCGGCCCCAAGCGTTTCGACGCGCCGTGGAAGGAGATCGAGGCGCAGGGCTACATCGCGCCGGCGGACTGCGTGGAGGTCCGGGTCAATCTCACCGAGTCCGAGCGGCTGGCGTACGCGACGGCGGAGACCGAGGAGAAGTACCGCTTCTGCGCGACGACGGCGACGAAGCAGCATGTCGCCGAGGCGCTGGTCGCCAAGCACAAGGGCGAGCAGACGCTGGTCATCGGCCAGTACATCGACCAGCTCGACGAGCTCGGCGAGCATCTGGACGCCCCGGTCATCAAGGGCGAGACGACGAACGCCCAGCGCGAAAAGCTCTTCAACGCCTTCAGGGAGGGCGAGCTCAGCGTCCTGGTGGTCTCGAAGGTCGCGAACTTCTCGATCGACCTCCCGGAGGCCACGGTCGCCATCCAGGTGTCAGGCACCTTCGGCTCGCGGCAGGAGGAGGCCCAGCGCCTCGGCCGCGTCCTCCGCCCGAAGGAGGACGGCCACGAGGCCCGCTTCTACTCGGTGGTCGCACGAGACACGATCGACCAGGACTTCGCGGCCCATCGGCAGCGCTTCCTGGCGGAGCAGGGCTATGCGTATCGCATCGTGGATGCGGATGACCTGCTGGCGGGGGAGGAGGCGTAGGCATCAACGTGAAGGGACCGATCGCTGGTTCGGGTGGCGAACCCGGCGTTCACCCTGGGTAGCCTTGCCCTATTGGCGAGACTCCGTCGCATGGGAGTACCAGCAATGAGTATCGAGCCGAAGCCGACATGGCCGACGCCGCCCCCGGACGGCTGGACCGCCGACGATCTCGACACGCTCCCCGACCTGCCTCCGCACACGGAGCTGATCGACGGGAGCCTCGTCTTCGTGAGCCCGCAGACCAAGTTTCACCTGCGAACCATCCGTGTCCTGGACAACGGACTGCTACGCACTGTCCCTGCCGACCTGGAGGTCCTCCGCGAGTTCACCATCGTGCTCGGCAAGCATCAGCGTCCCGAGCCCGACGTGATCGTCGCGAAAGCGGAAGCCGACACTGGCCCCGAACAGACCAAATGCGCCGCGGCGGACGTCCTGCTCGCGGTTGAGGTCGTTTCCCCCGACTCGGTGGAGCGCGACCGCGAGACCAAGCCCCTGAAGTACGCCAAAGCCGGTATCCCCCACTTCTGGCGGGTCGAGAGCAATCGCGGCAAGCCTGTCGTCCACGTATATGCGCTGGACGCCGCGCGCGACACCTACCACCTGACCGGCATCTACCACGACCGCCTCAAGCTCAGCGTCCCGTACGACATCGACATCGACCTGGACGCGTCCCGCTGAGCCGTCGCGTCAGCGCTCGCGTTCCGGGCCGCCGTCCGCGTACTCGCCGAGGAGGACGACGCTCACCGCCGCGCCCGCGAAGATGCGGACCGCGCGGAGGGCCTGGGTGGTGTGGTGCCGGACGGCGCGGCCGGCTACTTCGGTGATCGGCGGGCTGTCGGCGACGCCCACCGCGGACTGGGTGACTGTCGTTGTGCTCATGTTTCCAGGGTGCTTGCCGGCTGGGCGGAAAGCGTCGGTCGCGGGGCGGAATCGCGTGGAGCCGGGCCTACGACCCGGGGTGCATGCCGACCCCTACGGGGGTATCGGGGTCGACCCTGGGCCGGGTGTCCGGCTCAGGTCGCGGCGGACCAGACCACGATCATGTAGACGAAGAACAGCACCTCGAGCGCGGCGGCCGCGGCGACGATCGTGCAGAGCGTGATCCGGGTGCTCCGGTTGCCGCGGCGGGGCGGCAGCAGCCACGCGGGGACCAGCAGGAGCAGCGGGAGCAGCAGCACCGGACCGAAGAGGGTCAGGCTGCCCCACAGCAGGAGCGGGCCACCGGCGAGGGTGGCGGCGAGCGGGCCGGCCCACCAGTGCTCGTGCGGCAGGTCGGCGGCCTGCGCGGCGGGGGTGGCGGCGGCGGTGTGCGTGGTCGCTGTCATGACCCCAGCCAAGCGTGCCGGGGGGCCGCTGCCATGGGGGCGGATACTCAGGCGGGCGCGGGGCGCGTACTCAGCCCGCGGCCGATATTCGTTGGACCACCCCCACCCCGACTCGGTGGAGCGCGACCGCGAGACCAAGCCCCTGAAGTACGCCAAAGCCGGTATCCCCCACTTCTGGCG
>NZ_JAAKZV010000433.1 GCF_011044975.1 Streptomyces coryli | reverse complement strand
GTGCCGGGGGGCGGGGGTGCTCAGCCGCCGTGCGCGGACTTGCGCAGCAGCCACTGGCCGAAGGTGCGCCGCGCGGGCCGTACGACGATGCGGCCGTGCGCCTTCTGGCCGGTCAGCTCGACGCGCAGCACGGTCGGGGCCGCGGCGGCGTCCGGAGCCTGCCGGATCCTGACCTTGACGTGCGCCAGGCTCAGACCGTCGGTGTCGACCACGATGCCCGGCCTGGTGATCAGCGTCAGCGTCTTGCCCATGGTGTGGAGATCGAGGTGCAGGACACCGTGCGTGATCACCGCCTGGGTGAAGTCGAGCGTCACGGCGCACCACTGCGTCGCCAGCTCCATCCGCCGCGGCACCACCCACCGCCCCTCGCGCCTGATCGCGCCGCTGTGCGCCTGCTCGATGCGTACGACGTCCTTGGCCTCGGCGATGCCCGCCCCACCGGCCATCGCGGACACGGCCGGCAGGTCGACGGTCAGCCCGGCCAGCTCCCCCTGAGTACGAGCAGCCAACGCGGCCCCCACCCGCTCATCAAGCTCCGCAGCCGTCAGCCGCCCGTCCCCCGCCGCAACCCGCAGCACCTCCACCACGCGATCCCGATCCGCGTGCGAGGCCCGCAACCCGGCGGGTGAGATCTCTCCCGACATGTTCTAACGCTATATCGCGAGTTGCGGACGTGGCGATACTGGGGCCATGGAACTCGTCGTCTTCATGACCCTGCCGGGCCTGGTCATCCTGCTGACCCTGCTCGCCTTCGTGGACCAGCTGATGCTCCGCGCCGGCCGGGCAGGCGCCCTGCCGTGGCGCAACAGCGCCCGCCAGGGCCAGATCTCAGCGACGGGCTTCGAGCAACTCCACGCCAGCTTCTCCCCAGGCAAACAAACCGAACTCAAGGAACGCCAGTCAGCCTTGCTGATGCGCGACGACGAGGAGGACGGCGCCCCACCACACCGGACGACAGTGGACTTGGCGGGCCGGAAGGCCGTCATCAGAATGCCCCGGACCGAGCAATAAAAGAGCCCCGGACCGATCCGACATCTGCCTGGCAAGTTCGTCCAGAAGCCACCCGGCATGGTGTGCCGGATCTCGTCGTCGGCGCATACTCGACGGGTGGATATACGGGTGAAGACCTTCGCTGCCGAGGCAGCAAGCCGTATGGATGCCGCTCTGGGCGGACTGGGGTTCACCGGGCCGGAGGTCAACCAAGGGCACAATACCTATCCACTTGTGATCACCGTCCGCTATCACCGGAGCGACGTGAGCCTCAAGATATCCCTGATCCTGACCTACGCCGGTGAGGAGTACGTCTCCACGACGCTGCAGGAGCACCGAGAAGCTCCACAGAAAGCACGACGCGTTGAGGTGGGTACCAACACCGCCCACACCGGCTACCAGATGCGACGGGCTCTCGAGCAGCAAGCCCAAGCAGTTTCTGATCGCCTCCGGCACCCGGATCAGCACGACTGAGACGGACTCCATCTCCACAGCGACGACGAGCGCATCGTCCCCTGCGAGCTCCTGCGCTGGTTCATGGGGCACGTGACCGAATAGGTTGAACGCTGCCGTGCCGCATTCGAGCGAAGAGTCCCAGAAGCCCAATTCACCGGGTTGAGCCGGCGCTGCTTCGGCGACGGCTCAGGTTGCCCGCCGCTTATCAGCGGAGACCTCTATTGCAGGATCTTGCGGTCGGAACCCAGCCCCGGGAGGCACGCCATCACCATCATCACGCACGAGAACCCGATCGGCCGGGGCCCGTCGAACTACATGATCCACGCCGACCTGTCCGAACGGGAGGCTGGCTGGCGCGAGCAGTTGTGGACCCGCCAGATCGCCGAGGACCGGTTTGAGATCGCCTGTCTGCCCTTCTTCACACACGGGATCTCGTACCGCGATGTGGTGACCATCGACAGCAACCACCTGGTGTCCGCCGTGGTACAGAAGTCCGGCCACCGGATCCTGCGTGTCGCACTCGTCGCCGGGTACCGAAACCGGGACCAGCTGCACGCACTCCTTCACAGCAAGGTTGCCGAAGCCGACCTGCCTCACGAATGGCTTCAAGGCACGTACCTCGCCGTGGACCTCGCCCCAGGAACCGACCCGGCGCCCCTCATCGCGGCGCTGGAATCCCCCGCCCAAGAAGGCGCCCTCCACTGGGAGATCGATTCCTGATCCACAACTCGTTCCGATAGGAGCCCTAAGGTGCATCCCGTGGTGCCCGCGGGCTGTTCGCGAGGTGAGCAAGGCCCTGCCGGAGGACGGCCTGGACTCCTGGGGCCAGGTGGTGGGACCACGGTGGGGCGTTCTCCCCGCGGAGCGCGCTGTAATAGGCGAGGGCATAGCCGAATTGGCGCACCGAGAGATAGCCAAGGTGATGAGTGGGGTCCAGAGAGTTGCCGGTAAGCATCCGCTCGGTGAGGTCGCCCAGGGGCAGGACGGAGAACCCTCGGACGGACTTGGTGAAGCGATAGGCGGCGTTGGCGGTGAAGACACCCATGCCGAGGTAGACCGTGACGAGGTCGGTGAGCTTTTCCTCGTCCACGCTGAGGCCTTGCACACGGTTCTCGTAGCGGAGCCGGACATGGGCGAGTTCGTGGGCGACGATGGCTGCGAAGGTCTCCGGCTTCGCGGCCTGGCTGATGTCCAGAGCGATCTCTGGCTGCCCGCCGAGAGTGCGATACCGCCCAACCGCTCGCCGGTTCTCTACTCCGTAGGGTCCAGTGTGCGAGTCGGTGGCGGGAGTCTCGAAGAGCCGCACGGCGACCTCGTTCCTCACTCCCATGACTGCACGGATGCGCTTGACCAGCTGCTCAGTCCGCTCCTGGGTGCCGTCGAAGCGCCGAGGGACGAGCGTTGGGCCGGCCACGAACGCCGCCGCTTCCAGTGGCCTTGATCCGAACTCTGCCCGGCACCACCGCAGCCACCGCTCGATCCACTCTTGCTCCCCAGGTGGCACAGGCGAGTCACCGGATGGCTCGGGGCGAACCCAGGGTTTGGGCTCAGGGTCCGGCACAGGTCGGGACCGCCGCCCCCGCTTTCGAGCGCGTCCATTCATGGCCATGACATCCCCCAATGTCCGTACTTTACCGTGCGGCCGGTGCGTAGAGACTTCCCTGACCGGCACTCATGCTCACGATCGCTCTTGGCTTCCGGCGGGCGAGATTGTCGGCCTGCGGTGGGGATGACGTAGAGATCCGCGTCACACGGCAACGGCAGCGTGCACATCGAGCGACTGCTCACACCAGGCCGACCGTCAGTGACCTCGGACGTTGATGTCAGATCTGATGTCAAAGACCCCCAGCCATGATCGGCTGGGGGGCTCTGCGCTGGTGGGCGCGGACGGTTTCGAACCGCCGACATCTGCCTTGTAAGGGCAGCGCTCTACCGCTGAGCTACGCGCCCGGGGTGAGTCGACAGCCTACATTGCCAGGATGCCCTGGTCGAAAAACATCAATCGTGAGCGGTGGCTGCTGGCGGTCGAGGTGGATGTCAATTACGGGCTGGTGGAGGGTCGGGGGATCGGGGTCGTCGCCGATGCGTCCGTGCGGGTCGTGTGGGCCTGGTCGCCGCGGGCTCGGGTGGTGGCGCTCGGGCCGGGGGTGGGTCGAGG
>NZ_JAAKZV010000432.1 GCF_011044975.1 Streptomyces coryli | reverse complement strand
CCACGCCCCACGCCCGCCCGCGCCGCCCGAGCGCCGCGGTCCGCAGCACGAGCGCGGTGTCGAGCCCCGGCGTGACGGTGAGCAGCCCGACGACGGCGGCAAAGGACAGCAGCGCGGTAGTCGTCTCATCCATGCACCTCACCCTAGGAACCGCCCGCACTGGCAACCGCCCCCGGGTCAGCCGGTACGCTGTACGCGCTCCGCAGCCAGGAGGCGGCGAAGCACCGGGAGGGTTGCCCGAGCGGCCTAAGGGAACGGTCTTGAAAACCGTCGTGGTGGCGACATCACCGTGGGTTCAAATCCCACACCCTCCGCCAGAGGTCAGCGTATGTGCTGGTCAGTAGGGGTGCCTCTCACTGAGAGGCACCCCTACTGCGTCCTTCGGCTATTCCGGCTGGTAGGCGCTGACCGCGTCGGCCATCGGCTTGCCGAAGGTCATGTCACCGGACGGGATCGGGCTGTCGTCGAGGGTCTCGGTCCTGATCTTCACTGCGGGGATGTTCCGTTTCTCTGGTCGTTGAAGTCGTGGTCGTGTCGTGGTCGCCGTGCCCGGGTCACAGGGCGAGCAGGACACGGTCGGCGGCCTTGGGGTCGGCCAGGGGCCTCAGGGCCAGGCGGATCAGGGCGAGCGGATTGTCGTCGCCCGCGATGCGGTTGGCGCTGAGCTCACCGCAGGCGGCGCATTGGTGGATGATCATCCACTCGCCGTCGGTGCGGACGGACATGCCCAGCGCCTCCATCCGGCCGCGGCAGTCCGCGTCGCGGTCGCCGGGGATCTTCCGGTCGACGTGCAGGCTGGCCAGGCAATGGGGGCAGTGGTTGCGGTGGGCGGTTCCGGGTGCGTCCAGGGAGACGTCGAGCCGGCAGGAAATGCACCGGAAGTCGCTTGCCCGGTGCCCGCCCTGGGTGTGCAGGACGTCCTTGTGCCGCTGCGGGCGACGCCGTCCACGGTTGTTGCGGTTGTCGCGGTTTCTGCGAGACATGGTGGTGTCCTTTCCTTCTCGGGCGGTCAGAGAGTTCCGAACGCTTCGAGCGGGAAAGGCGGTTGGGCCAGCGGGCGGACCGCCATGCGCATCAGGATGAGCTGGTTGTCGTCCGCGCAGACCGGGCTCGACGTGAGTTCGTCGCAACGTACGCACCGGTGGATCACCATCCAGTCACCAGTGCGGAGCACGGCGACGGCGATCGCGGACATCCGGCCCTCGCAGTCGCTCGGGCCGCCCTCGACGTGGTCGAGGACGTGCCGGGAGTGCAGGCAGGACGGGCAGTGGTTGCGCGGCGCGCCGTCGGCGGCGTACGCGGACACGGTCAGGCCGCACCACGCGCAGGCGAAGGTGCTGAGGCTGAGAGTGGTGTTGGTGGTGGTGTGGCTGGACACCCGGGTGCTCCTTGCTGGAAGTAGGTCAAGACAGCAAGAGCAGGCCGAGTGGCCTCGTCAGAAGGCGGCCCGGTGCGGACGGTTACGCGGTACGGCGAGGCGCACTCGGCGCGGGCCGGGACATCAAACACCCTTTTCCAGGGCACACAGGCCCATAACGAATCAGAACGACTGCTCGGAGACTAACAGGGCGCCTTCCGAGGCTGTCAACGCATTATTCGACTCGCCCCGCCACCGGGGCACTTGACCCCAGTGAAATCAGCCATACGGAGTTCGGTCAAGCGGGTGGAACCCGGCGGGCAGGGGCCTCAAAGATGAGTTCGCGGCCGTCCTCCTCATCCCATTGTTCGCCGACCTCAGCGAAGCCGAAGCCCGAGATCGTGGCCAGGGATGCCGCGTTGTCGGGACTGATCGACGCTCGGACGGTCCTGACCGTGGGTTCGGCTGCTGCCCGGTGAAGCAGCTCGGTCAGTGTGGCTCGGGCGTATCCCTGGCGGCGGAAGTCGGGAGCGATGGCGTAGCCGATCTCGACCATGCCGGCCTCGTCGGGCGGGCCGTGGAAACCGGCATGGCCGACGACCCGGCCCTGGTCGTCGACGACCGCTTGCCGCGCCATCCACCGCGCCTGGCCGGGATCGGCGGACATCTGGTCGAGCCGGAATTGCCATAGCCACCGTGCTCTGTCGGTCACGAAGTACTCGGTCAGTGAAACCCCGGCCGTCCGGCTGGCTCCGGGCAAGTCGTCATCCAGCAGAGCGGCCATCGCTTCCCCGGACAGCTCGATGAAACGAACATGCTTCGGGCTTCGCGTGAGTGGTTTCCGATGATCGGCTTCTTCATCTGTCACCTGCGGATGCTCGCCGACTGATCCGAAAGGTGTCCAGCGAATTCGGCAGCTCCACCAGCCGAATTCCGCTGTCGGTCGGGTATCGGCGATATGTCGGTGGCCGGTGGCATCGTGGGCGTCGGGTTGCTCCGCCGAGCAGCCGCCGTTACGTCTCACCGGAGCTCCCGCCATGTCACAGACCCCCTCCGCCGCTGACCGCGTGTACCTGGTCACCGGCGGCAACGCGGGCATCGGGTACTTCACCGCCGAGCAGCTGGCCGGCACCGGCGCCACGGTCGTGCTGGGCAGCCGGAGCGCCGCCCGGGCCGAGGCCGCGATGGACGCGATCCGCGGCCGGGTGCCCGGGGCGCGGGTGCGGTCCGTCGGCCTGGACCTCGCCGACCTCGGCTCCTTGTCTGCGTCGGTGGAAGCCCTGGGGGCGGATCACCTCGACGCGGTGGTCCACAACGCCGGCGTGCTCCTCGAAGGGCCGGAGCGCAAGGAGACCGCGGACGGCAACGAGATCCATTTCGGTACCAACCACCTCGGGCACTTCGCGCTGACCCACTGGCTGATGCCGCTGCTGGAGGCCGCGCCGGGCGCCCGCGTCGTGACCGTCGGCAGCTTCGCCGCCAAGTCAGAGCGCCTGGACCTGGACGATCTGCAGACCCGCACCGACTACCGGGCCAAGCGCACCTACGCCCGCTCCAAGCTGGCCCAGATGTACTTCGGCCTCGAGCTCGACCGCCGGCTGCGCGCCGCGGGCAGCACCGTGTCCAGCGTCGTGGTCCACCCCGGCGGAGCGCTCGACTCGCTCACCCCGTCGCGGCCCCCTGTCCACGTACGCAAGGCCGGTACGGCGCTGCGCGCCGCGCCCGCCGCCCTCGTGCTCCAGGGCAAGCACGACGGCGCCCGGCCCGCGGTCCGGGCGGTGCTCGACCCGCGGATCGCCGGAGGCGAGCTGTGGGGCCCGCGCGTCTTCGGCCTGCGCGGTCGTCCGCATCGCGAGCGGCTGTGGACCCAGCTTGAGGACGCCGAAACAGCCCGTCGGCTCTGGGACGCGAGCGCCGAGCTGACCGGTGTCGCGCCGGCCCCCGCCCCCGCCATCTGAAGTACTCAGCTCACATCGCCGTATGCCGCGCCGCCGACGCCACCGTCGACGTCGCTTCCCGCAGCGGGAGCCCCGTCGCCACCGCCGCCGCCACCAAGGCCGCGCCGACATCGTGGCCGTGGCCGGATTCGTACGCGCGGCAAGCGGCCCAGAACAGGCGGGCGTTGCGTTCGCCCGGTTGGGAGGCGGCTACGAAGCGGATCAGGGCGTCGGCGCGGCGGTCCCAGGGGCCTTCTGTCGGGGGTGGTTCGTGGCTGGCGGGGGGTGTCGTGAGGAGGCGTAGTAAGGC
>NZ_JAAKZV010000431.1 GCF_011044975.1 Streptomyces coryli | reverse complement strand
GCCCCCCGCTGTGCCCACGCCACCGACGCCTGCGGCTCACTCCCGCCCACCCGCGACGGAGTCGCCTGCCATCACACCCTCGACCAGGAGCCGGCCCGTGGCTGATCCCGCACTGCAGCTGACCCGGATCACGGCGGGCTACGACCGCCGCACCCCGGTCGTACGGAACGCCTCTCTGACGCTGCACACCGGCGAATCCGTCGGCCTTCTCGGCCCGAGCGGCTGTGGGAAATCCACCCTCGCCCGGGTCGCCGCTCTTCTGCATCGGCCCGAGTCGGGGGAGGTACACCTGGACGGGAACCTGATCCACCGCTGGCGCGGCCGCGCTCCCCGCGAACAACGCACGATGATCGGCGTCGTCTTCCAGCAGCCACGGCTGGCGGTGGACCCCCGCCTCACCCTCCAGGCCACGATCACGGAACCGCTGCGCGCGACTGGCCGCACGAAGGAAATCCCGGACCGCCTGAAGGAACTTGCGAGGACCGTCGGCCTAACCCCCGACCTCCTGACCCGCCGCCCCCACGAGGTAAGCGACGGCCAACTCCAACGCGCCTGCCTGGCCCGCGCCCTAGCCCTCCACCCACGCATCCTCATCTGCGACGAGATGACAGCGATGCTGGACGCCTCCACGACCGCGGCCCTGGTAGCGGCAGTGGAAAACTACCGCCGCACCACAGACGCCACACTGCTGGCGATCACCCACGACCGCACCCTCCTGACGCGCTGGTGCGACCGGACGGTCACGTACGACACGCTCACGGAGGGCTAGCGGCGGGGCGACGTCACGCAGGGGCACCGAGCGGCGGGTGCTCGAGCACGCGGGGCTTGTACTCGACGAGCTGGATGCTGCCGTCGAAGGTGCGGTGCTCGGTCATCTCGAGGGCAACGTCCGGATAGCCGTCGTAGATGCGTTCTTCGCCCGTGGCCCCGGTGATCACCGGGAACATCACGACCCGGAAGCGGTCGACGAGTCCGGCTCGTAGCAGGGACCGGCACAGGCTGAGGCTGCCGATCGTGCTGAGGATCCCCGAGCCGCTCGACTTCATGGCGCGGACCGCCTCGACGGCGTCGTCGCGGACGAGCGTGGAGTTGGCCCACTTCAGTGGCTCCTCGAGTGAGGAGGAGAACACCACCTTGGAAGCTTGCGTGAGCTCATCGACGGACGCCTCTTCCTCGGGCCTGAACTCGTCCTGGCCCGCCGGGACCTCGCCTGCGGCGAAGCCCGACATCAGGCGGTAGGTGTTCGCTCCCATCAGGTAGGTGACCTCGGGCTGCTCGCCGAGCCATTCGAGGTACTCCGGTCCTTCCACTCCCCAGAACCCGGGCCATCCCTCACCTGATGCGTAGCCGTCCAGGGAGGTGATGAAGTCGACGAGAAGCTCCGACATGGCAGTGTCCTTTCCTGAGGTGTCACAAGCTTGGACCGGCCGGGAGCCAGAAACTCATCGGCCGCGCGGAGCCGGAGGCCGTTGTTGCGGACATTGTTCACGGCGTGGGCCGCTCAGGCGGACCGCAGGCAGAAGGGGTGCCCGGCCGGGCTGGCGTAGACCCGGCTGCCCTTCTCGGAGTCCGGAGGGACGTCGTCGGTGGGCCGCAGTCGACTGGCACCGGCGTCAATCGCCGTCCGGTCGGCAGCCCGGAGATCGTCCACGGCGAAGTCGAGGTGCAGCTGCTGGGACACGCCGTCCGGCCACTCCGGGGCGACGTGCCCCGGGGCTGACTGGATCACCAGGACCGGGAAGCCGGGGGCCTGGACGAAGTGGTGGGTCGGGGTCCGGGTGATCGAGCCGCCGAGCAGCCGGTGCCAGAAGGTGCCCTCCGGCTCCAGGTCGCCGGCATCGATGATCACGGAGCTCAGGGTGATATTCACGATGGTGTCCTCTACTGGGTGTCGACTGCTGCTCAGAGCGCCGGGATGATGCCGCCGTCGACGCGGAACTGCGCTCCGGTGAGCCACTTGGCGCGCCCGGAGGCGAGGAAGGCGATCATCTCGGCGACGTCCTCGGGGTCGCCGGGGCGGTCCATCGGCATCTTGAGGTGGTCCACGATCTGCTGGGTGACCTCGTCCGTACTGACGCCCTGCTGGTCCGCGAGGTGCTGGAGGTGGGCGGCAGCGCCGTCGGTGACGACGAAGCCCGGCAGGACACACACCACGCGCACCCCGTGCTCGCCCACCTCGGTGGCCAGTTCGCGGCTGTAGGCGTTGAGCGCCGCCTTGGCGGCGGCATAGGACGCCTCCGTACGCTGCGGAAGCCGGCTGGCGATCGAGGAGACGTGCACGACGACGCCGGACTTCCGCTCGACCATCCCCGGCACCAGGACCCGGTCCAGGCGTACGGCGCTGAGGAGGTTCATCCCGAGATCGGCGTGCCAGGACTCGTCCGACCGGCTCAGGGTCGGCGCCGGGGCGCTCGCCGCGCCCGCGTTGTTCACCAGCACGTCCACCCCGCCCACGCGGTCGATGACCTGCCGGCCGAGCTCCGCCGCCCCCTGCTCGGTGGAGAGGTCGGCGGGGATGAACGTGGCCGGCAGGTCCTCCCTCGGCTTGCTGCGAGAAGCCGTCAGCATCTTCGCGCCCGCCGCGGCGAAGCGGCGGACAGTGGCTTCGCCCAGGCCGCGGCTGCCCCCGGTGACCAGCACCCGGAGCCCGTCCAGCCCTTCCCCTGCAGCCGTCACGCGCGCGCTCCTCCGTAAGATGAACCCGACTCCGGAAACACTACATAACCGGAGTCCGATTCACCTTACGGAGGTTGTGTTGCCGTCATCACGTCCGCTGCGCGCCGATGCGCGGCGCAACCGCGAGGCGCTGCTGTCCGCAGCCCGGGAGGCGTTCCTCGGCGGCGACACCGACGTGCACGTCGAGGCGATCGCCCGCAGGGCCGGGGTGGCCGTGGGAACCCTCTACCGCCACTTCGAGACCCGCGAAGCCCTCATCGAGGAGGTCTACCGCCAGGAAGTCGACGAGCTGTGCGCCACTCCCGAACAGCTCCTGGACCAACACCCCCCGCACGAGGCCCTGCGGCGCTTCCTGCTGCTGCTCGTGGACCACGCGGCCGTGGGCAAGGGGATGGCCGTCGCCCTGGAGAGCATCATGACAACGAACTCCCCGGTCTTCGACAACGCCCGCACCCAGATGGCCAACGCCCTCACCCGCCTGCTCGACGCCGGTGCGACGGCCGGCACCATCCGCGATGACGTCACCGGCCCCACCCTGCTGCGCGCTCTGGGCGGCATCTGCGGCATGCACATCACAGAGGGCTGGCAGGACGAAGCAAGGCAGATCACCGCCATCCTCTTCGACGGCCTACGCTCCGGCGCCCAACGGCCAGCCTGAGTTGCCCCTCTGGCCAAAGCCCGGGGACCGCAACCTCGCATCGAACCGCAGAGTCGCTCCCGGCCCTGACCGAACAGTAGGCCTCACCAGAGCCGGGACGAGGCGAAGTGCTGGGCGTATCGCAGGCCCTTGGGGGTGCCGTTGAAGAGCCACAAGGTGGTCTTCGGCGGCTTGCCGTCCTTGGTCGCGACCTGCGCGTCCCGCAGCCTCGAGGCCGCGATCATGTCCGCGCGGCCGTCGCCGTTGACGTCGAGGAGCGGGCAGAGCGGGGTGAGGCGGTGGC
>NZ_JAAKZV010000430.1 GCF_011044975.1 Streptomyces coryli | reverse complement strand
GGGTGGGGATATACGGCGTGCGCGGTCTTCGTGGTGCTGGCGGCGCTGCCGTACGTGCTGGCGCACCGCGAGGAGCGGCTGCCTGCGGCCGCCCGGCCACCGTTCGCCTGGCGCGGCTTCCTCACGGGCTTCTGGATCTCCCCGCGCCGCCATCCCGACTTCGGCTGGGCCTGGCTGACCCGCTTCCTGATCAACCTCAGCAACGCGATTGTGCTGCTCTATCTGCTCTACTTCCTGCGCGACGGCCTGCACCGCGATGACCCCGAGAGCGGGGTGCTGATCCTGACGGCGGTGAACGGGGTCTTCCTGCTGGGGACGGTGCTCGTCGGCGGAATCTGGTCGGACCGGGTGGGGCGGCGCAAGCCCTTCGTGCTGTGGGCGGGGGTGCTGATGGCTGCCGCCACGGGTCTGCTGGCGCTGTGGCAGACGTGGCCGGGGGCGGTGTGCGCGGCGGTGCTGCTGGGGATCGGCTTCGGCGTCTTCACGTCGGTGGACTTCGCGCTGATGGCGGACGTCCTGCCGAGGGCGTCGGACCGGGGCAAGGACCTGGGAGTGATCAATGTCGCCAACTCCCTGCCCCAGGTGGCGGCTCCGGCGGTGGCGGCGCCGATCGTGAGCCAGCTCGGGGGGTATCCGGCGCTGTACGGGGTGGCTGCGGTGGTAGGCCTGGGCGGGGCGCTGCTGGTGACGCGGATCCGCGGGGTGCGGTGAGGCGCCGGACCGGACCGCGGGGGCAGACGCGATACGGCCGACGCCGGACTTACGGAACGTGTCCAGGACGGTACCCTGAGGTCAGGCAGGGAGGGGCGGCAGTCGATGCGTTCCAGGCATGCGAGCTATATCGGTCAGCGCACCGGTGAACTCCCGGCGGAAGTGACCGGATTCGTGGGACGTACCCGCGAACTCGGGGACCTGAGCGACCTGCTGGGCAGAAAGCGGATGATCACGCTCGTCGGTCCCGGCGGGGTCGGCAAGACCCGGCTGGCGGTGCGTGCCGCAGGCGCGGCGCGGCGCCGCTTCACGAACGGCGTGCGCCTGGTCGAGCTCACCGGGCTGCACGACCCGGAGCTGCTGCCGCACACCGTCGCCGCTGCTCTCGGGCTGGCCGAGCAGGGCGACCGGGACCAGCTCGGCCTGCTGGTCGACCATCTCGCGCGTAAACAGCTGCTGCTGATCCTCGACACGTGCGAGCACCTGCTGGACGCGTGCGCCATGCTGACCGACCTGCTGCTGCGGATGGCACCGCGAGTGACGGTGCTCGCCACCAGCCGCCAGCCGCTCGATGTCCCCGGCGAGCTCGCCTATCCCGTCGCTCCGCTGCCCACCGACCACGAGGCGGTCCAGCTGTTCGTCGAGCGGGCCGCCGACGCCGTGCCCGGGTTCACCCTCACCGACCGGAACCGCGCCGAGATGCTCGCCGTGTGCCGCCGCCTCGACGGCATGCCGCTCGCCATCGAGCTGGCCGTCGTACGGCTGCGGGTGCTGCCGTTGACGGAGCTGGCGGCCCGCCTCGAGCACCGCTTCGAGGCGCTGACCGGCGGCCGCCGCTCCGCCCTGCCCCGGCATCAGACATTGCGGGCCGCGATCGACTGGAGCCATGATCTGTGCACCGTCCAGGAGCAGTTGCTGTGGCGGCGGCTCTCGCTGTTCGCCGGGGACTTCGACGTGCGGGCGGCCGAGGATGTGTGCGGCGGCGGGCCGCTGTCCGCCGAGGACGTGCTGGAGCACCTCATCGGCCTTGTCGACAAGTCGGTCGTGCTGCGCACCAACGAGGAGCACGCGCGCTACCGGCTGCTGGACACGCTGCGCGAATACGGAGCCGAGCGGCTGGCCGCCGACGGGGAGGAAGAGACGTACCGCGAACGGCACTTCGCCCACTTCGCGGCCCTGGCACGCCAGGCCGTCGACCCCTTCGGCGGCGACGAGCAGGCCGGCCGGCTCACCGCGCTCGACCGGCAGCTGCCGAACCTACGGCTCGCCCTCGAGTACGGCACCGGGCCGGCCGCCGAGGAGGCCGGCACCGCGCTGCGCGGCCTCACGCTGGCCGCCGACCTGTGGGCGCACTGGATCACGGCGGGGCGGCTGCGCGAGGGCGCCCAGTGGCTGCGCCGCGGTCTGGAGCGGGTACGGCACGACTGCCCCGAGGCGGTCGAGGCGCTGCACCGGCTCGCCTGGGTCCTGATGGTGCAGGGGCTGCACGACGAGGCCGAGCCGCAGGTGCTGGCGTCGCTGGCGATGGCCGAGCGGATCGGCGACGAGCGGGGGACGGCGCACGCGATCCAGTTCCGTGGCTGCCTGACGATGATCCGCGGCGAGGCCGAGCGGGCCCACGTCGACCTGGACGAGGCGCGGCGCCGGCTGCGCGCGCTCGGCGACCGCGACGCGCTGGGTGTCGCCTGCTTCATCCAGACCTTCGGCGCGGCGGTCACCGGCGATGTCGCGCGGGCGTGGGAGGTGTCGACCGAAGGGCTCGACGCCCTGCGGGACGCCCCGGGCGAGTGCTGGATCCGCAGCTACTGCCTGCTCTACCGGCAGCTGGCGCTGTGGATGGCGCGCGATACGTCCCGCGCGGAGGAACGCGACCGGCTGGGCCACCGGGTGCTGGAGCTCAAGCGCGCGGTCGGCGACCGGCTCGGCACCGGGATCGCCCTGGAGCTGCTGGCGTGGTCCGCCGCGGCGAGTGGCCGCTCAGAGCGGGCCGCCTGGCTGCTGGGGGCGGCGGCGGAGCTGTGGGAGAAGATCGGCGGAGCCCGGCTCAACGCGGAGGTGCTGCACGCCGAGCACCGCGCCGCGGTGGCGGCGGCGCGCCGCGCGCTGACCGAGGAGCAGTACGCGGAGCAGCATGCCCGCGGCCGGGCGCTGGACCTGACGCAGGCGGTGACCAGCGCGCTCGACGACATCGACCTGCTCCCCGAACCGGCCCCGCGGCAGCCCCCGGTCGCCTCCGCGCAGCCCGCCGGATGGCCGCAGCAGCCCACCGCCGCTCCCTCCGTCCCCCACCTCGACCAGCTCACCCGCCGCGAACGCGAGGTGGCGGCACTGATCACCAAAGGCCTGACCAACCGGGAGATCGCCGACCACCTGGTCATCTCCAAACGCACGGCGGACGCCCACGTCGAACACATCCGCACCAAACTCGGCTTCACCTCCCGAGCCCAGATCGCCGCCCTCGCCCCGGAAACCTCCCCCGAGGGCGGGTAGCCGGGGGACGCCCGCCTCCTCGGCCACCTTCCGCAGCGTCACCTTCCTTGCCTTGTGCCATGCGGCCGCATCGCAACCCACCGGGCGGCTTGGCATCGGATGGTGACGGCCGCGCCGCCGTCTCCTGACGGTCTCGGCGCCAGTGGGTTGGCTGGCTACGGGAGGAGTGGGGAGGCGGGCTGGTCTGGGCTGCCGGGCGGCGGTACGGGGTGATGGACCGGTCCGGGCTGCTGGGTGGCGGTACGGGCGAGGAGGGGCGCGTAGTGGTTGCCGGGGGCGCTAGCACCTTGGCACCGGCCCTAGCTGCCAACCGCCGCCCGACGGCCCACGCCCCAACCGCCAATCCCTGACCGCCAAATGCCAACCGCCGCCCGGCCGCCCACGCCAGAACCGCCAACGGCCAACCCCCAACTGCCAACCGCCGCCCGGCCGCCTAACC
>NZ_JAAKZV010000042.1 GCF_011044975.1 Streptomyces coryli | reverse complement strand
CCACTACTACAACCACTGGTGGCTGAAGACCGACCCGGATGTGGGCCCGGCCAATCAGTACGTATCGGCGTACTACCTGTCCCGCTGGGGCAACGACGAAGCGCGCGACAACAACGGCACCGTCATCCCCGACTGCTGACATCCCCATGGAGGTTCTCATGCGTCATCTGCGCAATGCCTTGGTGGCGGTGACGGCGACCATTGCCGCCCTTCTCGCCGGGCTCCTCACGGCACCCTCGGCGCATGCGGCGCCGAACTTCAAGGCGCCGTTCCCGTGCGGCCAGTCCTGGACGTACAGCCATCATTCGCAGGAGGTCCGGCTGGCGCTGGACTTCATCAAGAACGGCGGAGGCACCGCCGGCCAGCCGAACCTGGCCTCCGCCGCCGGCACCGCATACCGCTACTACGAGGCGAACGGCGCCGGCAACTATGTCGTCATCGACCACGGCGGCGGCTGGAAGACGTACTACTTCCACCTGTCGTCGTTCGCGATCAGCCACGGCCAATCGGTGAGCCAGGGCCAGACCATCGGCTACACGGGCTCCACCGGCAACAGCTCCGGTGCGCACATCCACTACGAGCAGCTCTACAACGGCGCCGGGCAGACCATCCACATCAACGGCCAGTCCCTCGCCCCCTACCCGGGCTCGTACGGGCAGCGGTCGATCACCAGCGACAACGGCTGCGGTGGCGACGGCAAATACTGGGTGGATACCTTCGCTGATGCGCCGGTGTTCGCCTCGCCGACGTCGACGTCGCAGACCGGCACGCTCTACAAGGCCACCAACTACGTCTATTGCAAGGCGTGGGGCCGCGAGATCCGTGACGGTGCGGGCAACTACAACCACTGGTGGCTGAAGACCGACCCGGATGTGGGCCCGGCCAATCAGTACGTATCGGCGTACTACCTGTCCCGCTGGGGCAACGACGAAGCGCGCGACAACAACGGCACCGTCATCCCCGACTGCTGAGGAATGCAGCATTGGTCCCGCTGCCGATATCCGGGCAGCGGGGCCACTGTCATGAAGGTGCGCCGAGCTCCCGGGGCGCCCTCGCCTCACTGCGTGGCGGTCGGACAGCACGCCGCGGGTAGCGGACTGCTGGCGGCGCGCCACCAGTGGCGGGACGTCAGGGCGGCGAGGCCGGCGCCGGCGGTGTTGAGCAGTACGTCGTCTACGGACGACACTCGGTCCAGGTGGAGGGCGTACTGCGCTGATTCGACCAGGATCGAGCAGCCGGCTCCGAGCGCCAGCACTCGCCGTACCGATGCCAGCGCCGCGAACCGCAGTGGGGCGAGGGAGCCCAGCGCCGCGAAGACCAGCAGATTGCCGACGATCTGGCCCGTGTTCATCGTGAGCAGGTCCCGTAGCGGCACCAGATTTACGACCGCCCCACCCTCGTCGCCCGGCAGCAGGATCAACCAGACCACCGGCACCGTCCCGTAGACGATGCCGACCTCGGCGAGCGATATGCGCCGTGCCCTCGGCGCCGGGGCGCCGGCGAGTCTTCGTCGGCGGGTCAGAGCCCAGGCCGCGAGCGCTGCCACCGGCAGCGCGGTCACCGTGAGGAGCGCTACCCCGGTGAACGTGCCGAGCCAGCCGTGCCACCCTTCGAGGCGCACCCTTCCACCCCCGCTTCCAGCTTGTTGTCGTCAGCAGTCTCACCGGCGCCACATATCGGCGGCGTATGAATCGGTGATCCCATGGATCTTCTGCGCGGGCCGTCGTCCGGATGGTGGGGTGGCCTGGTGGTAAATCGCGATGAGGCGGCGGCTGTCCGACCGTTGACCCTGGAGTGGGTGAGGCGGCATCTGGAGGTCGGGGAGCGGATCGTCGGATTCCAGGTGCTGCGTGGTGGTGTCACTGCCGAAATGCGGCGGCTGACCATCGGTGCGCGGGACGGAAGTACCCGTGACCTGGTGCTACGGACCTACGTCGACCCGTTCTTCGTGGAGCGCGCCGAGGACTTGCTGGACCGGGAGGCCGGCGCTCTGACGCTGCTTCCGGGGGCCGCCGGTGTGCCGGCTCCTGCACTGGTCGCCGTTGATCCGACCGCCGCGCATTGCGAGTATCCGTCGCTCCTGATGTCGCATGTGCCGGGGCGGACGGTCCTTGGTGACGAGGGACTGGAGGCGCGCGTTCCGCTGTTGGCCCGTCAGCTCGTGGCGATCCACGCGGTGCGGCCCGCCGAGCGGCCCCGGGAGTATGTGGCCTTGACTACCGCCGACACCGTCGTGGTTCCGAAGCGCGCCGACGCGGTGGCATGGGCCGCGGCGATCGACGTGATCCGCAAGCCTGCGCCGGCCTACGAAGGGCGCTTCCTGCACCGGGACTTCCACCCCGGAAATGTGCTGTTCGACGCGGCGCCCCGGGTAACCGGCGTCGTCGACTGGGCCGGGGCCTCCTGGGGGCCGGCGGATCTCGATGTGGCGCACTGCTCCACCAATCTCGCGCTGCTGCACGGGCCGGTGTGGGGTCTGCGGTTCGTTGCGGCGTATGAGGAGGCCGGCGGGGTGCTGGCCGCGGTCGCGAGTGAGCGGCTGTACTGGCAGGTGCGGGACGCGCTGGCGTTTTCGGAAGAAGTGCACTTGGTGGCGCAGCCATGGCGGGAAGCGGGGAGGGCGGAGCTTACGGCGCGAGCTGTTGAGGAGCGGTTGGACGACTATGTCACCGCCCTGATGGATGCGCTGGGTTGAGCGACGCGAGGTGAGCGCTGCGCAGCGGAGGCCGCGCCGGTGCAGCTCCGGTGCGGCCTCCGTGCGGGAATGCCCCGTGCTAGCCGCGTCCCGCGATGCGGCCCGGGCTCACTGCGGCCGTTCCCCGCACCGTTCGCGTCGGGCCGTTTGCCGCTGGGGGAGGAGAGTGGGTGCCAGGGGGTGCGGCCTTGGAGGGTGGGGGGTTCGGCTCCTGCTGTTTTGTCATGATCCGCGTTTAACCCGTCGCCGCGGAAACCATGCATCGGAGATCACATCAGGCCGACCGGCAGGATGCGGCTGAGGACGCGGTAGCGGCGTGTGTCGGGAGTCGGGGTGGGTTGCAGGTTCACCGTTACCGGGCCGGCGAAGCTGTAGTGCTGTTCCGCCGCGTGGCGTCGGATGAGCAGGGCCAGGTGGCGTTCCACTTCGGCTTGCTGCTGGGTCAAGGCGTGAAAGCAGTCCTCGGGGAGTTCCACCGTGAAGTGATTCGGTACGAGCGTCCGCCCGGGGCCGATGATCATGAGATGTGCGTCGCATTCCCGGCGCAGCACCGCGACGATTTCTACGGATTCTTTGTCCGGGCGCGTCATCGCGGTCCAGAAATGTGAGGTCCAGCGTTCGACGGTTCCTTCGATAGTGCCTACGAAACCCATGAGGGGCGCGTGCCCCGGCGGTGCCGGAAGCATGTTCCCTCAATGGGGTGGGCTGCCGTCTCAGCGTTCGGGGACATTCAGCCGTCGGCGGAGCCGGTTGAGGATTCGGGTCAGTACGCGGGATACGTGGGTTTGTGAGATGCCTAGTTCCGCGCCGATTTCGGCCTGGGTCATCTCCTGGCCGTAATGCATGGAGAGGATTCGGCGGTCCTGTTCCGGTAGTTCGTCGAGGGCCGGTTGCAGGGCGACCAGGTTTTCGACCTTTTCCAGGTCGGGGTCCTCGCGGCCGAGGTGGTCGGCCAGGGTGTCGTCGGTTCTGCCGTGTTCTCCGGGGGCGTCGAGGGAGGTGGCGGTATAGCCGTTGCCGGCGCGTAGGCCCTCGGCCACCTCGTCGGGGGTGAGGTCGAGGTGGTCGGCGAGTTCCGGGGTGGTCGGGCGGCGGCCGAGGCGCTGTTCCAGGGTGCTGGTCGCGGACGCGAGGAGCAGGCGGCGCTCCTGCAGGGCGCGCGGGACGCGTACGGCCCATGAGCCGTCGCGGAAGTGGCGTTTGATCTCGCCGAAGATGGTGGGCAGCGCGAACGTGGGGAATTCGACGCCGCGTTCGGGATCGAAGCGGTTGATCGCCTTGATCAGGCCGATGATGCCGACCTGAATCACGTCCTCGCTCGGCTCCGGGCGCGAGAAGTAGCGCCGGGCGGCGTAGCGGACCAGGGGCAGGTTCAGCTCGACCAGGGTGTTGCGGACGTACGAGTACTCGGCGGTGCCTTCCTCCACCTCGTTCAGGCGGACGAAGAGCGGCTTGGATACGGCGCGCGCGTCGGCGGGCGTGAGGTGCTCGGACTGCAGCAGCGCCCGCAGGTCTGCGGGTGCCGCGCTCGGCGTGGGGGGCGGGGCGGGGTGCTGCCCCGGCGTATCTCGCTCGGAGGACGCGGTGTCCGTACGGGCTGCTCGTGCGCTGTGCATCGTCTCACCCCTGCGATCAGGCGCCCCCGGAGGGCTTCGACCGGCCGGGAGCGCGTCGTGTCCCCCTGTTACCCGGAGGGCGGCCCGTTATACATCCGTGATCTGCCGGGTGGTGTTCGGAAGATCAGCCGGGCACTCGATCGGACCAACTGTGACAGCTGCTCTCACCTGCGGTGATGGCTCAACGGGGGGCACTTTGATTGCCCCCGGAGGCGCGGGGTAACTGCCTGTTCACACCGAGCGTCTGATCGTCCGGGACGCCACAAACGGAAAGGACGAAGACGATGACGATCACCGAACTGGTCACCCCGAGCGGCATCGACACCCACCCGGTGGTCCACCGACATACCGCGGGGCAGGACCCCGCCCCGACCACCGCCGGCACCGCCACCACCGACGACGCCCGCGCGCTCTCCCAGGTGCTCTTCACCCGCCTGGCAAGCCTGGAGGAAGGCACCGCCGACTACTCCTACGTGCGCAACACCCTCGTCGAACTGAACATGCCCCTGGTGCGCTTCGCCGCCCGCCGCTTCCGCGCCCGTACCGAATCGGCCGACGACGTCATCCAGGTCGGCGCCATCGGCCTGATCAAGGCCATCAACCGCTACGAGGTGGCCCGCGGCCTCGCCTTCAACACCTTCGCGCTGCCGACCATCAACGGCGAGATCAAGCGCCACTTCCGCGACACCTCCTGGGACGTGCATGTCCCGCGCCGGCTGCAGGAGTTGCGCGGCGAGCTCGCCGCCGCCGCCGAGGAGCTCGAGCAGGACCTCGGGCGGCCGCCGAGCACGGATGAGCTCGCCGTCCGCCTCGGCCGCACTCCGCAGGCCGTCGCCGAGGGCCTCGCCGCGGCGAACGCCTACACCGCCGCCTCGCTGGACTCCCGCCTTGCGGACGAGGATCCCGACAGTGCGCTCACCGAGCGGCTCGGTTACGAGGACGAGGACCTGGTCAAGGTCGAGGAGCGGCAGATGCTGCAGCCCGTACTCGCCGAACTCCCGGCCCGGGACCGGAGGATCCTCGCGATGCGGTTCGGTGCCGAGATGACGCAGAGCGAGATCGGCGCAGAGCTCGGCCTCTCCCAGATGCACGTCTCGCGCCTGCTCGCCCGGATCCTGAACCGGCTGCGCACGCGGCTGCGCGTCCGCCCCGGACGCTGAGCGGCTTCGAAACGAACGGCCCCCCCACCCCGACCCGGAGGTCAACTGACATGCGCGTAGAGGAGTTTCTCGACCTGGTGCACTTCCGCGGCGGTTACGACACTCCCGCGAGTGCCGCCCAGGCCACCCAGGCGGTCCTCGAGGTGCTCGGCTCCCATCTGGTCGGCGACGACCTCACCGACCTGGCCAATCTGCTGCCCGCCCAGTGCACGCCCGTCCTGGTGGGCACCGCGCCCGCGAGCGTGCCGCTGACGCCGGACGGTTTCGTCGCCGCGGTGGCCATGCTCACCCGCAGTGATCCGCTGACCGGACGCCGGCATACCGGCGCGGTCCTCGGCGCCATCGCCACCGTGGCCGAGCCCACGCTCGTACGCCGCCTGATCACGCAACTGCCGCCCGGCTACCGCGAGCTGTTCTCGCTGCCGAAAGCGGAGCCGGCGATCGCGGGCAGCGGCAGGGCGTAGCGGCGGCACCGAGAGGACAATCCACAGCGCGGCCGCTCCCGGGGCCCGCCCCCGACCCGGGCCCCGGGAGCCGGCGGCGGAAGGAGAGCGGCCATGACACGATCGCAGCTCGTCGACCCGCGGACATGGCAACCGCTCGGCCGGCTGCGCACGGCTCCGTGGGCTTCGTACCGGCAGGCGCTGCGGCGCACCCCGCTGTCGCTGTGGAATGACGACATCTCCGACTGGGCCGCCGCGCTGACCTATTACGCGATGCTCGCCCTGCTGCCCGCCATGCTCGTCACCGTCTCGGCCGTCAGCCTGGCCGACCCCGCCGGGCTGTCCCGCCTCGCGGGCTACCTCATCGAGGTCGCTCCCGGCGAGTCCGGGAACGCGCTGGAACGGACCCTGACAGCCATCACCCGGCATCGCTCCGCGGCGTGGCTGCTGACCGTCGTGGGCGTGGTCAGCGCGCTGTGGTCCTCGTGCAGCTATCTGGCGGTGTTCCGCCGGGCGCTGCACGCCATGTACGGCATCCACGACAACCGGCCCGCCTGGCGCAAGGCACCCCGCATCCTGGGGACCGCCCTGATTCTCCTGGCCCTGCTGCTCGCGACGGCGTTCGCCCTCATCGTCTCCGGGCCGCTGGCCCGCTCGCTCGGGCAGGCGCTGGGGCTGGCCGATCAAGCCACGGCGGTATGGAGTGTGTTGCGCTGGCCGTTGCTGCTGGTCCTGGCCGGGCTGCTCGTCCTGATCCTCTTCCACTCGGGGCCTCCCGCCGCACGCACCGTGCGCCGCACCGCGCCCGGCGGGCTGCTCGCCATCGTGCTGTGGCTGGCCGTGTCGGCCGGCTTCGCGCTCTATCTGGGCGCCTTCCACACCGTCAGCCGCCTTTACGGGTCGCTGGCCGGTGCCGTCGTCTTCCTGATCTGGCTCTGGCTGTCCAACTTCGCGCTGCTCACCGGGGCGCAGTTCAACGCCGAAATCGCCAAGGCGAAGCGGCAGCGGTCCGGCGGCTCGGTCTGAGTTCCTTCACACCGGTGGTGTCGAGTTGCGGGCGGGGGCACCGGGCTGCCCCGGCCGTACACGATGCTCCGGTGCCGCGGACGAGCGAGCGCGAGACGGGGTCGGGGAGTTCGGGATGCCGGCCGCGGCCGAGTGGTACACCCGTCAGCTCACCCTGCCGCCGCCTCCCGGGTGTCGCGGCGCCGGCGGGCGTACACCCCGTAGGCGGCGTCCGCGGCCAGGAAGGCGAGGAGCGGGATGCCGAGGAGCGGGAGATACCAGCCGAGCATGGCGGTCGCGCCCGCCAGCGGTGCCAGTACGTACCACGGCACCGCCTGCCACGCCCCGCGCGGCATCGGGCGGCCGAAGGCGGTGTCGCGGCCGCGCTGCCACCACATGCGATAGCCCCAGACGATGAGCAGGATCAGGGCGACCATCAGGGCCGCCAGGGCGATTTGGTTGACGAGGCCGAAGAGGATGCCCATGTGCAGGGCGATGCCCCAGTTGGTGAGCTTTGCGAGCATCGGGTAGTCGGCGAAGGGCAGGCTGCTGGTGACCTTGCCGGACTCCGGGTGGATGGTGACGGCGTCCTGCTTCACCGGCCAGGCCCGCTGGACCTCCTTGACGACGTAGCCGGAGGAGGCGTCCGCGGGCAGCGTCACCTCGGCCGGGTCGCCGATGCCGTGGGCGCGGGCGATGCGCAGCGCTTCGGCGGCGCCGACCGCGTGCTGCGCGTTCGCGCCGTGCGAGCCGTGGCCGCCGTGTTCCGCGTGGTCGCCGGCGGGGGCCTGGGCGCCGCCGGCGACGGCGGCGTTGACCTCCGGCGTCAGCTGGCCGAGGGATTCGCGCAGTTTCGTTACGGATTCACCTGCGTACGTGGACCAGGTCAGGCCCGTCGCGGACAGGAAGAACAAGCCGGCCGCCGCCCACACGCCGACCGAGGCGTGCAGGCTCATGGTGCGCTTCCGGCCGGTGGCACTGCGGTCGGGCAGCGTGGCGGAGCGCAGCTTCCCGCGTCCCCGGCGGCGGGCCAGCCAGAGCACCAGGCCGGCCCCGGTGATCACCCACAGCCAGCTGGCGGCCAGCTCGCTGTAGAGCCGGCCGGTCTCGCCGAGGTGCAGGCTGCGGTGCAGCTCGGAGATCCAGGCGCGTACGGGCAGGGCGCCGGTGGAGCCGTACTGCTCGAGCGCGCCGCGCACCTCGCCGTCGTGCGGGTTCACGAACACCGCGAGGCTGCGGTCCTCGGGCACCCCCGGGGCGCCGGCGAGCAGCACCCGGGTGGTGTCGCCCGGCTCCGGGGCCGGGCGCACCCCGCTGACCTCGCCGTCCGGATACGCCTCGCGGGCGGCCGCGATCTGCACGGCCAGCGGCAGCTCGCGCTCGCCGGCCGGCACCCGCAGCTCGTGGTCGTAGACGACCTTCTCGATCTGGTACGACGCGGCGTACAGCAGCCCGGTCACGGCGGCAATGAGCAGGAACGGAGCGACGATCAGCCCGGCGTAGAAGTGCAGCCGGAGCACCAGCGGGCGCAGCGCGGACCAGGTGGCCCGGCGGGCCGGTGACGGAGGTGCGGCAGCGGCGGGCGGGGCCTCCGGCGCGGCGGGCGGCGGTGGTTCGACGGACATCGGCGGCTCTCCTGGGGCGGGGACGGAAGGGACCTGCCGCGGGCGCGGCGACCGCGGCATTCAGGGAGTCGGGCGAAGGGCCGTGCGAGTTCCCGGGATCTGCGGGTGAGCCGGAGCACACGCGCGGGAAGTGTTCATGAGGCATCGATCACCCACCCTCGTCGGAACGGGAGCCGGCTGGCACCATGACCGCCATGACCTCGGGGCCCGCCTTCCGCATCGCGCGCGCCGCGGTCTTCGCGGCCGTGTGTGTAGTGGCCACGGGTCTGGGCCACGCGCTCATGTCCGGGCGTCCGCTGCCCGCGTGGGGCGTGGCGTACGCGTTCGCGGCGACCACCGCCGCCGCGTGGTGGCTGACCGGCCGCGAGCGCGGGGCGGTCGCGGTCACCGGCGCCACGGTGGTGGCGCAGCTGGCGCTGCACGGGGTGTTCACCGGGGCGCAGTGGCTGGCGACGCCGCCGGAGCCCGCCGGACAGCTGCCCCCACACGCCGGGCACGCCGCGGCCGAGGGCGCCATGGCCCATGCCGGGCACGGCAGTTCGCCCGGCATGGTCGCGGCGCACGCGCTCGCCGCCCTGGTGTGCGGGCTGTGGCTGTGGCGCGGTGAGGCGGCGGCGTACCGCACCGGCCGGGCGCTGGCCGCCTTCGTCTTCGTGCCGCTGCGGCTGGCCCGCCGGGTGCTCGCCGGGGTCGTATCCGCTCCGTCGCGGCCGTCGCCGGCCGTCGGCGCCGAGCCGCCGGCGCGGCCGCGCGAGCCGCTGCTGCAGTACGTCGTCTCCCGCCGCGGCCCGCCTGCCGCGTTCTTCGCTCTGCACTGACCACCGACCGCTGTCCGGCGACCGCCTATCGCGTCGCTGCGACCGGCGGCGGCCCGGCTTGCCCGCACTTCGTGGGAGCCGGCAGTGCCAGTACGGCGCCGCACCCGGGTCTGGCACCCGGCGGCGGCGCCGCGGTCCGGCGCGCTCGTCCGCGCGCCGCCCCCACCAACTCGCGGCCCGCGATGCCGTCGACGCCCCTACGGGCCCGGCGCGCCCGCGACGCCGCTTCCCCGGCAGGCCCGCGTCCGCTGCGGCGCGGTCTGCCCGCGTGCGAAGGACACGACACGATGACTCCTGCCCTGACCCAGGCCCCGCGCGGCCCATCGGCAAGACGACATAACGACACCGAAGTGACCGCCTGGGCGCTGGCCGCCCGGAGCGGCGACCCGGAGGCGGTGGACCGGTTCGTCCGCGCCACCCAGCGCGATGTGTGGCGGTTCGTCGCCCACCTCAGCGCCGACCTGCACGGTGCCGACGACCTGACCCAGGAGACGTATCTGCGGGCGCTCACCGGGCTGCCGCGGTTCGCGGGCCGCTCGTGCGCCCGCACCTGGCTGCTGTCGATCGCCCGCCGGGTGGTGGTGGACCGCTACCGGCACACGGCGGCGCGCCCGCGGATCGCCTCCGCCTGCGACTGGCAGACGGCCGCCGAGCGGTCCCAGCCGTGCGGACTGCCCGGCTTCGAGGAGCGGGTGGCGCTGCTGGAACTGCTGCGGGCGCTGAACGCCTCGCGCCGCGAGGCCTTCGTCCTCACGCAGCTGGCCGGGCTGCCGTACGAGCGGGCCGCCGCGGTGCTCGGCTGCCCGCTGGGCACCGTGCGCTCCCGGGTGGCCAGGGCGCGGGCGGACCTGACGGCGCTGCTGCGGGAGGCGGAGTCCGCCGGCGGCGGTACGGCGCCGTCCGCGTAGGCGCGACGCGGCCCGCTCCAGGTGCCCGGATACGGGACTGCCCGGGGCGGGCCGAGGTGCGTCGGAACGCTGTGCTCGCGCGTCAGTGGTGGCAGGTCCGGCACGAGCAGGAGGAGCAGGTGCAGGTGGCGCACAGGTCGCCGCCGCAGTCGGTGCACGAGCAGGTGGCCAGTTCGGTCGCCTTGTGGGCGCACGAGGCGCAGGCGCAGTTCGTACAGGTGCAGTTGGCGCAGACGTCGCCGGCGCAGTCGGCACAGGCGCAGGTGGCCGTGGCGGTGGTCATGGTGGAGCCTTTCGATCCGAAATCCTTCGGGCGGTTTGCGTAATGTGCCCGACTTTATCGGAATTAGGGATGCGGATCAGTCGCCGGGCTCAGCCGTGACCGTCCCCGCCGCGCCGTCCACCGAGATGCGGGCGCCGTCCTCGATGCGCTCGGTCGCGCCCGCGACTCCCACCACCGCGGGGATGCCGTACTCGCGGGCCACCACCGCGCCGTGCGAGATCGCGCCGCCCATCTCCATGACCAGGCCGCCCGCGGTGAGGAACAGCGGGGTCCAGCCGGGGTCGGTGGAGGGGCAGACCAGGATCTCGCCCGGGTTGAGGTGGGCGCCCGTCGGATCGTGGATGACGCGGGCCGTGCCGGTGACCGTACCGGCCGAGGCGGGCGTGCCGGTGAGGGTTCCGGGGGCGGTCGCGGCGGACGGCGGGCCCGCGGGCAGGCCCACCGCCTCCGGCTCGGTGCCGTCCGAGAGGAGCACGCGCGGGATGTGCCGACGCCCCAGCTCGCGCTCGTAATCGGCGCGGCGCTCTGCCACCAGCGGCTTCAGATCGGTGCCGCGCAGTCCGTCGCGGGCTTCGGCGAGGGTGGTGAAGTAGATGTCGTCGGGCCGGTCCAGGACCCCGCGGCCGGTGAGTTCGGCGCCGACGGCGGTCAGGTGGACGCGCAGTCCGGCGAAGATCCGGACCAGGTTGAATTTCGGCAGCTCGCGCAGCCCGGCCAGCTGCCGGGTGCGGCCGAGGGCGAAGCCGATCACCGAGCCGCGCACGCCGCCCGCCCCGGCGGCGAGTTCGGCGATCGTACGGTCCGCTTCCTCGGCGCCCTTCGCGAAGAGCGCGGCGGGGGCGAGGGCGGGGTCGTCCAGCCGCAGGTAGTTCGCGAGCACGCCGAGGATGTGGGCGGGGCCGTCGGACCAGCGGGGCATGCCGATGTCGATCTCGGCGACCGCGCGGTGGCCGTACTCGGCGAGGAACGCGTTCAGTTCGGCCTGGACGGTCGCCGGCAGGGGCGAGCGGGCGAGGTTGTCCGCGGGGGTGTCGCGGAGGAGCCGGGCGGCCTCCGGGTCCGCCTTGATCCGGGTCGCCGCCTGCCAGAGGGCGAGGTCCATCTCGGTGGTGGGGTTGTGCGGCAGGCTGCGCAGCACGTTCTGCAGCCGGGCCCGGTCGGCCGGGTCGGGCAGCAGCAGCCGGGCCAGCCCCAGCATCAGGTAACCGGCGATGAAGTCCGGCACGGTGGCGTAGACGATCGGGAAGGTCTCGCGGCCGAGGACCCGCTCGACGTGGTCGAGGCGGGTCTGCGCGGTGGCGTCCGCGGGCAGCGGCAGCAGCCGGCCGAGCTGGTCGCGGAGGCGCTGGGCCCGGCGCAGCGCGGCGGCGGGGTCGGCGATCGTCTGCGCGATCTGCAGCGGCACCCGGTGGCCGCCGGCCGCCGACTGGGCCAGCGCGCGCAGGATCGCCCGCGGTGAGACGGGCTGCGGGCGCAGCCTGGGGTCGTCGAGCAGGCCGCGGATGACGGTGGCGGAGCGGGCTTCGCCGACGTCGAGCAGCCGCGGCAGCACGCGGCGGCCGACGCCGCTGCGCACCGCCCCGGTGACGTCGACGAAGACCCGGCGGCCGGCGACGGCGAGGCCGGGGGCGCGCAGGGCCCCGGCCAGGTTCTGGGTCGCGCCGGCGCCGCTGCCCTGGCGGGTCAGGAAGCCGAAGGCCTCGATGCCCATAGGGGTGAACGGCCGGTACATGCCCTGCGCGACGTTGACCGAGAGATACACCCGCAGGCCCGGCAGGTCGCTCGCCGGGACCGGGTAGAGCGTGGTGATGGGCCGGGCCTGGGTCAGCCAGAGGCCGCCGTCCGCGTCGATCGCCCACTCGGTGTCCTGCGGCGCGCCGTAGTGCTCCTCCACCCGGGCGCCGAGTCCGGCCAGCGCCACCAGCTGCTCGTCGGTGAGGCAGGCACCGCCGCCCGCGTCCGCGGCGATCTGCTCGGTGCCGCCCTCGGGCAGGCCGCGGATCAGGGTGGTGCGGTCGGCGACCCGCCGCTCGGTGATCCGGCCGGTGGCGGTGTCCACCACGAAGTGATCGGGGTTGACCGCGCCGGAGACCACCGATTCGCCGAGTCCCGGTGCGGCGTCGATGACGGTCTCGTGCCGGCGCCCGGTGACCGGGTTCGCGGTGAACATCACCCCGGCGACCTCGGCCGGCACCATCTGCTGCACCACGACGCACAGCCGCACCGCGGCGTGGTCGATGCCGTTCGCGGCGCGGTAGGCCACGGCCCGGTCGGTCCACAGCGACGCCCAGCAGTCGCGCACCGCCCGCAGCACCGCGTCGGGCCCGAGGACGTTGAGGTAGGTGTCCTGCTGGCCGGCGAAGCTGGCGGTGGGCAGGTCCTCGGCGGTGGCGGAGGAGCGTACCGCCACCGGCCCGTGCCCGGCCGTCTCCCGGACCGCGGCCGCGATGTCCGCCGGCACCTCGGCCTTACGGACGAGGTCCCTGGCCCGCTCGGCAAGCGGCGCCAGATCGTCGGGCCCGGCCGCCGCCAGCTCGTCGAGTACGGGCCCGAGGCCGGCGTTCTCCGCCACCCGCCGGTAGGCCTCGGTGGTGACGCAGACGCCGTCCGGGACCGGCAGCCCGGCCCGGGTCATCAGCCCGAGATTGAGACCCTTGCCGCCGACCAGCGGCAGCATGTCATCGGTGATCTCGGCAAAGGGGAGCACCAGCGCATTTCCCATAGCTGTGATCATCCGGCGCGCCGGGCCCGGGCGCCTTGCGAGGACGCCCGGACGAAGGAACGTCACCGCTGGCGGGGGCCTGACGTGAAGTCGGGCAGGGTGAGGGCGGAGTGCGCCGGTTTGCCTTCCGCGGGCGGCATGGTGCTGAGGCCGCGCAGCCTGGCGTTGCGCTGTTCCAGGGCCCGGGCGGTGGTGGGGAAGAGGGCGGCGCCGCCCTCGCCGACCAGGTCCTGGTTCATGGTCACGAACTCGCGGGTGGTGTGCTCGTAGGCCGCGAAGGCCGCGGTGTGATCGCCGTCGTGGTCGGCCAGCGCACCGGCGAGCATGTAGGCGCCGACGAGCGCGAGGCTGGTGCCCTGGCCGGTGAGGAACGAGGGCGCGTACGCGGCGTCGCCCACCAGCGCGACCCTCCCGCTGGACCAGCGCGGCATGCGGATCTGGCCGACGGCGTCGAAGAACAGGTCGTCCGCCGTGTGCATCGCGTCGAGCATGCCGGGGACTTCCCACCCCGCGTCGGCGAAGACCTTGGCGACCAGGTCCCGTTGAGCGCCGGGGTCCCGGAAGGTGTCGAGGGGCGGCGCCGGCCGGGCGAAGTTCAGGAAGGCGTGCACGTCGTCGCTGTCCCCGACGGCGTAGAGGGCCGCGGCCCTGCCGGGGGTGTTCCACATCGTGACCTCGTGGGAGAGCCCGAAGGTGTTGGGCATGGTGAACACGGCGAAGCAGTAGCCGAGGTACCGGTGGAACTGCTTTTCTGCGCCGAACAGCAGCTCGCGGGTGCGGGAGTGCATCCCGTCCGCGCCGATCACGATGTCGAACGTCCGCCGGCCGCCCCCGCGGAAGGTGACGTCGGCCCCGTGCCCGGACTGATCGAGGGTGTCGATGGAGTCGTTGAACAAGAACTCCACGTCGTCCCGGACCGCCGTGTGCAGAGCGTCGGTCAGATCCCCGCGTCGCACCTCGAGATCCTGTCCCGCGACACTGCCGGCCACGGTGTGCGGGTTGAGCGCGGCGATCTCGCTGCCGTCCCCGTCGAGGAAGGTCAGGCGGCGCGAGTCGATGTGCGCGTCCCGCAGCCGCGGCAGGATTCCCATCCGCCGGATGACCTCGAGCGCGGTGCCGCGCACGTCGATGGGGTAACCACCGCTGCGCAAGGCGGCCGTCTTCTCGACCACCGTGACGGCGAATCCGTGGCGGTTCAGCCAGTACGCGAGGGCCGGCCCGGCGACGCCGGCCCCGGATATCAGGACCGTGCGCCGCGGCGTGGTGCGGTTCATTCCTTGACTCCTTTGCTCATGGTGCGCGTGACCAGCAGGGACAGCGCCGTGACGGCGCCGGCGACGATAAAGCCGGTGACGAAGGCCGATGGGGCCGGGACATCCGACCCGGAGGGGGTCCCGGCGGTGAGGAGCGCGCCACCGGCCTGCGCGCCCACGGCGTAGCCGACCACGCGCGTGACCAGGACCAGGCTGGTGGCGATGCCGGTGTCGCCTTGGTCTACGGAGGTGGCGGTGCTGGTCATCATCGCCGTGACGCACAGGCCGTTGGCCAGCGCGATCAGCGCCTTGCCGACGATCAGGTGCCAGACCTCGGAGTGCACTGCCGCCAGTACGAGCAGGGCGCCGGCCATCATGAGGACCCCGGCGGTGACCACGGCGCGCGAGCCGAAGCGCCGCGCCCCGAGCCCCCCGATCGGCCCGGCCAGCGACGCGGCCACGGCGCCGGGCAGCAGGAAGAAGCCGATCTCGGTGGCACCGGCCCCGAAGCCGTACGCGCCGGTGGGCACCGCGAACAGCTGCGGGACGAGATAGACCGCCATCGACGTACCGACGCAGATCACGAAGGTCAGCACGCACGCCTTCCAGATCGCCGGCCGTGCCAGCATGCGCAGATCGACCATCGGCGCGGCCGCCCGCCGCTCGACGGCTATCCATCCGGTCACGAAGGCGGCCAGCACCACCACGAGGCCACCGAGCACGAGCGGCTGCGAGGCGATGTCGGGCGCCAGCGCGAGCACCAGCATGAGCGTGACCAGCGTCCCGCTCAGCAGCACCAGCCCGGGCCAGTCGATCCCGGAACCGTCCGCCCGGCCCGGCGGATCGTCCGGCATCAGCCGGTTCACCAGCAGGGTGGAGCCGATGACCGCGATCGTCGGCAGCGCGAACATCCAGTGCCGGGACAGCCCTTCCGCCACCGGCCCGGCCGCGAGCGTGCCCGCCATCCCGCCGCCCACGAACAGACCGCTGACCACCCCGATGGCCACTTTGGAATCGCCCGCGGGGAGGTGCTTGCGCACCAGGATGAACGACAGGGGCAGCGCGCCCACCATCGCCCCTTGCAGCACCTGGCCGAGCAGCAGCACCGGCAGATTCGGCGCCAGGGCGGACACCAGTCCGCCGGCCGAGACCACCGCCATCAGCCGGATCAGGACCCGCTTCCCGCCGTAGCGGTCGCCGAACTTGCCCGCGACCGGCGTGATGAGCGCCCCGGTGATGAGGAGCACGATGCTGAGCAGCGCCCCTTCGGCCGGACTCAGGTCCAGCTCGCGCTGCAGGAGCGGCAGCGTCGGCGTCACCACCGACTCCAGGGCACCGGTGGCGACCGCCAGCAGGCCGAGGGCCCCGACAGCGGCTCTCCCGATACGGGCCGGGGGAGCCAGGGTGGTGGTCATGGACGTCCTTCCGTCGTTTCCGGGCGAGTTGGGGGTCGTACGGGGCGGGGGCCGGCGCGATGCCGGACTCGCCGCCCCGTACCGGTGCGCTAGGACCAGCGGCGCAGCGCTCCGCGCGCCGGCAGCGTGATCGCCAGCAGCGTCAGCCCGCCGGCGGCGGCCGCGAAGGAGCCGTAGAGCAGCGGGGGCACGTACGGCGCCTCGCCGGTCATGCCGTGCATCATCGGGATGAGCGTGGCGGCGGCGATCGCGGTGCCGAGGATGACGCCCGCGGCGGAGACCAGCAGGCCTTCCCAGCGGAGCATTTGCATGACCTGGCGCCGGGTGGAGCCGACGAGGCGCAGCGTGCCCAGCTCGCGGCGGCGGTCGAGGACGGTCATCACCAGGGTGTTGAGCGCGGCGACGGCGGCGAAGCCGCCGAGGACCGCGGCCATGGTGTTGTTCATCCACGCGCCGGTCTTGGCGTCGAGGCTCTGCTCGGTGGCGTAGCCGGAGGCGTCGGTGACCTGGCCGAGGGCGGCCAGCGACTTGTCCGAGCCGCCGCTCACCAGCAGCGTGCTGTCGAATTCCGAGGTGACGTGCCCGGCCAGCGACGCGCGGTCCATGGTCACCGTGCCGAGGCCGAGCCCGCGGCCGTAGACCGCGACGACCTCGGGGCTCTCCTTGGTGCCGTCGGGGAGGTAGAGCGGCATCCGGTCACCGACGCCGACGTCCGCCGAGGCCGCCAGCGTCTTGTCGACGGCGATACGGCCGCTGCCGAGCCGGTCCAGGCTGCCTTCCGTCACGTCCAGGTCCTGCACCTCGGCGAGCTCGGCGGCCGAGCCGCTGACCCCCTGGGCCGCCGCGCCCTGCAGCGCCTTGAACTCGCCGGAGCCGGTCGGCACGAGCACCTGCGCATTCAGCACGCCGACGGCCGTGTCCACACCCGGTGCCCGGGCGGCGCGCTCCGCCGCGTCCCCGGCCGGGTCGGTGATGACATGGTCCGCGGTGATGCCCGCCCGCAGCTGCTTGTCGGCGACGTGGCGCTCGCTCGTATTCATGAAGACCAACGTCGAGGCGAAGGCGGTCGCGAGGACGATCGGGGTGATCGCGGAGGCGAGACGGCGGGCGTTGGTACGGGAGTTGGCCGCCGCGAGTGAGGCGGCAGGCCCCGCGCCGCGCAGCGGCAGGCCGAAGAGGCCCGCGCACAGCCTGGCCACCAGCGGACCGAGCAGCCCGACGGCGAGCATGAAGCACATGACGACGCCGAGGGCGGCACCGGCGGCATTGTCACCGGTCGAGCCGGCCGCGACGCCGGTGAGCGTCGCGCCGCCGACGAGGGCCAGCAGGCCGAGTCCGGTACGGATGATGCCCGGCCGCAGCCGCTCCACCGACGCTTCCGACAGCGCCTGCCCGGGCTTGATCTTCGCGGGCCGCCGTCCGGCGATCCAGCCGGCACCGAGCGCGGTGAGCAGTCCGGCACCGACGGCGATGAGCAGGGGGATACCTGAGACGTGCACCTGGACGGCGTCGGGGATGGCGCCGCGGTCCTGCAGCTGCCCGAACCACCAGTGCGCGAGCCCGATGCCGGGCAGGGTGCCGAGGATGCCGGCGAGCGGCGCGACGAGCAGGGCTTCGGAGGCGACGGCGCGGCGGATCTGCCGCGGGGTGGCGCCGATGGCGCGCAGCAGCGCGTATTCGCGGGCCCGTTGGGATACCGACAGGGCCACGGTGCCGGCCGCGGTGAAGACCGCCACGATGGCGGCGATGCCGCCGAAGGGGCCGCCGATCCCGAAGAGCGTGTCCTTGGCGTAGGCGAGACCTGGGTCCTCGACGGCGCCGCGGTCGGTGCCGGTGTGCACCTGGGCGCCGGAGCCGGACAGGGCCTTCTGCACGGAGTCGGAAAGGGCGTCGGTCTTCGTGCCGTCCTTGGGCAGCACGGCGATGGCGTCCGCCTTGCCGGGGTGTCCGGCGAGGGCGGGGGCCTGGGCGTCGGCGAACCAGGCGGTGGGGCCGGCATCCCGGGCGGTGTCCCCGGGTCCGGCCTTGGCGATGCCCGCGACGCGGAAGTCCCGCTGCCCGGCGGCGGTTTGCAGTGCGACGGTGTCGCCGACTGCCGCCTTCGCGGAGCGCGCCGCGTCGGCGTCGAGCACGACCTCGCCCGCGCCCGGCGCGGAGCCGTTGGTCAGCGCGCTGCCGGTGAAGGCGTGCGAGCCCCAGCCGTGCGCGGTGAGCGAGCCGTCCCCGGTCCGTACCGGGAAGGTGAAGTCGGCCACCGCCGCCTTCGCGCCCGGCGCCTGGGCGGCCTTCGCGGCCAGCCCGGCGTCGACCCGGGCGGTGTCCGGCAGCGGCACCGCTTCCTTCTCGCGGTCCTCGCCGCTGCCCGTGACGACGTACTTGTACTGGTCGGCCGCCGCGACGACCGGCGCCTTGGCGTACCGCTCCGCGGGCACCGAGGCGCGCAGGCCGGTCTCGAGGAGAATGCCGCAGGCCGTGACGATCAGCGCGGACATCATCAGCGCGATGAAGGTCCCCGCGAAGGACGCGGGCTTGAAGCGGACCGCCGCGCGGGCGAGTCCATTGGGCTTGAGCTTCATGCCGCCACCCCTGCCATGGCGTGCGTGTTACGGGCGGTCAGTGCCGTCATCCGGGCCGCGATCCGCTCCGCGGAGCCGCGCTCCAGACCGCCGGCGAAGGTGCCGTCGGCGAGAAAGAGCACGCGGTCCGCCCAGGCCGCGGCGGCCGGGTCGTGCGTCACCATCACCACGGTGGCGCCGAGCTGGTCGACGGCGTGCCGCAGCAGGCCGAGGACCTCGGCGGCGGTGCCGGTGTCGAGGGCACCCGTCGGCTCGTCGGCGAAGACCACATCGGGGCTGGTCACCAGCGCGCGGGCAATGGCGACGCGCTGCTGCTGACCACCGGACAGCTCGCCGGGACGCCGCCGCGCCTTGTCGGCGAGCCCGACCCGGCCCAGCACCTCCGCCGCCCGGCGGTGGTCCTGCCGTTGCCCGGCCAGCCGCATCGGCAGCAGCACATTCTGCTCAACTGTCAGCGACGGCAGCAGATTGAAAGCCTGGAAGACGAACCCGAGTCGGCTGCGCCGGAGTTCAGTGAGCTCGTTCTCGCTCATCCCGGTGATCTCCGTGCCACCCAGCCGCACCGACCCGGCAGTCGGCCGGTCCAGCCCGGCCGCGCACTGCAGGAACGTGGACTTGCCCGACCCCGAAGGACCCATCACGGCCGTAAAGGTGCCTCGCGGCAGCGCCAGGTCAACACCCGCCAAGGCGTGCACGACGCCCGCGCCCCGCCCGTACTGCCGCCGGACACCCCGCAGCTCGACGGCGAAACCGGGGTCACCCACGACCTCCGGCCCCTGGTCCGCCTTCTGTCGCCTGCCGCTGCGTAGCCTCATGATCCGCCCTTTCGCGATCTCTCCTGCTGATGGGATGGAGTGTGCGAGGACGGCTGTACGCCAGTCGTCATACGGGGGAGCCGATGTGGACGTGCTACCGGGGTAGGGGGCGGAGGAGGGGCAGGCCCCACCCCTACTCGCCCGCGGCCACCAGCCCCGACTCGTACGCGAAGACCACCGCCTGGGCGCGGTCGCGCAGGCCGAGCTTGGTGAGGACGCGGCTGACGTGCGTTTTCACTGTCTGCTCGGCCAGCACCAGGCTCTCCGCGATCTCCGTATTGGACCGGCCGCGGGCCACCAGGGTGAGGACCTCGGTCTCGCGCTGCGTCAGGGCCTTGAGCCGCAGCGTGGGCTTGCCCCGGGCGGCCGGGGTCTGCCGGGCGAAGTCCGCGATGAGGCGGCGGGTCACCGAGGGGGCGAGCAGCGCGTCGCCCGAGGCCACGACGCGGACCGCCGCGATGAGATCGTCCGGGGGCGCGTCCTTGAGCAGGAAGCCGCTGGCGCCCGCCCGCAGCGCCTCGTAGACGTAGTCGTCGACGTCGAAGGTGGTGAGCATCAGGACCCGCGGCCGGTGCGTCACGCCCGCCGGTGGCGTAAGCAGGCGGCGCGCGGCCTCCAGGCCGTCCATCTCCGGCATACGGACGTCCATCAGCACGATGTCGGGATGCGTCCGCCGGCTCAGCTCGACGCCCCGCACGCCGTCGGGGGCCTCGCCCACCACGTCGATGTCGCTCTGCGCGGCCAGCAGCGCGGCGAAGCCGGCCCGCACCATGGCCTGGTCGTCGACGATGATCACCCGGATCGTCATGGCGTCCCCTCGTTGTCGTTCGCTGTCACCGGCAGCCGCGCCGCCACCCGGAAGCCGCCGTCCGGCAGCGGCCCGGTGTCCAGCTCGCCGCCCACCAGCCGCACCCGCTCGCGCATGCCGACCAGGCCGTGCCCGGTGCCGCGCTCCTCGAGCGGCGCGGCGGGCGGCTTCGGTGGCGGCCCGTTGACGACGCGGACGGTGAGCCGCTCGCCGTCCGCCGCCACTGACACGTGGGTCGGGGCGCCCGGCGCGTGCCGGACGACGTTCGCGAGCGCCTCCTGGACGATGCGGTACGCGGAGAGGCCCACCGCCTCGGGCACGTCGGCGTCGCAGGGGGTGAACTCCACGGACCCGCCGGCCCTCGCGGTCGCCTCCACCAGCTGCGCGATCTGCGGCAGGCCCGGCTGGGGCGCGAGCTCGCCGCGCGTCTCCTCGTTGCGCAGGACGCCGAGGAGCCGCCGCATCTCGCCGAGCGACTCGCGCGCGGTCGCCGCGATCGAGGTGAACTCCGCCCGCACGTCCGGCGGCAGGCCGCCGAGGTCGTGGCGGTACGCGGCGGTGTCCGCCTGCACCGTGATGACGGACATGTGGTGCGCCACCACGTCGTGCAGCTCGCGCGCGATACGGGCGCGCTCCTCCAGCAGCGTCCGCCGGCCGCGCTCGGCCTCGCTGATCGTTTCCTGCTCGGCCAGCCTGCGCTGCGCCTCGTAGCGCTCGCGGAGCGCGGCCGCCAGCACGAGGGCGACGCCGCTGAGGATGGTGAGCAGCGTGCCGTTGCCCCGCGTGCCGTCGGGCGCGACGAACTCCAGGCCGACGCCCGCGCCCGCCGTCGCCAGCCACACCAGCACCAGCCGCCGGCGCGGCTCGCGCAGACCGAGGGCGAGGCAGAGGCCGACGTACCCGACGATCTCCATCGGCGGGAACGGCCACACCTGAGGTGCCGCCAGATCGACGGTGAGCAGGGCCAGCGCCCCGGCCACATCCGCGGCGAAGATCACGTACCAGGCCTGCAGCGGGCGGACGACGGCGAGCAGCAGCGGCGCCGCCTGCGCCACCGCCAGGGCGCTCGCGAGGCCGCCGTTCAGGCCGTAATCGACGCTGAGCACCTGGATGGTGGTGGGCAGCAGCGCGACGCACAGCACGAAGGCCAGGCCCCACGGCAGCAGACGTATCCACCGGCGCGAAGCCCCCGCGAGCAGCGCCCGCGGAGCCTCCTTCTCCAGTGACGTCATGACTTCCAGATTACACTACACCGTGCAGTGTAGTTCGGTTACGATGTGACCATGCCGGCCACGAAGACACTGCGCGAGGGGTCCACGCGGAAACGGGCCGCCATCCTCTCCGCGGCCCGGGACCTGTTTCTCGCCGACGGCTTCGACCGGACCAGCGTCGACGCGGTCGCCGCCAAGGCCGGGGTGTCCAAGCGGACCGTCTACGACTACTTCGGCGACAAGCGGACGCTGCTCAAAGCGGTCGTCGACGACGTCGGCCAGTCGCTGATCACCACGATCCGGCGCACCCTCGACGACACCCTGACCGACCGCACCCGGGCCGCGGGTCTCGAGGACGCCCTGGTCACGTTCGCGATGCGGATCGCGACCGACATGCTCGGCTCGGCGGAGTACGCGACGCTGCAGCGGCTGGTCCGGGCGGAGTCCGGCCGGCTGCAGCGGCAGGGCTACAGCTCGATGGCCGACGCCCCCGACGAGGCGCTCGCCGAGCGGTTCGCCGCCTTTGCCGCGGCCGGGCTGCTCGAGGTGCCCGACCCCCGGCTCGCGGCCGACCAGTTCATCGCGCTGACCTTCGGCGTCGCGCTGGACCGGCTCGGCTCCGCGAACGCCGCGGAGGACGCCCGCGTCCGGCCGCTCATCGTCGCGGGCGTGCACACCTTTCTGCGGGCGTACCGGAGCGCGTAGAGACCGTCAGCTGGTGGGGAGGGTGACGACGATCTTGCCCTTGGCGCGGCCGTTCTCGACGTACGCCATGGCGTCGAGGGTCTCGTCGAAGGGGAAGGTGCGGTCGAGTACCGGGACCAGGGTCCCCGCGTCGTACAGCGCGGCGAGCGCCTTCAGTTGAGCGCCGTCGGCGCGCATGAAGAAGAACGCGTAGCGGACCCCGAGCTTCCTGGCCCGCGCCCGGACCTTGCGGCTCAGCAGTCCCATGACCGGCTTCAGCAGCGGCTTGCCGACCTGCGCGGCGAAGGCGGGGTCCGGCGGGCCGACGACGCTGATCGCCAGGCCGCCCGGCTTGAGGACCGTCAGGGACTTCGTCAGGTTCTCGCCGCCGAGGGAGTCGAGCACAAGGTCGTACGCGGCGGGCTGCTCGGCGAAGTCGGTCGTCGTGTAGTCGATGACGTGGTCCGCGCCGAGGGTGCGGGCCTTGTCCGCGTCCTTGCCGTTCACGGTGGTGGTGACCGAGGCGCCGAGGTGCTTGGCGAGCTGGATCACGGTCGAGCCCAGGCCGCCCGCGCCGGCGTGGACGAGGACCTGCCGGCCGGGCTTGATCTGCGCGACATCGACCAGTGCCTGCCAGGCGGCGAGCGCGACCAGCGGGACGGCGGCGGCTTCTTCCATGGTGAGTGAGCTCGGCTTGAGGGCGACGTCGGCCCGGTCGATGGCGATGTACTCGGCGAAGGTGCCGATGCGCAGATCGCGGGGGCGGGCGTAGACCTCGTCACCTGCCTTGAAGTCCCGGACATCGGCGCCGACTCGGGTCACGACGCCGGCGACGTCGTGGCCGAGCACGAACGGGGTGCGGTACTTCAGCAGCTGCTTGAACTCGCCGTCGCGGACCATCTTGTCCAGCGGGTTGATGCCGGCCGCCCGTACCCGGACCAGGACGTCCCCGGCCCCGACCGCGGGTTCGGGTACGTCGGCGGCGTGCAGGCCGTCCTTGCCGTACGAGTCGACGACGAATGCCTTCATGTCAGCCGGCTTTCTGTGCGGTCAGCGCCGCGTGCGCGGCGGTGAGGATCTCCTCGGAGAGCGGGGAGCCCTTGGTGGCGCGGGACAGGACCAGGGCGCCGAGCATGGTGCACAGCCGCGTGATGCCGTCCTCGTCGTCGGTGGCGAGCAGCTCGGCGAAGTCGCCCACCCCCTCGGTGTATACGCGGCGGGCCGCGCGGTCTCCGCCGTCGCGCGCCATGTCGGTGGCGAGCGCGGCGACGGGGCACCCGTCCGCCACGCTGTCGCGGTGCTCGGTGGAGAGGTAGGCGTCGATCAGCGCCCGCTGGGCGGTGTCGCGCCGTCCGGCGTGCCGTTCGAGCCCGTCCTGATGGAGCCGGGTGAGCTCGTCGAAGGCGTGGGTGGTGGCCTCGTCGACGAGCGCTTCCTTGGAGGGGAACTGCTTGTAGAAGCCGCCGTGGGTCAGCCCGGCCGCCTTCATCAGGTCGGCGACGCTGACGTGGGTGCCCTGCTCGCGGAACAGCCGCGACGCGGTCTCCACCACCCGTCGGCGGTTCTCCTCCGCCTGCGCCTGCGATACGCGTCCCATGAGCCCGGCCACCTCTCGATTGGATGTCACTTGACATCTATTCTAGACCGGGTTTTAGATGGTGTCCATCATCTAAAAGTGAATGGAGCACGTGATCATGGAGCTCAAGAACGCGGTAGCGGTGGTCACCGGCGCCAACCGGGGGCTTGGCCGGCACCTGTCCGCCCAGCTCGTGGAGCGCGGCGCGAAGGTCTACGCGGCGGCCCGCCGTCCCGGGACAGTGGACCTGCCGGGCGTCACGCCGCTGCGGCTGGACGTGACCGACGAGGAGTCGATCCTGGCCGCGGCCCGTACCGCCGCCGACGCGACGCTGCTGGTGAACAACGCGGGCATCTCCACCGCCACGCCGCTCATCGCGGGCGACCCGGCCGCGGTCCGGCTGGAGATGGAGACGAACTTCTTCGGCCCGCTCGCCGTGACCCGCGCCTTCGCCCCCGTCATCGAGCGCAACGGCGGCGGCGACGTACTCAACGTCCTCTCCGTCCTGTCCTGGCTGCACCCGGCAGGCCTCGGCTCCTACGCCGCCGCGAAGGCCGCGGCCTGGGCGCTGACCAACGCCACCCGCGAGGAACTGGCACCCCGCGGCATCAACATCTCGGCGCTGCACGTCGGTTACATGGACACCGACATGGCCGCGGCCGTCCCCGCCGACCAGAAGGCCGACCCCGCCGAGGTCGCGGCCCAGGCCCTGCGCGGCCTGGAGACGGGCCTGGGCGAGATCCTCGCCGACGAGACGACGCGGTACGTCAAGCAGACGCTGTCCGCCGGGTCGAACGCGGCGTGAGGCACGCCCGCTTTCGTCAGCCGAGCGACCTCACCACCGCCCACAACAGACGCTCGTTCTCCGGTGCCGCGCCGCCCGGATAGGCGTAACGGCGGCGCGTATAGGCGTAGGTGAAGCCCTGGCGCGGGTCGGCGAAGGCGAGGGAGCCTGAGGCGCCGCTGTGGCCGAAGGCGTCGGCGGCGATGGAGGAGAAGTGGGTGGCGAAGCTGTGGAAGCCGAGGCCGAAGGCCTTCGGGGTGCCGCTCACCAGGTCCTTGCCCTCGGAGTGGATGCGGGCGAACTCGGCGGCGGTGTCCGGCTTCAGGAAGGGGTCCCGGCCATCCAGCCCGAAGACGGCCGCCGCGTACATGCCGGACAGCCCGCGCGCGGAGCCGATGCCGCCCACCGACGCCTGGCCGTTCGCCCGCACCGTACGGGAGTTGGGGAAGTCCTCCAGGGCTACGCTGCCGGGCGCGTGCTCGTTGTAGGCGATACCGGTCAGGCTGTACGGGGTGTACGCCGCTGCCTTGATCTCGGCCCGCTGCTCCGGCGTCGGCAGCATCGGCAGCGTGGAGAGGAAGCGCGGCTCCTCCGACTCCGGGAGGCCGAGCCACAGATCGAGGCCATACGGGGCGCGGATCCGCTCCTCGTACCACTCCTGCAGCGTGCGCCCGGTGGCCCGGAACACCACCTCGCCGACCAGCGCCCCGATCACGTACCCGTGATAGCCGAAGAACCGCCCCGGCTGCCAGAACGGCCGCTGCCCGGCCAGCAGCGCCGCGATCGCCCGGTCGTCGGCCAGCTCCTCCTGGGAGAAGCCGGCGTCAAGGCCGACCACCCCGGCCCGGTGCGCGAGCAGCTCGCGCAGCGTGACCCCACCCTTGCCCTCGGCGGCGAACTCCGGCCAGTACGAGGCTACGGTCCGGTCCAGATCCAGCACGCCGTCCTGGACGAGGAGCGCGGTCACCAGATACGCCGCGCCCTTGGTCGACGAGAAGACCCCGAGCAGCGACTCCCCGCTCACCCCGTCCGACCACAGATCCACCACCCGCTCGCCGCCGCGGTGCACCACCAGCTGCGCGCCCGGCGCGTGCTCCGCGCCCGCGAGGAAGGCGGCGAGCTCGTCCCGCACCGCTTCGAAACCGGCCGCCACCGTGCCCTGGACTGTCATGGATCCCGGACCTTAATCCCCCTGCGGCGACCGTGTCACGGAGGTGTATCGCTCCCGTATTCCACCTGCGGCCACCGGTGAAGGCTGCGTAAGGATGTGCGCATGACGAACCATGGGGGACCGCAACAGCCGCCGCAGCCCGGGGAGTTAGGGCAGGTTCCGTACGAGCCCGATGCGCCCACCGAGCAGGCGGCGCACGTGCCGACGCAGGTCGTGCCGCAGGAGCCGCCCGCGCCCGGCACCGGGCGGCTGATCGCCGGGCGGTACCGGCTGCTCGCCAAGCTCGGGCACGGGGGCATGGGGACCGTGTGGCGGGCGCAGGACGAGACCGTCGACCGGGAGGTGGCGGTCAAGGAGCCGCGGGTTCCGGACCATCTCACCGAGCGGGAGCGGGAGAAGATGTTCGAGCGGATGCGGCGCGAGGCGCGCGCCGCGGCCCGGCTCGACCATCCCGCGGTGGTCAACGTCCATGACGTGGCCGTCGAGGACGGGCAGCCCTGGATCGTCATGGAGTTCGTGCAGGGGCGCTCGCTCGGGGACGTATTGCGGGAGGGCACGGTCAGTGCGGTCGAGGCCGCCCGGATCGGGGCCGAGGTGCTGGGCGCGCTCGAGGCCGCGCACGCGGCGGGCATCCTGCACCGGGACGTAAAACCGGACAACGTCATGCTCGGGCGGCACGACCGCGTCATCCTCACCGACTTCGGGATCGCGCAGATCGAGGGCGAGACGTCGCTGACCGACACCGGCGGGTTCGTCGGGTCGCCGGAGTTCATCGCGCCCGAGCGGGTGCTCGGGCAGCGCCCCGGGCCCGCGTCCGACCTGTGGTCGCTGGGCGTGGTGCTGTACGCCGCGACCGAGGGCGTCTCGCCGTTCCGCCGCACCAACACCCCGGCCACCCTGCAGTCCGTGCTCTCCACCGAGCCGCAGACGCCGGCCAGGGCCGCCGGGCCGCTGGCCGGCGTGATCATGCAGCTGCTGCGCAAGGACCCGGCGGCCCGCCCGGACGCCGCCGAGGTGCGCCGCACGCTGCGGTCGCTGGCGGCGCCCGCGCCCACCATGGCGTACGACCCCGGGCTGGCGCCCACCGTCGCCGGCAGCCAGTGGGTGCCGCCGGTGCTGGCCGGCAGCCGCAAGCGGCAGTACGGGTTCCTCGGCGGCCTCGTCGCCGTCGCGGTCGCGCTGGTGCTGATCTTCGCGAACCCGTTCGGCGGCGGCGGGCTGCCGGAGGGCTGGGAGGTCCGCGTCGAGCGGGAGGCGCTGCAGGCCGAGGTGGCGGTGCCGAAGGACTACAAACGCGAGGTGAGCACCTCTCACGACGGCCTGATCAATTTCCGCGACCCGAGCGCGGTCTTCACGGTCATGGTCGAGCGGTACGACACCGCGGAAGACACCGACGCGCTCAAGCCCAAGGGTCCGGAGTGGGCCGACCACTACCGCAAGGGCGGGAGCAACGGTACGGAGATCAAGGACGCGAAGGTGACGCAGGAGAAGGCGACCGTCGACGGCAGGGAGGGCTGGGTGACCAACGTCGACTACGTCCCCTACAGCAGCACCTCGGACGATACGTACCGGTATCGCTGGCAGGAGCTGCTGGTGCCCGACGGCTCCAAGTACTGGCGGATCCGGGTGTCGATGCCGGCCGAGGGCTGGGCGCGGCCCAAGGGGGAGGAGCTGTACGACGACGTGCTGAAGGGCCTCAAGCTGTACTGAGAGTGGTCGGTGCCGCCGGAAAATGCGTGGAGAATCGAACGCGGATAAGGAAGCATCCGGGCCGACCGATGAGTTATGGCAGAAGCGTCGGTCTGCACTCGTGTAACCAACCGACGTCCGCGCCGGCGGCCCCCTGGCTGTGAGGCGACTGCGACCAGAAACCTCAGCTAGGAGCTTGTCGTGTCTGCTGCGACCCCGGAACCCACGCTCGCGAAACCGGGCCGCACGCCGCTGGTGGTGCGGCTGCTGGTGCTGGCCACGTTCGTGGTGATCCTCAACGAGACCATCATGGTCAACGCCATCCCGCGGCTGATGGAGTCGCTGGACGTCACCGAGCAGTCGGCGCAGTGGGTGTCCACCGTCTTCATGCTCACCATGGCCGCTGTGATTCCGGTCACCGGCTGGTTCCTGCAGCGGGTGACCACCAAGCAGGCGTACGGCATAGCCATGGGGATCTTCCTCGTCGGTACGGTCCTGTGCGCCGTCGCGCCGCTCTTCTCCGTGCTGCTGGTCGGCCGCGTGATCCAGGCCGCGGGCACCGCGGTGATGATGCCGCTGCTGATGACCACGCTGATGGTCGTCGTACCGGAGCAGGACCGCGGCCGCGTGATGGGCAACGTCACCCTCGCCATCTCGGTGGCGCCCGCGCTCGGCCCCGCCGTGTCCGGCGTGATCCTGCAGATGGGTTCCTGGCGGCTGCTGTTCGTCGTGGTGCTGCCGATCGCGGCGCTGGTCACGTACTTCGGTCTGCGCAAGGTCGAGAACATCGGTGAGCCGCAGGTCAGCGAGATCGACTGGTTCAGCGTCGGCGTGGCCGCGCTCGGCTTCGGCGGTCTGGTCTACGGCCTGAGCCTCTTCGGCGAGGGCGAGGACAAGCGCGCGCTCGGCATCGGCATCGGCGTCGCCGGGCTGCTGATGATCGGGATCTTCGTGCTGCGGCAGCTCAAGCTGCAGCGGGGCGGCACGCCGCTGATGGACCTGCGCACCCTGCGGCACGGCACGTACGCGCTGTCGCTGGCGCTCATGTCCATCGGGTTCCTGACCATGATGGGCGCGATGATCCTGCTGCCGCTCTACCTGCAGAACCTGCGCGGGCTCAGCCCGCTGGAGACCGGCCTGCTGGTGATGCCGGGCGGTCTGGCGATGGGTGTGCTGGGGCCGCAGGTCGGCAAGATCTTCGACCGCGTCGGCAGTCGGCCGCTGGTGCTGCCGGGCTCGATCGGCATCGTGATCGCGCTGGTCGGCTACACGCAGATCTCGATGGACATGCCGTACTGGCAGATCCTGGGGCTGCACGTGCTGCTCATGGTGAGCCTGGCGACGACGTTCACCCCGCTCTTCTCGCTCGGCATGGGCGCGCTGCCCCCGCAGCTGTACTCCCACGGCAGCTCGATGCTCGGCACCCTGCAGCAGGTCGCCGCGGCCTTCGGCACCGCGCTGATGGTGACGGTGATGACCGCGCGCACCACGAGCGAGATCGAGGCGGGCGCCGCCCCCGCGGCCGCGCAGGTCAGCGGCCTGCGGCTGGCCTTCATCGTGGCGGCGGCGCTGGCCCTGGTGACGGTCGCCCTGGCGGCCCGCCTCCCGCAGCGCGTCGCGCCGGCCGAGGGGCCTGGCCACGACACCACGGACGAGGACGACGAGCCGGTCAAGGCCGGCCAGCCGTGACGGGGTGCGGATGACGTAGGAAAACGGGTCCCCCGGCGCGTGTGATGTGCGCCGGGGGACCCGTTTTTACGTCCACGTGCGGTGCTACTCGGATTCTGAGCAGTGTGATGTCTTGGTCGCGCACAGCGCTGAGTGGAGTGGGTGACCGGTATTGGATAATTGTTCGACGTAGATCCAGGCAGGGAAGGGGTGCGGTCAATGACAGCCTCGTGGGGTGTGCCGCCGCAGCCCTGGAGCTGGCAGCTGCGGGAGCCCGCGCGCAATGGGCTCGGGATCGCCGGGCTGGTGTTCTCCATCTCCGGTCTGGTGCTGTGGCTGATCGCCTTCGCCGGGCTGCCGCTGTCCGCCGCGGGCGTGATCTGCGGCGCCGTCGCCCGCCGGCAGGCGCGGCGGGGCACGGCCACCAACGGCGGGATGGCCCTCGCCGCCATCATCGTCGGGGCGATCGGCGTGCTCGTGAGCGCGATCTGGCTGGCGGTCATCATCTACCTCGTGCTCCACCCCGACCTGCTGAACGAAGCCGAATCGGGCGGCAGCCGATGACCCCGGCCTATCAGCCCTCATCCGCAGAGGCAGAGGCAGAGGCGCCGCCCATGGACCACGTCATCCCGGCCGCCCCGCCGAAGCGGCCCGCCTTGTGGCGCCGTCCCAAGGTCTGGCTCGTCCTCTTCATCGTCGTGCTGTGTGCCACCGGCGCCACCACGCTCTACGTGCTGCAGAGCGAGGTCGGCCTCGGCGGCTTCATCGGCGGCATGCTTTTTGCCGCGGTGCCGGTGCCGCTGGTGCTGTGGGGGCTGGTGTGGCTCGACCGGCCTGACCCCGGGCCCGTACGCAATGTGGTGCTCTCCTTCGCCTGGGGCGCCTGCGCGGCGACGCTGACCGCGATGCTGCTCAACTCGTGGTTCCGGGTGCAGATCGCGGACCTGTCGCCGGTGTCCGCGCATGACGCGGACCGGCTCACCGCGATCGTCGGGGCGCCGGTGGTGGAGGAGACCGGCAAGGCCGTCGTGGTGCTGCTGGTGCTGTGGTTCCGGCGGCGGGAGCTGCGCGGCATTACGGACGGCATCGTGCTGGCGGGCGCGTCCGCGGCGGGATTCGCTTTCGTGGAGAACATCCTCTACATCGGCTCCGGCTTCGTCGACGACGTGAACGAGGCCGGGGACGAGGAGGGCCAGGCGCCGGGCGCGCTGCTGATCTTCTTCGCGCGCGGGGCCCTGTCGCCGTTCGCGCATCCGCTCTTCACCGCGATGACCGGCATCGGCATCGCGCTGGCCGTGCGCTCGCGGCGGCGCTCGGGCCGGGTGCTGTGGCCGCTGGCCGGCCTCGGCGGCGCGATGCTGCTGCACGCGCTGTGGAACGCCGGCGCGATGGTGCACCAGGCCGCCTTCATGCTGCTGTACGCGCTGCTCTTCGCGCCGACGCTGGGCGGCGTGATCTGGCTCGCGGTCTGGGACCGGCAGCGGGTGCTGGCGGCGGTCCGCGAGCAACTCCCGCGCTACGCGGCAGCGGGCTGGCTCGAACCGATGGAGATAGCCGCCCTGGGCTCCCGCGCGGCGCGCCGCACGGGCCGCGAGTTCATCACGGGCTGGCACGGCAAGCAGGCGGGCAAGGAGTACGACGCGTACGTCCGCGCGGCGACCAGGCTGGCGCGACTGCGGGCGGGACATGCGGAGGCCTTCGGCGAGGCGGTGCCACGGGCGGACGCCGGCGGAGCACAGCACTTCGGGGAGGCGGCTCCGGCCCCGGACGCCTCCGGCGGGGAGTCCACCTCCGCAGGGGTGCCCGCCGTAGCTGTCAACGGCGCCGTGGCGGTGCCTGAGCTCGCCCGCCAGGAGCGGCAGTACCTCGACGCCATCTACCAGCGGCGCCATCTCATCCGGCCCGCGCTGCTCTACGCGGCCAGCCGCCGCGGGCGCTGGGTTCCGGTGCCGGTCGGCGGTCCGGGGCCTGGGGCCGCGCCGCCGATGCAGCCGCCGACTCAGCCGCCGCTCGCGAAGCCGGCCGGTCGTGGTGACGCGCTCGCCACCACCGCCCTCGTCCTCGGCATCGCCGGTGTCCTCGCCGGTGCCGCCATGCAGCTCTTCTGGCTCGCCTATCCGCTCGGCGCCGCCGCCCTCGGCTTCGGCGCCGGTGCGATCGCCCGGGTGCGCGCCGGACGTTCCACGGCCCGCGGCGTCAGTCGCACCGCCGTCGGCCTCGGCGGCGCCGCCGTGGTGCTGTCCGCGATCGGGATGCTGCTCTTCTTCGAGTACTCCGACTCCGTACCGGACGAGACCCGCCCCAAGGACGGCATCGGCGTACGGGACCGCTCCGCGGACTGATCAAGTCCGGCATCCCCCCTGGTCACAGCGATCAAAAGGCTGCAGGATCGAGCGGTGCCGTACACAGAGAGCAGGAGCGACGGATGAGTCTGTCCATGGGGGCCACCAGCGCGCTGATCCGGCTGAAGACCTGGCGGGCGCAGCTCCGCGGGCCCGTCGACCTCTTCAACCGGGAATACCCCGAGCCCGCACCCATCCCGCCCGCACTGCGCCGCCAGTACGACATCACCGAGACGACCGTCGCCGACCGCCCGGTCCTCCGCCTCACGCCCCGCGGCGCCGCCCGCGCGACCGGCCACCACATGATCTACACCCACGGCGGCGGCTACGTCCTCGCGCTCCAGGCCGCCCACTGGCGGATCGTGGAGGGCATCGCCCGGGACACCGGCGCCACCGTCACCGTCCCGCTCTACCGGCTCGCGCCGGAGGGCAGTGTCGACGAGGCGTACGACTTCCTGCAGACCGTCTACGAGAAGACCGCCGCCGAGGCGGGCGACCGCGGCGTCACCCTGGCCGGCGACTCCGCCGGCGGCGGGCTCGCCGTCGGCCAGGCGGTCGCCTACCGCGACCGCGGCCTGCCGCCGCCCCGCCAGGTGGTGGCCCTCGCCCCGTGGCTCGACCTCTCCCTCACCCACCCCGGGATCGCCGCGGTGCAGCCGCACGACGTCATGCTGCAGGCCGAACGCCTCGTCGGCGCGGGCACGTTGTGGGCGGCGGGCAACGACCTCCGCGACCCCCGCCTCAGCCCTCTGCACGCCGACCCCGCCGGGCTGCCCCCGGTCCACCTCTTCCAGGGCGGCCGCGACATCCTCGCCCCGGACACCTTCACCTTCGCCGCCCGCCTGACCGAGGCGGGGAACAAAGGCAGCTTCCATTACGCACCGACCGGCATCCACGTCTACCCCGGCGCCGTACGCACCCCGGAGGCGCGCCGGGCGCTGGCCACGGTGCGGGGCCTGCTGCGAGCGGCCTAGCCCGGCAGCGCCTCCGCCCCGGCGTTGCGCCGCCAGTCCGACCACAGCGTGGTGTCCGTGCAGTAGCCGCACTGCGGCCCGAAGAACGCGGCGCGGGCGTTCGCGTCGCCCATCAGCCAGAAGCGCAGCCACGCCGTGGCCGGCGCCCGGAACGCCCCGCCGTCCCCGATCGAGCCGAGATGCCCCGCACCGCGGATCTCGCCGTAGACGGACGGCACATGGTCCGAGTCGTCGTGGAACGCCCGTACCAGCACCGGTGGGACGGTCAGATCGCGCTCCCCGGCCAGGTAGAAGACCGGCTCGTCCATCCGGTCGGGATCGGCGAGCGGCCCCGGCTGGATGGGGACGGCCGTGTCCACCCGCGGGTCGGCGGCGGCGTTGATGGCGGCGGCGCCGCCCTGGGAGTGGCCGGCGGAGCCGATGTGCTCGAGGTCGACCTTCTGGTGGAAGGCGCTGGCGCCGTCGGCGTTGCGGCGCTCCAGGACGTCGATGCCGGCGCGCATGCTGATCGCGAAGTTGGAGGTGGGGGTGTTGGCGGCGGCCACGATGAAGCCGTGGCTCGCCCAGTGGCGCAGCAGGTCGCTGTAGATCCCCGGCACCGCGCCGGTGCCGTTGCCCCAGATGATCACCGGGTGGCGCTCGCCCGACTGCCCCATGGTCCGCGGGTAGTAGAAGGTGTGCGCGACCTCGATATCGACCTTCACCTCGTACGGGCCGGGCTGCCCCCACGCCGTACCGACCGACGGGATCGAGGCGATCTCGGTCTCGGCGGCGGCGCCCGCCGTACCGGGGACGGCGCCGACCGCGAGGAGTGCGGCGAGGATGAGGCTGTGGAGGGTGCGGCGGGTTGTCCTTGGCATCGGGGCTCCCAGGCGTCAGGCGGCTCGCACCGAATGTGGCTGATCACCCGCGCCGGAGCGAGCCCGCGGCGCCGTCCGGCGGCAGCTGCACAGGAACCGCCCCGGCCCGCTTGGGCGTTGGCCCAAGCCGTTGGCCAAGCCGCGACCGTCAGCGCGGCACCTCCGCCGCCCGCAGCGCCAGCGCCCAGCCGAGCCGGGCCTCGCCCGACTCCTGCGGCCTGCCGGTCAGTTCGGCGACCCTGGCGATCCGGTTGAGCACCGTATTGCGGTGGCAGTAGAGCAGCTCGGCCGCGCGGGACGCCGAGCAGCCGGCGTCCAGCCACACCCGCAGCGTCTCCAGCAGCACCGGGCCCTCGGAGCCGCTGCGCAGCACGCCGTCGAGATAGCGGCAGAGCAGCCGCTCGGCGATCTCCGGGTCGCGGGTCAGCACCGCCTCCACGAGGCGTTCGTCCAGCGCCGCCACCCGTCCGCTGCCCGGCGGCAGCGTGCGCAGCGCACGCTCCGCCAGCCGCAGCGCCGTATCCGCCTCCGCCAGCTCCTCGAACGGCGGCGAGACCCCCGCGGTGCCGCCCAGCTCCTTGCGCAGCACCGCCGCCAGCTCGTCCGGTTCCAGGCCGCCGAGCCGTACGACACCGGCATACCGCTCCGCCCGCGGACGCCAGAACGACCACATGCCCGCATCGCGCAGCGCCGGACCCGGATTCGGTGGCGCCGCCGGGTCCTGGTCCACGACGACCACCGCGTACCGGTCCCGCGGCGGGATGCCCAGGGCCGCGGCCGCGTCCGCCGCCACCGCGGGATCGCTGCCGCGGCCCTCCAGCAGCGCCTCGAAGAGGGCGCCGCGGCGGGAGTCCTGGCGGTGGTGCAGTTCCAGCTGGGTGCGGCGGTACGCGTCGGACATCACCGTCGAGAACCGGTCGATGGTCTCCCAGAGCGCCCCGGCCACCTCCAGGCCCAGATCCTGCTCGGCCGCGGACCGACCGCGCAGCGGCTCGGTCATGGCCTGCCACAGCACCCGGCCGCCGCGGCGGTACGCGAGCAGCACGGTGGCCAGCGGCATGCCCTGCTCGGCCCGCCGCCGGCCGGTCTCGGTGGCGGCGGCCGTGATGTCGCCGGCGCTGGCCGGTAGTTCGCCGAAGTCCTCCAGGGCGAGGACCAGGTTCTCCCGGCAGATGCCGTGCAGGTCGCTGAGCGAGACCGGGCGCCCGGAGGCGTAGGCCTGGCTGTGCGCGCGGATGTCCGCGACCACCCGGCCGGTGAGCGCGTCGATGTCCGCGAGCAGCGTCTGCGCCAGGCGGCGGCGCAGCGCGCGCTCCGCTTCGGCCGGCGCGCCCGTCCCTGTCGCTGTCATGGGGCGCAGATTAGGCCGCTGCACCGCGGCCGGGGAAGCTCCGCGTGCTGCTGCCCAGGTGGGGCCCGTACGGGATGGGCATCTGCACATGGTCCGCGGCGGGCCGGATGGCTGATGCTGGCGGCAGCCACCGCCCCCTCGCCGCCCATGGGAGCCGCCATGCAGCTGAGCGTCGCCACCATCCTGCAGGACTCCGCCACCCGCCATCCCGACCGCACGGCGGTCGTCGAGGACGGCGACCGGATCAGCTACCGCGAGCTGTGGCAGGAGGTGCTCGGCTTTGCCGCCGAGCTGCGGGCCCGGGGCGTACGGCCGGGGGACCGGGTCGCCGTGCTGCTGCCCAACACCGCCGACTTCCCGCGCGCTTATTACGCCGTGCTGGTCGCCGGCGGCACGGTCGTCCCGGTGCACGCGCTGCTGGTCGCCGACGAGGTGGCGTACGTGCTCCGGCACAGCGGCTGCGCGGCCGTCGTCAGCGGCGGGCCGCTGCGCCCGGTCGCCGAGGAGGCCGCCGCGGCCGTGGGCATCGACGTCCTCGACGTCAGGACCGACCGCGCGCCGCTCCCGCTGCCCGAGCCGCGCCGCCCCGACGACATCGCCGCGATCCTCTACACCAGCGGCACCACCGGGCGGCCGAAGGGCGCGCAGCTGACCCACCTCAACCTGACCATGAACGCCGCCGTCTGCGCCCAGGACCTGCTCGGCCTCACCCCCGACGACGTCGTCCTCGGCTGCCTCCCGCTCTTCCACAGCTACGGGCAGTCCTGCGCCATGAACGCCGCCCTGCGCGCCGCCGCCACCCTCGTCCTCACCCCGCGCTTCACCGGCCCCGGCGCCCTGCGGCTGCTGGCCGAGGAGGAGGTCACGGTCTTCATGGGGGTGCCCACGATGTACCACGCGCTCACCGAGGCCGCGGCCGCGGAGCCGCGCAGGCCCGCGGCGCTCCGGGTGGCCGTCTCCGGCGGCGCGGCGCTGCCCGTGGCGCTGCTGGAGCGCTTCGAGGCGGCCTTCGACACGGTGATCCTGGAGGGCTACGGCCTCACCGAGACCTCCCCGGTCGCCACCTTCAACCAGCACGCCACCGGGCGCCGCCCCGGCACCGTCGGCCACCCCGTCTGGGGCGTCGAGGCCGGCATCGCCGACGCCGCCGACGACAAGCGGATCGCGCTGCTGCCCGACGGCTCGACCGGCGAGGTGGTGCTGCGCGGCCACAACATCTTCGCCGGCTACCTCGACGACCCGGACGCCACCGCCGCCGCGGTCGTCGACGGCTGGTTCCGTACGGGCGACCTCGGCGTCCGCGACCCGGACGGCTTCCTGCGCATCGTGGACCGCAAGAAGGACCTCATCATCCGAGGCGGCTTCAACGTCTACCCCCGCGAGGTCGAGGAGGTCCTCGCCCGGCACCCCGCCATCGCCCAGGTCTCCGTCATCGGCCTGCCCGACGAGTCCAGGGGCGAGGAGATCTGCGCCGCCGTCGTGCTGCGCCAGGGTGCCGCGGCGACCCCCGGCGATCTCGCCGACTGGGCGCGCGAGCGGCTCGGAAAGCACAAGTACCCGCGTATCGTGCGGCTCCTGGACGATCTGCCGCTCGGCCCCAGCGGCAAGGTCCTCAAGCGCGAACTCAGGGAGGCCTGCGCATGACGGTCGTGGCCACCGCGCACGGCAAAGTGCGCGGCACCGACGAGGACGGCATCGCCGTCTTCCGCGGCATCCCGTACGCGGCCGCCCCGGTCGGCGAACACCGCTTCCGCCCGCCCGCGCCGGTCACCCCGTGGGAAGGGATCCGCGACGCCACCGCCTTCGGCCCGACGGCGCCGAAGAACCCGTACCGGCCGCCCATGGACGCGCTGCTGCCCGACCCGGACATCCCCGGCGACGACTGCCTCAACCTCAATGTCTGGACCCCGGCGCCCGGCGGCGGTTCGAGCCCGCTGCCCGTCATGGTCTGGATCCACGGCGGCTCCCTCCGTAACGGCTCCGCCTCCCTCCCGGTCTACGACGGCCGCGCCTTCGCCCGCGACGGCGTCGTCCTCGTCTCCCTCAACTACCGCCTCGGCATCGAGGGCTTCGGCGTCTTCCCCGACGCCCCCGCCAACCTCGGCCTGCGCGACCAGCTGGCCGCACTCGCCTGGGTCCGGGAGAACATCCACGCCTTCGGCGGCGACCCGGACCAGGTCACGGTCTTCGGCGAGTCCGCGGGCGCCATCTGCATCGCCGCCCTGCTCACCAGCCCGTACGCGGAGGGGCTCTTCCACCGCGCGGTGATCCAGAGCGGCGCCCCGATGGCGGTCCCGCCCGCGAAGGCCAGGACCACGACCACCGCCATCGCCCGCCGCCTCGGCATCGACGCGACCGCCGAGGCCTTCGCCGCCGCCGACCGCGCCGCCCTCCTCGCGGCGCAGGCCGCCGTCACCGCCGGCGGCAACCCGCTCACCGGGCGGGCGGGATTCCACCTCGTCGTCGACGGCGACGTGCTGCCGCGGGACCCCGCGACCGCACCGCCGGGCGGCCCCGGCGACGCCGTCGACCTGCTGGTGGGCTGCAACACCGAGGAGTACCGGCTGTGGTTCGTCCCCGGCGGCCACGTCGAGCGGATCGGCCGCCTCGCGCTGCGCGCGGCGATGGTCAAGTTCCGGGTGCCGTGGCGCGCCGCCCGTATTTACCGCGCCGCCCGGCCCGGCGCCTCGCCGGGGGAGATCCTCGGCGCCCTCGCCACCGACCTGCTGCTGCGCGTCCCGGCCAATCGGCTGGCCGACGCCCGGTCCGCCGGTCCAGGACACACCTTCGTCTACGAGTTCGCCTGGCCGTCACCCGTCCAGGGGCTCGGCGCCTGTCACGCCCTGGAGATCGGCTTCGTCTTCGACAACCTCGACACCCCGGACGCGCACGCGCTGGCGGGCCCCGACGCCCCGCAGGAGCTGGCCGCCGCCATGCACGCCGCCTGGGTGTCGTTCGCGGCCACCGGCGACCCCGGCTGGGCCCGGTGGAACGGCGACCGGCCGGTGATGACCTTCGGCCGCGACGGCGCCCGCGTGGTGCGGGCGCCCCGGGACGACGAGCGGCGGTTGGTGGCCCCGCGCCGCGCTGCGTAGCCTGAAGCCCTGCCGACGCACCCCGCATCGCCGCGACGGCAACCGGCGGGCAGGAGGAGACAGCGCATGACGGCCGCCCCGAGGCCGCATCTGGCGGAGCCCATCGACCCCGACACGCCCCCGGCCGCCCCGCGCCGGCACGCGTGGCGCGGGCAGGGTCCCGTCATCGCCATGGTCGCCCTCGGCGGCGGCCTCGGCGCCGCCGCCCGGTACGGGGCCTCGCTGCTGTGGCCGACGGCGCCGCCGGACGCGTTCCCCTGGACCACGCTCGCCGTCAATGTCGTCGGCTGCGCGGTCATCGGCGTCTTCATGGTCGTGATCACCGACGTGTGGGCGGCGCACCGCCTCGTCCGCCCGTTCTTCGGCACCGGCGTCCTCGGCGGCTTCACCACCTTCTCGACGTACGCCGTGGACATCGAGCGCCTCGTGGACGGCGGCCGCGCCGCCTTGGGCCTGGCGTATCTCGGGCTCACACTGGTGGCCGCGCTGCTCGCCGCGTGGCTGGCGGCGACGGGCACCCGCCGGGCGGTCCGTTGGCGCGCGAAGCGACCCCGAGGAAGCACGCGATGACCAGGCTCACCGGCCCCGCCCTGCGGGTGACGATCTTCATCGGCGAGAGCGACACGTGGCGGCACAAGCCGCTCTACACCGAAATCGTCCGCCGCGCCCACACCGCAGGCCTCGCCGGCGCCAGCGTCATGCGCGGCATCGAGGGCTTCGGCGCCTCCTCGGTGATACACACCTCCCGGCTGCTCTCGCTCAGCGAGGACCTGCCGGTCGCGATCATCATCGTGGACGCCGAGGAGCGGGTACGGGCCTTCCTGCCCGAGCTCGACGAGCTGGTGGGGGAGGGCCTCGTCATCCTCGACGAGGTCGAGGTGGTCCGCTACGTCGGCCGCGGCGAGGACTCCCGTTGAACTGGCTGCTCGTCATCGCCGGCGCCATGGTCGGCGCCCCCCTCCGCTACGTCACCGACCGCGCGGTGCAGCTGCGCCACGACTCGGTCTTCCCGTGGGGCACGCTGGCGGTGAACGTGACCGGCTGCCTCGTCCTCGGCGTGCTGACGGGCGCGGCGGTCGCCGGCGCGGCGGGGGACCGGGTGGAGCTGCTGCTCGGCACCGGGCTGTGCGGGGCCCTCACCACGTATTCGACCTTCTCCTACGAGACGCTGCGGCTGGCGGAGGAGGGGGCGCGCTTCTACGCGGCGGCCAACGCGGTCGCGAGCGTGGTGGCGGGCCTCGGCGCGGTGTTTATCGGGGTGGCGGTGGCGCGGTCCTTCTGGGGATGACGCCGCGTCCCCGCCTCCGTGACCAGGCGCGGTGTCCCCGATTCGGACCGGGCTGGACGGGACGGGCGGGTGATCCGCAATAATGCGCCCCGTGGACGCGAAGAAGGGCACCAACATACCGACCGTGAACGCCGCCGCCACCGACCCGGCCGCGGTGCCGGGGCTCGTGCCCGCACAGCGGGAGGCCGGGCCCGAGGGGGCGGACGAGGCGCGGGCCGCGGACGTGGAGACGGACGTCGACACGGACGCGGAGGACACCGGCGCCGAGGCTGATGCCGAGGCTGATGCCGAGGCCGATGCCGCCGCGGAGAGCGCGGACGACAGCGGCGCGGACGAGGCGAAGGACGAAGCGGGCGAGGACGCCGAGGACTCCACGGACGACGAGGACGACGCCGAGCCCGGCGACGGTCCCGTCTTCGAGGCCTCCGACCGCCGCGGCTCCGTCACCATCGACGCCACCGGCGTCCGCTTCACCCTCGACGACACCGAGGCGGACTTCGGCTGGGACGAGATCGGCGCCGTCGAGTACGCCACCGCGCGTTTCGGCCGCCGGCTCACCGTCACCGTGCACACCCGCCGCCGGCGCGAATACCCGGCCGAGGTGACCGCGTCCAGCAAGGCCGCCCTCAACGAGTGGACGACCTCACTGGACGAGGCGCTGGACGCCTACCTCGACGAGTAGCGCGTACGAGGGGTCAGGCGCTCACTCAGTACCACTGGTTCGCCTGCCAGAACTCCCAGGCGCCGCACGGGCTGTCGTAGCGCTCGTTCATGTAGGTCAGACCCCACTTGATCTGCGTGATCGGGTTCGTCCGCCAGTCGTCGCCCGCCGACGCCATCTTGGAGCCGGGCAGCGCCTGCACCAGGCCGTACGCGCCCGAGGTCGGGTTCGTCGCCTTGTAGTTCCAGCTGCTTTCGCGCTCCACGATGTTGCTGAAGCAGGTGAACTGATCCGCCGGCATCATCTTCTGCGCGGCGGCCTTGATGCCCGCTTCGGTGGTGGGGATCGAGCCGGAGCCGGAGCCGGAGCCGCCCGAGCCCGAGTCCGAGCCCGAGGAATCCGACGCCTGCTGAACGGGGTTCGCGACCTTCCCGCCCTCGGTGTCGATCTTCAGCTTCGTGCCCACCTTCAGCGCGGCGGGATCCGAGCCGATCGTGTCCTTGTTGTCCGCGTAGACGCGCTGCCAGCCGCCCGGCACGTCGTACTTCTCCGCGATCTTCCCGAGCGAGTCGCCGGCCGCGACGGTGTGCGTGACGTAACGCTGGTCGGAATCGGCGGCCTTGTCCGCGGTCTGATCGGCCGTCCCGCCGGAACCGGCGCCGGACTTGGCCTGGCCCTCGATGTCCAGGTTCTGCCCGGGCAGGATCAGATCCGGATCGTCGCCGACCGTCTTCTTATTGGCCTCGTACAACTTCTGCCAGTCGGACCCGTACCCGTGGTCCGCCGCGATGTCCGAGAGGGTGTCGCCCTTCTCCACCGTGTACGCGTTGGCGGCCGACGCCGCGAGCGTGCCGAGGGCGGGGAGGGCGATGCCTATGCCCGCGACGGTGACGACGCGGCGGGCGGCGATGTGCTGTTTGGGAGCGCGGCGTGTGCCGGTACCGGCCATGCTGGGACTTTCTCCGGCGCCTGCGAGGTGAGCTGTCGGGTTCGGGCTGGAGCTGCCCGGCCGCGCCAATCGGTGCGGCTGCACCCCTAGTCGGGAAAGTCCCCGACGGAGAACGTTGGTTCCCCCGCTCCTGCCCTGCGGTGGCAAGACGACGGTGCCGGCCCCCGACGGGCAGGATTCGGCGGATCGGGGGACGCGGTGCTCGCGTGTGCGAACTGCCGCGACACTAAGAGATCGCGACGGTAGATCACAAGCACATCACGGACAAACATCAGACCCTTGACCCTCTGTCGCTACTCGGGTACGCATCCGTCCCCACGTTCCCGACTTTCCGTTTTTAAGCCGATGTTGAGGTAGCTCCCATGAGTCTGTGAAGTGCGCTGCCTAGCTTCGCGACGTGACCCGCTCACCTCGTATCCCGATAGCGACCACCGCCGCCCTGCTGGCTCTCGCGGCGAGTGCGGCATGCCAGTCACCGGGCCGCACGGCCGAGGCGGCGGAGCCGTCCCGGACGACCTCGCCCACGCGCTCGTCGACTCCGACGCCGACCCCGACCCCCACTCCGACACCCGACCTCGACGCGGCCGTGGACGCCGCCCTCGCGGCCCTCCCCGACCCATCAGGCCGATACGCCATAGCCGTTACGGACCTCACCACCGGCGAGCAGGCCGGGCATGGCACCGGCACGTACGACACCGCCAGCATCGCCAAGGTCGACATCCTGGCCGCGCTGCTGCTCAAGGCCCAGGACGACCACCGCAAGCTCACCGCCTCGGAGAAGCGGCTCGCGGAAGCGATGATCACCCGCAGCGACAACGCGTCCGCCGACACCCTCTGGCGCTCCATCAGCGGCGCCGCGGGCCTCGCCGCCGCCAACAAGCGCCTGGGCCTGACCGATACGGACCCGGGCAGCGGCGGTCACTGGGGCCTGACCCGCACCACCGCGGCGGACCAGCTCCGCCTGCTGAAGGCCGTGTTCACCGCCGACTCCCCGCTGTCGGCCGACTCGCGCGCCGTCCTCGACGACCTCATGTGCCGCGTCGTCTCCGAGCAGCGCTGGGGAATCTCCGCGGCGGTCGCGGGAGTTGCGGACGGCTCCGTAGCGCTCAAGAACGGCTGGCTGCCGCGCACCACCACCGGCCGCTGGGACGTCAACAGCATCGGCCGCGCCCAACGCGACGGCCACACCTACCTGGTCGCGGTGCTGTCCGACGGGCATGCGACCCGGGGGGCCGGCATCGAGACGGTCGAGCGGGTCGCGGACGCGGCCGTCGACGCGGCAGCCGATACAGAAGCGACATAGCAGTAAACGGTTCCACGCCGGCTTCCCCGCGCGCGGGGAAGTGCGCAAAGCCGGGACGCGGCGGCTCTCCCGCGCCTACCCTTTTCCCTGTGCCTGGCTTGTCCGGTCGGGTCCTTGTTGTGGACGACAACAAGGTCATCCGGCAGTTGATCAGGGTCAATCTCGAGCTGGAGGGCTTCGAGGTCGTGACCGCGGCTGACGGTGCCGAATGCCTGGAGGTCGTGCACCGCGTACGGCCCGATGTGATCACGCTCGACATCGCGATGCCGCGCCTCGACGGCCTCTGCACCGCCACCCGGCTCCGCGCCGACCCCCGCACCCGGGACCTGCCGATCGCGATCATCAGCGCCTGCACCCAGCTCGAGGCCGAGGTCGGCAGGGCGGCGCGGGTCGACGCCTTCCTGTCGAAGCCGTTCGAACCGGCGGAGCTGGTCAGGGTGGTCCGCCGGCTGACGGTCCTGGCAGGCGAGGGCCGCGGCGCAGCGGCGGAGGACGCCGCGGCCGACGACGCGGAGTCCGCCGGAACCGCCCTCCGCTGATCCCACCTGCCGAAACCGGTTGGCCCCGCCCCCGGGTCCCTGAAATACGCTTGTCCCGTGACCCCCGCCGAGCTCTCCCGCACCGTGCGCTGCGCGCTGCGCGCAGCCATCGCGGACGGCGAGCTCACCCTTCCCGGCGCACTGCCGGACCACGTCCTGGTGGCCCCACCACGCCCCGGCGGCGCAGGCGACCTCGCGACAAACGTCGCACTACAACTCTCCGGCCCGGCCCACCGCCCCCCACGCGCAGTGGCGGAGATCCTCCAGCACCGCCTGGAACAGACACCCGGCATCACGAAGATCGAGATCACAGGCCCCGGCTTCCTGAACTTCACCCTGTCGGCGAACCCACACGCGGAAGCGGTCGCAGCGGCCCTGCGCGAGGGCGGCGCGTACGCGGACTCAAAGACCCTGGCGGGCGAGACCTTCGTTCTGCGGCCGACACCCGGGGACGTACGAGCGAAGACTGCGGCGGAGGCATTGGCGAACGTCCTGCGAACCGCAGGCGCCGAGGCCGCAACTCCGGACGATCGACCCGCGCAGCGGGTCGTCCAGGCCCCTCCGGGGGAGGGCATCCCGCAAGGCGGGACGGGCTGGCCCGGGACGTTGCGCGAGCCGCCCCACCCGGCCCGCACCGAGAC
>NZ_JAAKZV010000429.1 GCF_011044975.1 Streptomyces coryli | reverse complement strand
CCCCCGGCCCGGGCGGCCTCGACGCCCCCGCCCCGAGCCGACCCGAATCGCTCGACTCGGACCCGAGCTCGCCTTGCCTGCGCAGCACCCGCAGCGGCGACCCCACCCCCGTCGCCGTCACCGCCAGCGCCCCCAGCAGCGCGAGTACGGCGGCGGGCGCGAGTACCGCCCACGGTGCTCGCTCGGCGTACGGCTGGTTCTCCGCGAGCAGCAGGCCCCACTCCGGGGATGGCGGCTGTGTGCCCAGGCCGAGGAAGCCCAGTGCGGCCAGCGCCAGTGCCACGCCGGGCAGGCGCAGCAGCGCGTGGCGGGCGACCGGTGGCAGGACGGCGGGGAGCAGGTGGCGCCGGATCACGTGCGCGCGGTCCGCGCCCAGGCTCCTGGCCGCGGCGACGTGCTCGGTGGCCCGCTCCTGCCGCAGCAGCGCGGAGGTGTGGGCGGCCAGCGGGACCCACGCGACGATCGCCACGGCGAGCGCGGGCGTCATCGTGCCGGGGCCCGCGACTCCCGCGACGAGGAGCCCGGCGAGGACCGGCGGGATCGCGTTGAGGGTGTCGACGAGCGGCCCCGAGAGGCGCGGCAGCAGCCCCAGAAGCAACCCGGCCAGCAGCGCGGCGGCGCTGATGGCCAGGGAGAGCGCCAGGGTGTTCAGCGCGCCGTGGCCGATCCGGGCCAGCAGGTCCCGGCCGAGGCTGTCCGTCCCGAACGGGTGCGCCCACGACGGCGCCCGCAGCCGGGCGTTGGTGTCCAGGGCGAGCGGATCCCGTGGCAGCGCAAACGCGACGACGACGAGCAGCACCGCCCCGTACGCATACGCCGCCCACCCGCGCCGCCCGCCCCTCCGCGGATGCAGCGTCGGCAGCGCCCCGTCGCGCAGCGCCGGACCACTGGCCCGCCCGGCCCCGTACCGCAGCAGGCCACCCGCGACCGCCGCGAGCACGATCAGCACCAGCGCGCTGGTCTGCAGCACCGGCAGGTCCTGGGCGACGGCGGCGTCCAGGGTCGTACGCCCGAGCCCCGGTATGTCGAAGACCTGCTCCACGGCGACGGCGCCACCGGTGAGCCCCACCACGAACAGCCCGAGATTCGGCAGCAGCCCCGGCAGGCAGCGCCGCACCGCGTGCCCGGCGATACGCCCCGCCGGGATGCCGCGGGCGGCCGCCGCCTTCGCCCAGGGTTCCGCGAAGGCGCCGGGCAGCAGATCGGCGAGGAGCCGGCCCAGCAGGGCGCCGGCGGGCAGGCCCAGCGAAAGGGCGGGCAGGATCAGCCACTTGGGCCCGTAGAAGCCGAGCGCCGGCAGCCAGCCCAGCTGCACACCGACCACGGTCGCGAGCACCGAGGCGAGCAGGAATTCGGGCAGCGCGGCCAGCGCGGCGGCACCGCTGCCGCCGGGCCGCCGCGCCGCGAGCCGGCCGCGGGCGCCGAGCCGGAGCGTGCGTCCGCACCCGACCGCCGCGGTGGCGACGGCGACGACCATGGCCGCGACCATCAGCAGCAGCGACGAGCCGAGCGCCTGCAGCACCGCCGGCAGCACCGGATCGCCGGAGATCCACGACTCCCCGGCGTCACCGCGCAGCAGCCCGCCGGCCCACCGCCCGAGCAGCCGCAGCGGCCCGGCGTCGAGGCCGAGTTCGTCCCGCACGGACGCCAGCACCTCGGGCGTGGCCGTCCGCTCCTGCGCCCGCGCCTTCAGGACGGTGAGCGCCGGGTCGGTGCGCGACAGCCACGGCAGCAGGCCGATCGCGCAGCCGACGCCGGCGGCGAGGAGCAGCCGCCAGAGCGCCGTGAGACCGCGTCCCCGCTTCGGCATCAGCGCCGGGTGCCGGTGCCCACGAGGGCGCGCTCGTACGGGTCGAGGATCTCACCGCCGACCGACGCCCCGACGCCGGTGACGATGCGCTGGTGGACCAGCGGCACGACGGCGTCGGTGCGCAGGATCGCCGCCTCGGCCGCCATCGTGGCGTCCTGGCGCCCGTCGGTGTCGGCGGTGTTCTCGGCCTTCTTCACTGCCGCGTCGACCTTGTCGTCGCAGAGCAGCGAGAGGTTGTAGCTGCCGTCGCACGTGTAGTCGCTGGCCAGCACGGACACGGCGTCGCCGGTGTCGAGCATGGTGTTGCGGGCGCCGACGAACGCGTCGAACTTCCCCTCCAGCGCGTCCGGTTCGATCCGCGACGACTCCCGCACCTCGATCCTGACCTTGAACCCGGCCTTCTCCAGCTGCCCCTTGAGCACCTGGGCGACCTCGGGCAGCTCGGGCCGGTTGTCGTACGTGCCGATGGTGACGGCCGCGCCGTTCGGCTCGGCCGCCTTCGCCCGCGCCTCGGGCTTGACCCGCTTGTCCGCGGCCCAGGTCAGCGCCGGGCCGAAGATGCCCTTGCCGGGATCGGCATGGCCCTCGTAGACGCCCTTCGCGAGCGCCGAGGTGTCGATCGCGGCGCGGGCGGCGGCGCGCAGCCCCGGATCCTTGAACGGGCCCTTCTCGGTATTGAGCTGCAGCCCCGTGGTCCGCGAGGTGGCGGTCTCCTTGCGGCTGCCCTTGTCGAGGGAGGACGCCTGCGAGACCGGGATCGCCTCGGCGATGTCGGCCTCGCCGGTGCGCAGCGCGTTGGTGCGGGCGGCGCCGTCAGCGATGAAGCGGGCGTCGATCCCGGCGGCCTGCGCCCGGCCGCCCCAGTAGTCGTCGAAGCGGTCGAGGGTGGCCGCGGTGGCGCCGGTGGTCTTGGTGAGCTCGAACGGACCGGTGGCGGTGCCGACCGGGCTGACCTTGCCGCTCTTCCCGTACGCCTTGGCCGAGAGCACGGCGAGGCCGGGGCTGGACAGCCGCAGCGGCAGCGCCGGATCGGGGTCGGCGGTGGTGATACGGACCTGGCGGTCGCCGACGGCCTTTGCGGTGATGCTGACGCCCGACAGCGCGGCCGTCACCGGCTTCGCCCGGGCCGCGTGCTCGAGGGCGGCGGCCACCGCGGCGGGCGTGACCTTGCTGCCGTCCTGGAACTCCGCTTCGCGCAGCGTGAACAGCCAGCCCCGGTCGCCCTTGCGCTGCCAGGAGTCGGCGAGCGCGGGCGCCGCGGTGCCGTTGGCGTCGAGCTTCGTCAGGCCCTCGGTGACGCCGAGGCGGCTGAGCAGCGTGGCGTCGGCGCCGTACGGGGAGAAATTCTCGGCGGGCGGGAAGGCGAGCGCGACCTTGAGCCGGCCGCCGCCGTCCCCGCTGGACGACGCTTCCTGACCGCCGGCGAAACAGCTGGTCAGGAGCGGGGCTATGAGGAGGCCGGCGATGAGCGGGCGGCGGCGGAGGGAGTGCATGATCCTCGTTCGGGGTGAGGGGCTGGGCGGGGGCGAAGAGATCTGGGCGGCTACGGCCGCATCGGCACCTCGAAATGCACCACCCGCACGGGCTCCGCCTCCTCGCCCTCGTCGCACACCACCTTGCCGAGCGAGCGCCAGAAGGCCTCGGCACCGGGCACCGCCGGATCGGTGTGCAGATAGACCGCGCGATAGCCGCCCGCGCCCGCGGCGAAGTCCAGCAGCTCCGCGACCAGCCGTCGCGCGAGCCCCCGGCGCCGGTGCTCGGCGCGCACGTACACCCGCCGCAGCTGCGCCGTGTCCCCCGAGGGGAACCGCTCGGCGATCCAGCGCGGGTTCGGCGGGTGTACGTG
>NZ_JAAKZV010000428.1 GCF_011044975.1 Streptomyces coryli | reverse complement strand
GGGTGGGGGGTGGGGTCGCCTGCGCGGCCGGAGGTCCCGTCGGGCCGGCCCGTCCTGCCTTGCGGGGCGCTCTCCCCCGACGTTGTGGGGGGTTGGGCCGCGCCCGACTCCGCGGAGGGCCTAGCCGCGTCCCACTCGGCGGTGGGCTGAGCCGCGTCCGACCGTTCGTGCTCCCACGTCGGGACCGCCGCCCCCTTCGCCCGCGCAGCGCGCACCGCTCGCCACCGCGTCACCGTCGTCGCTACGAACAGCGCCAGCGTCATCAGCACCAGCACCTGGCCGATGAACAGGCCCCAGAACAGCCCCCACCCCGACAGCGCCCCCGCCGGCGTCTCCGGCCAGGCGCCGGCCAGGTCATGCGGCTGCTGCACCAGTTCCCGCATCGCCACCGGCGTACGCGAGAAGGTCACGCCCTTCGGCCACGAGCCGTGGGCGAAGACGCCCGCCAGGCCCGTGGACGTCCACACCAGGGCCGTAAGCGACAGCAGGAAGGCCAGCGAGCCCACCAACAGGGCATCGGGGATGCCCCGTTCGCGCCGCGCGTCGGCGCCCGCCCCTGCCATCGGTTACGCCACCGTCGAGCGCTTCGTGAAGGATGCGCCCGCCGTCAGCTCGTCGTTCACGCCGTCCGCCGGCTCCAGCTCCAGGCGCTGGTCCATGTCCGCCGAGGACTCCGTCATCGCGCGGTCGGTGAAGACCAAGGGGCGTTCAGCCTCCGTGATCAGGTGCTTGACCACCTGCACATTGCCGTTGACGTCCCAGACCGCGATGCCGGGTGTCAGGGTCGGGATGATCTCCTGGGCCCAGCGTGGCAGGCCCAGGACCTTCCCTGTCGCTCTCGCCTCGTCCGTTTTCTGGGCGTAGATCGTCCGCGTCGAGGCCATCTTCAGGATCGCGGACGCCTCCCGCGCCGCCGCGCCGTCGACCACGTCGGAGAGGTGGTGGACCACCGCGACGAAGGACAGGCCGAGGCGGCGGCCGAACTTCAGCAGGCGCTGGAAAAGCTGGGCGACGAAAGGGGAGTTGATGATGTGCCAGGCCTCTTCCACCAGGAAGATGCGCTTGATCCGGTCCGGGCGGATCCAGGTGTGCTCCAGCCAGACGCCGACGATCGCCATCAGGATCGGCATGGCGATCGAATTGCGGTCGATGTGCGAGAGGTCGAAGACGATCAGCGGCGAGTCCAGATCGATGCCGATCGTGGTCGGGCCGTCGAACATGCCGCGCAGGTCGCCGTCCACCAGCCGGTCCAGCACCAGCGCCACGTCCAGGCCCCAGGCCCGTACGTCCTCCACGTCCACATTCATCGCCTCGGCGGCGGCCGGCTCGGGATGGCGGAGCTGCTCGACGATGTCGGTCAGCACCGGCTGGCGTCCCTGCGCGCCCTCCTTGGCGGCCGCCTGCTCGCCCCACTCGACCACCGAGGCGTGCGCGACCTTGAGGGCGAAGCCGGAGCGTTCGTCCAGGGAGTTGCCCGTGGCGACCTCGATGATCGTACGGAGCAGGGCCAGCTGGCCGGTCTGGGTGATCGCCGGGTCGAGGGGGTTGAGGCGGATGCCGTCGTTCAGCGCGGACATCGGGTCGAGGCGGATCGGGGTGATGCCGAGCTGCTCCGCGATCAGCGCCCACTCGCCGACGCCGTCCTCGCCCTGCGCGTCCAGCACGACCACCTGGCGGTCGCGGAAGCGGAGCTGGCGCAGGACATACGTCTTTTCCAGCGCCGACTTGCCGTTGCCGGACTCGCCGAGCACCAGCCAGTGCGGGGCCGGGAGCTGCTGCCCGTAGAGCTGGAAGGGGTCGTAGATATAGCCCTTGCCGCTGTAGACCTCGCGGCCGATGATCACGCCCGAGTCGCCGAGGCCTGGTGCGGCCGTCGGGAGGTAGACCGCCTGGGCCTGGTTCGTGGAGGTGCGGACCGGGATCCGCTGCGTCTCGACCTTGCCGAAGACCAGGCCGGTGAAGGCCTCCGTGACCTGCGTGAGGATATCGCCGCTCGAATACCGCGAGTTCGAAGGCATCGCCGCATCACCGCCGGATTCCGGTGGCGAACGGGAGGGTGTTCACGAAGGCGCGGTGATGCTCGCGATCGCACCACTCCAGCTTCAGATACGACTTGCCGGCCGAGGCCCGGATCGTCCGCTTGTCGCGGTGCAGCGCCTCGGGCGTACGGGCGGAGACCGTGATGTAGCCGACCAAGTTCACGCCCGCCGCGCCCGACGCCAGGTCGTCGCCGCGCTGGTCGATGCGGGAGTGGTGGGCGATGTCGCGCGGGTCCACGACGCGGTTCATCTTCGCCGCGCGGGACGCCTCCGCGTCGTCGTTGGTCTTCTCGGTCAGCATCCGCTCGATCGCCAGCTCGGTGGGCTCCAGGTCCATGCAGACCGCCACCGTGCGGATCACGTCCGGGGTGTGGACGAGCAGCGGCGCCAGGAAATTGACGCCGACGGGCGTCATCGGCCACTCCTTCACCCACGCCGTCGCATGGCACCAGGGCTCGCGGGTCGCCGACTCGCGGGTCTTCGCGGTCACGTACGTGGGCTCCATGGCGTCCAGTTCGGCCGGCCAGGCGTTGCGCTCGGACATCGCCTGGATGTGGTCTATCGCGTGGTCGGGGTCGTACATGGCATGGATCAGGGACGACAGCCGCGCCTTGCCGAGCGGTTGCCGTACGCGGATATCGGCCTCCGCCAGCCGCGCGCAGATGTCGCCGAGCTCGCGCGCCATCACGATCGCCAGGCCGTCGTCGCGGCTCAGCTTCGTCCGCCGGCCGCCGGGGGCGGCGCGGCCCGACTTCGCGACCGCGGTCGCCTCCTGGCCGAGTTCACGCGTGTACGGCATGCAGGCGACCAGGTAGGCGCGGTGCTGCTCGGAGGAGGTGGAGACCATCGACTGCAGCTGCTCGTACGAGTCCTGGATCCACGGCGGCGCCTGGGTGTCGCCGCGCTGGGCGACGTCCTTGGCGTGCGCGTCCGGGTCGGCGGGGAGCGTACGGGCGAGCATCTGCAGCCTGGATACGTAACCGTCGCCGTTCGCCACGTGCTTGAGCAGCGTCCCGAAGCGGTCGACCAGCGCCTCCTGGTCCTCGCTGTCCCGCAGGCCCACGCCCGGACCCTCGATCTCGATCGCGGCGGTGACGCTGCGGCGGTCGGCGTGCAGCAGCACGGCGACCTCGTCGGGGCCGAAGGGGGCGGCCATCCAGTTGATCCGGCCGATGCCGGGCGGCGGGGCGACGTCGGCTTCGTGGCCGTCGAGGCGGATGCCGGCCTCGGGGGCGGCGGAGCGGTAGGTGGTGCCCTGGCGGAGGGAGCGCTTGTAGGTGCGTTTGATCTCGAACCACCGGTAGAAGGTGCGCCCTTGGTACGGCACGTAGACCGCGGCAAGGGCGAGGAGCGGGAAGCCGAGCAGCGTGACGATGCGGAGGGAGAGGACAGGGACGAGGAGGCCGCACATCATGCCGATGGCGGCGCCCGCGATGATCAGCGCGATCTCGCCGGACTCACGGTTGCGGCCGACGATGGCGTTGGGTCTCGACTTGCCGATGAGGTACGTGCGTCGGGGGGTGATGGGCGATCCGTGTGCTTCCGTCGTCACCGCTGGTCACCTCCTCGGTTGGGGCCGCCCCGGTGCGATCGGCGCGGCTGGTGCGGTGGGGACTGTGGCGGGGGCTGGGC
>NZ_JAAKZV010000427.1 GCF_011044975.1 Streptomyces coryli | reverse complement strand
CTCCCCCGCCGACGCCCTCGGCGCCTTCGCCCGCACCTGGTTCGACCACCCGCGCCCGCTGGCCGGGGTGCTCGACGACGAGCCGATGCGCACCGCGTTCGGCCAACTCACGCGGCTGGAGGCGCTGCTGCTCGCGCTGGCCCTCGAGTCGTACGCCCCGAGCGCCCGGCAGGTCCGCCGCTCCGAGCTGGTCCTGCGGCTGCTCGACGGCCCCAGCGCATCGGTCGACCCGGCCCACAGCCTCGGTGACCCCTTCGACATCGCCCAGGCCTGCACGCACCTGGCAGGCCTCCTCCTCGCCGACGCCTGGAAACCGCCGTACCTCGACCACATCCGTCCCGCGGAAACCCGCCGCGACACCTGGAATCCTCCGGAGGCACTGCAGGACCTGATCACCAATCACCCCGTCGACTTCGAGGCGGACGGCGTGATCGCGGTCCTCGGCACCAGCCGCCTGGAGGCCGCCGAGGAGGCGGTCCGCGCCGCCCGCGACGGCGACCAGGTCACCGTGGCCGTCACGACATCCGACCCCGCCGAAATCGGCCGCCTCGTACGGCTGCGGATCGGCGGCACGGCCCGCTGCCTGCGCCGCGTCTTCGCCCCAGGCGACCTGCCACGCCTCCGCCTGGTGCTCGACGACCGGGGCCTGCTGGCCGCGGCCGCGGGCGTGAAGGACCCCGACGACGCGACCGAATCCGCGGTCCGTATCAAGCGCGGCACGATCGTCGCCCGCGCCCAGGGGCGAGGCGCCGCACATGCCGCGGCGACCGCGGGCGCCACCAAGCGCGCCTCGGGAAACAGGGCCGCCCGATGACCCGGCCCGTCTCACCTCAGCCCACCGCCACCGACCTACTGGTGCTCCACACCCTCCGCTGCACCGGCTTCACCGGCCTCGCCGGCGTCGCCGCGGCGACCGGACTCCCCGAGTCCGAAGCCGAGTCGGAGCTGATCGACCTCGCCGTGGCCGGGCTCGTCACCCACACCGCGGGCGACTTCGGCGGCTGGGGCCTCACGGAGTCCGGCCGGGCGGCGGACGCAGAGCGGATCGCCGCCGAGCTGGAGGCGGCAGGCGGGCGCACCGCGGTGACCGCGGCCTTCGAGCGCTTCCTCGTCCTCAACCCCGAACTGCTCGACCTCTGCACAGCCTGGCAGTTGCGCGCCACCGACGGCCCTCCGACACTGAACGACCACACCGACACCGCCTACGACGCTCGCGTGCTGAACCGCTTCCTCGACCTACACCGGCGCGCCGAGCCCGTCTGCGCGGAGCTGTCCGCCGTCCTGCACCGCTTCGGGCGCTACCCGGTCCGGCTCGCCGACGCGCTCGCCCGGGCGCGGGCCGGCGAGTTGGAGTACGTCGCGGACAACACCGCCGCGTATCACACCGTGTGGTTCCAGCTGCACGAAGATCTGCTGACGACGCTCGGCATCCCGCGATGACCTGGATCCACCCGCTCACCGCGGACGTCACGGAAACGGCGGCGCTCCTCGGGGCCAAGGCGCACGGCCTCATCGCCATGCGGCGGCTCGGCCTGCCGGTGCCCCCGGGTTTCGTCATCACCACGGAGGCCTGCCGCGCCTACTTCCGCGACGGGCGTCTCCCAGCCGGTCTCGACGCCGAGTTGGCAGAGGCAGTCGCCCGCCTCGCAGCGGAGGCGCAGCGCCCGCTCGCCGTCTCGGTCCGCTCCGGCAGCAGCGTCTCGATGCCCGGCATGATGAATACGATCCTCAACCACAGACCCGATGCCCTGGAACCCGCGATCACCACCGTGTTCGCGTCCTGGCACACCCCGCGCGCACAGACGTACCGCGAGCTGCACGGCATCCCCGACGATCTCGGCACCGCCGTGACCGTCCAGGCGATGGTCTACGGCGACCGCGACGAACACAGCGGCAGCGGCGTCGCCTTCAGCCGCGATCCCAGCACCGGCGAACACGTCCCCTTCGGCGACGTCCTCTTCCGCCGCCAGGGCGACGCCGTCGTCTCGGGGACCTCGCTGACCAGCCCCCTCCACGAACTCGCCGCCCGCGAACCCGCCGTCTGGTCCCGCCTCCTGGCCGCCCTCGACCGGCTCGAGGATCACTACCGCGACGCCTGCTACGTCGAGTTCACCTACGAGTCCGGCGAACTGTGGCTCCTCCAGGCCCGCCCCGGCCGCTTCACCGGAAGCGCCGCCGTCCGGCTCGCGGTCGACCTCGCCGACGCGGGCACGATCAGCCGCGCCGAAGCCCTCCGCCGGATCCCCCGGCAGCAACGACAGCCCGTAAGAACACCCCGGATAGCGAACGCGGACATCCTCACCCGCGGCCTCCCCGCCTCCCCTGGCGTCGCCGTCGGCATCCTCGCCACCACCCCCGACCGCGCCGCGCGGCTGGCCGCCGACGGTCCGGTCATCCTCGTACGCCCCGAGACTTCCCCGCTCGACCTGCACGGTCTCGCCGCCGCCGCGGGCGTCCTCACCGCCCGCGGCGGCCCGGCCAGCCACGCGGCCGTCGTGGCGCGCTCGATGGGCAAGCCCGCCGTCGTAGGGGCCGCGGACCTCACCGTCGACGCCACCGGCATCCGGGCCGCCGGCCGCACCCTCCCCGAAGGCACCCTCATCGCCATCGACGGCACCGGCGGCGAGGTCGCCGTCGGCACCCCGCGCATCGTGGCGTCCGCCGCCGACCCCCACCTGCGCCGGCTGCTCGACTGGGCGGCCGACCTCAGCCGAGATCCGTGAGCGCGTCCTCCACGCCCCGGTGGAAGGTCGGATACGCGTAGATCATGTGCCGCAGCCGCTCCACCGGCACCTCCGCCTGCACGGCGACGGCCAGGCCGTAGAGCACCTCTCCCCCGGCGGGCCCGGCCGAGGTCGCGCCGACCAGCACGCCCCGGTCCGCGTCGACGACGAGCTTGATGAAGCCCTCATTGCCCGCCTTGTGAATCCATCCACGAGCCGAGGACGGGACCTGGGCGGTGCCGGTACGGACGTTGATCCCGGCTTCCCGGGCGGCACTCTCCGTCATACCCACCGCACCCACCTCCGGGTCGGTGAAGGTGACCCGCGGGACGGCCCGGTAGTCGGCGTCGGGCCCGGGGTCACCGAGGATCGCGCGGGCGGCGATCTCCGCCTGATACATCGACACATGCGTGAACGCCCCCTTCCCGGTCACGTCTCCGACCGCCCACAGGCCGGGCGCGGCCTGCTGCTGCCCGTCGGTGTCGAGGGACTTCGCCGAGGCGTCGAGGCCGACGGCGTCCACGCCCAGGGCGGCGAGGTCGACCCGGCGGCCGGTGGCGACGAGGAGTCGCTCGGCAGTGAGGTCGCCGCCCCGCCCCTCCACCGCGAGCGTGAAGCCCTCCGACTCGTCATAGTCCACGTCCACGGCCTTCGTGCCGACGAGCACCTCGACGCCATCCGCCTTCAGCGCCTCCGCGACCACCTCGCCCGACTCCGGCTCGTCGAGCGGCAGCAGCCGGTCCTGCGCCTCGATGAGCGTCACCTTGGTGCCGAACCGGGCGAAGGCCTGGGCCAGTTCGACGCCGACCGCCCCGCCGCCGAGCACGAACAGCGAGGCGGGCGGCTCCTTGGCCGAGATGGCCTGGCGGTTCGTCCAGTACGGCACCCGCCTGATGTTCGACACCGGTGGCACCGCGGGCTGAGAACCCGTCGCGATCACCACTCCGCGCCGCGCGGTGATGACCTCCCCGTCCACCTCCACCTGCCCCGGCCC
>NZ_JAAKZV010000426.1 GCF_011044975.1 Streptomyces coryli | reverse complement strand
ACCCCCGAGTGCGCCCGCCCCCCGGCGGCGCCCCCGGCGGCGGGCCCGGCTTCCCCCGTCGTGGTCATAGACCCCAGCCTACGGGCGAACGCCAGGGGTTTTTTGGTGGGTCGTACAGCCTTCGGACGACCTGCGGCCATCGCATGAAGGGCAGGTCGTACGGCATAGTGGTGGCTGCCGCTCGCCCGCGCGCGAAGCGAAAAGGGCAAAATGCGGCAGACCTTCCCGGGTCGTCTAAAGGCAGGACAAACGGTTTTGGTCCGTTGAATGAGGGTTCGATTCCTTCCCCGGGAGCCGCACGGACCGGGCCCTGGCACGCACGCCGGGGCCCGCCGCCGTCTCCGGCCGGGAAGGGCCTCGGTATCCTCCAATATGTTCCACCCCCTCCGAAGCCGAAGGGCCACCTCGTGAGCGCCAATCGCCCCGCAGCCGTCGTCGTTCTCGCAGCGGGCGAAGGCACCCGCATGAAGTCGAAGACGCCCAAGGTCCTGCACAGCATCTGCGGCCGCAGCCTGGTCGGTCATGTCGTGACCGCCGCCGAGTCCCTCGACCCCGCCGAGCTCGTCGTGGTCGTCGGCCACGCCCGCGAGCAGGTCGCCGCGCATCTCGCCGACGCCGCACCCGGCGCCCGTACCGCGGTGCAGGCCGAGCAGAACGGCACCGGGCACGCCGTCCGCGTAGCCCTGGAGCAGCTGGCCGAGCAGACCGGGACGCCGGCCGACGGCACCGTCCTCGTCGTCTGCGGCGACACCCCGCTGCTGACCGGCGAGACCCTGCAGGCCCTGGCAGCCACGCACGCCGCCGACGGCAACGCCGTCACCGTCCTGACCGCCGAGGTCCCGGACGCCACCGGCTACGGGCGGATCATCCGCGACGAGGCCACCGGCGCGGTCAGCGGCATCGTCGAGCACAAGGACGCCTCCGACACCCAGCGCGCCATCCGGGAGATCAACTCCGGCGTCTTCGCCTTCGACGGCAAGCTGCTCGCCGAGGCGCTCTCCCAGGTGCGTACGGACAACAGCCAGGGCGAGGAGTACCTCACCGACGTGCTCGGCATCCTGCGCGCGGCCGGCCACCGGGTGGGCGCCTCCGTGGCCGCCGACCACCACGAGATCGCGGGCATCAACAACCGGGTGCAGCTCGCCGAGGCCCGCCGGATGCTGAACGACCGGCTGCTGCACGCCGCCATGATGGCCGGCGTCACCGTCGTCGACCCGGGTTCGACCTGGGTGGACGCCACCGTCAGCTTCGAGCCGGACGCGCTCCTGCAGCCGAACACCCAGCTGCTCGGCGCCAGCCACGTCGCCGCCGGCGCCGAGGTCGGCCCGGGCTGCACCCTCACCGACACCCGCGTGGGCGAGGGTGCCCACGTGATCAACACCGTCGCGAACTCCGCCACCATCGGCGCGGAGGCGAACGTCGGCCCGTACGCCTACCTACGCCCGGGCACTCGCCTCGGCCCGAAGGCCAAGGCCGGCACGTACGTGGAGATGAAGAACGCCGAGATCGGCGAGGGCACGAAGGTGCCGCATCTGTCGTACGTCGGCGACGCCACCATCGGCGAGTACTCCAACATCGGCGCCGCCTCCGTCTTCGTGAACTACGACGGCCTCGCCAAGCACCACACCACGATCGGGTCGCACTGCAGGACCGGCTCGGACAATATGTTTGTGGCGCCTGTCACGGTCGGGGACGGCGCCTACACCGCCGCGGGATCGGTCATCACCAAGGATGTGCCGCCCGGTTCGCTGGCCGTCGCCCGTGGGCAGCAGCGGAATATCGAGGGCTGGGTGGCCCGTAAGCGGCCGGGAAGTGCCGCCGCGGAAGCCGCCGCCAAGGCCGCCGAAGACCAAGGTCAGGAAGGCTGACCGGAGAAACGTGGGCGCCCAATGGGGCGTACCGTGGTGAAGCACAGACCAAGCGGCGTCGCTGTGCTGATTAAGACGAGCCGCTGACACCTGAGGAGAACGTGCTGTGACCGGGATCAAGACGACCGGTGAGAAGAAGCTGATGCTCTTTTCCGGCCGCGCCCACCCCACGCTCGCCGAGGAGGTCGCTCACCAGCTCGGTGTCGGCCTCGTCCCGACCAAGGCCTTCGACTTCGCCAACGGTGAGATCTACGTCCGTTACCAGGAGTCCGCTCGCGGCGCCGACTGCTTTCTGATTCAGAGCCACACGGCTCCGATCAATAAGTGGATCATGGAACAGCTGATCATGATCGATGCGCTGAAGCGGGCCTCGGCCCGCTCCATCACGGTCATCGTGCCGTTCTACGGTTACGCGCGGCAGGACAAGAAGCACCGCGGACGTGAACCGATCTCAGCGAAGCTGATCGCCGACTTGATGAAGACCGCGGGCGCCGACCGCATCGTCACGGTCGATCTGCACACCGACCAGATCGTCGGCTTCTTCGACGGCCCGGTGGACCACCTCTTCGCCCTGCCGATCCTGGCGGACTACGTGGGCACCAAGGTCGACCGGGACAAGCTCACGGTCGTCTCCCCCGACGCCGGCCGGGTCCGGGTCGCCGACCGCTGGTGCGACCGCCTCGGCGCTCCGCTGGCCATCGTGCACAAGCGGCGCGACAAGGACGTGGCGAACCAGGTCACCGTGCACGAGGTCGTCGGTGACGTCGAGGGCCGGGTCTGCGTGCTGGTCGACGACATGATCGACACCGGTGGCACGATCTGCGCCGCGGCGGACGCCCTCTTCGCGCATGGTGCGGAGGACGTGATCGTCACCGCTACGCACGGCGTGCTCTCCGGTCCGGCCGCGGACCGGCTGAAGAATTCCAAGGTCAGCGAGTTCGTCTTTACGAACACCCTGCCCACCCCGAATGAGCTGGAGCTCGACAAGATCACGGTGCTGTCGATGGCGCCGACGATCGCGCGGGCGGTGCGCGAGGTCTTCGAGGACGGGTCGGTGACCAGCCTCTTCGAAGAGGAAGCGTAAAGATCGATTTCTGATGCGGCCTCCCGGCCGGGTAGACTCACAGGGTTGCTCGGCGAGGGAGGCCGCATTTTTATGCGCCGCTCCGTTATCGACGCGCTCCTCGTAAGCAGGAAGTCGTGTGCCGGGTGACGGCCGATTTTCCTAGAGATTTACGAGGAGTGCCCCATGGCTGAGGTCAAGATCAAGGCCGAGACCCGCACCGAGTTCGGCAAGGGCGCCGCCCGCCGCCTGCGTCGCGCCGACAAGATCCCCGCCGTCGTTTACGGCCACGGCGAGGACCCGCGCCACGTCTCGGTCGACCACCACGAGCTGCTGATGGCCGTCCGTACCCCGAACGTCCTGATCAACCTGGACATCGACGGCAAGTCCCAGCTGGTGATCCCGAAGGACGTGCAGCGCGACGTGCTGCGCCAGGGCATCCTCGAGCACGCCGACCTGCTGGCCGTGAAGCGCGGCGAGAAGGTCAACGTCGAGGTCCCGATCTCCATCGAGGGCGAGCTGGCCCCGGGCGGCAACCTGCTGGAGCACGTCTACAACGCGCTGCCGGTCGAGGCCGAGGCCACCCACATCCCGGAGTCCGTCTCCCTCTCCATCGACGGCCTGGAGGCCGGCGCGACCGTCTACGCCAAGGACGTCACGCTGCCGCAGGGCACGACGCTCGCCATTGACGGCGAGGAGGCCGTGCTGCACGTCGTCGCCGCGCAGGCCGAGGAGCCCGAGGAGTCCGCCGAGGGCGACGAGGGTGCCGAGGGCGAGGCGCCTGCCGCCGAGGCTTCCGCCGAGTAGTTCTTCCCGCCCGCC
>NZ_JAAKZV010000425.1 GCF_011044975.1 Streptomyces coryli | reverse complement strand
GGTCGCGGGCTCACCGGCATCCGCGAGCGCGCCGTGCTGCTCGGCGGCAGCGTCGAGGCGGGTCCGTACGACGGTGGCTGGCGCCTCTGCGCGAGGCTGCCGCTGTGAGCGCGGAGGCGCCGGCGGAGCCGCTCCGCATCGTCCTCGCCGACGACGAGCAGATGGTGCGCACCGCGCTGCGCGCCATCCTCGGTGCCGAGCCCGACATGGAGGTCGTCGGCGAAGCCGCCACCGGCGCCGAGGCGATCTCCGTCACCCGCCAACTGGCCCCCGACATCGTCCTCATGGACGTCCGCATGCCCGACGTCGACGGCATCCGCGCCACCGAGCAGATCCTCGCCGGCATGGCGCGGCCGCCCCGCATCGTCGTCGTCACCACCTTCGAGAACGACTCCTACGTCTACGACGCCCTCCGCGCCGGCGCCGCCGGCTTCCTGCTCAAGCGGGCCGGCGCGGACGACCTCGTCGACGCCGTGCGCCTCGTCGCCCGCGCCGACGCGCTGCTGTTCCCCGCCTCCATCCGCGCGCTGGCCGGGCAGCACGCCCGGGAACGACACGCGGACGGCCTGCGGGCCAAGCTCACCGACCGCGAGGCCGAGGTGCTCCGCCTGATGGCCGCCGGCCTCGCCAACGCCGAGATCGCCGTCCACCTCGGCGTCGGCCAGGCCACCGTAAAAACCCACGTCGCCGCCCTCCTCGCCAAACTCGGCGCCCGCGACCGCACCCAGGCGGTGATCGTCGCGTACGAAACGGGGTTCGTGAACCCCGGGCAGAACGGGGGCTAGCCGTCGATGGCCGGCGTGGGGAGCCGCGTCACACCAGGTGGCCGCCGCCGTCCACGAGCAGGATCTCGCCGGTGATGTAGGCGGAGTTGGCGATGTCGAAGACGGCGCCGGCGATGTCCTCGGGCTGTCCGATGCGGCCCAGCGGGACCCGGCGGGCGATCGTCTCCTTCATCGCGTCGGTGCCCTCGACGCCGTCGAACCAGGGGGTGTCGGTGTAGCCCGGCGCGACCGCGTTGACGCGGATCTCCGGGCCGAGGGTCTTGGCGAGGAGCTGGGTCATGTGATTGACCGCGGCCTTGCTCACCGCGTACGGGATGGAGCTGCCGTTCGGGCGGACGCCCGCCTGCGAGGAGATGGTGACGATCGCGCCGCCGCCCTCGGCCTTGCGCAGGTGCGGGGCGGCGGCGGTGATCAGCTGCCAGACGCCGATGACGTTGACGTCGTACAGCCGCCGCCACACCTCCGGGCTCGCGGCCTCGAGGTCGTCGTGCGCGATGAACTCGGTCGTGCCGGCGCAGTTGACCAGGATGTCGAGCCGGCCGTACGTGCTGATCGTCTCGTCTACCAGGCGCTGCGCGGCGGCCTGGTCGGAGACGTCGGCCTGTACGTAAACGGCGTCCGGCAGCTCGGCGGCCACCGCGCGGCCGGCCTCGACGGACCGGCCGGAGTTCACGACGACCTTCATCCCGGCTGCGGCCAGCCGGCGGGCTACGGCGGCGCCGATGCCGGACGAGGAACCGGTGACGAGGGCGACCTTGGCTTCACTCATGTGCTTCTACCCCTGGAGATTTGCTGTGGTGCTGCGCGCCCTGGGCGGTGATCCTGCCATACGGCCCGGACAGGCAGCATGGGCTGCCAGGCAGCCTGAGCTGCACAGGTGGAACTGTTCAGCTGAAACTGGACAGTCTGGGCTGAAGGTTTTACCGTGGAGATCGTGACCGACAACAGCGACGACCTCCCCGTCTCCGAGCCCGCGCTCCGCGCCGCCACCGCCACCTGGGTGGTGCTCAGCCGGCTGCGCCGGACGCTGCGGGAGATGCCCGGGGAGGGGGGCATGTCCCCGTCGCAGGCGTCGGCGCTGGTGCGGCTCGACAAGCTCGGGCCGTCCTCGGCCAGCGAGCTCGCCGCCGCCGAGGGCATGCGCCCGCAGTCCATGGCGAAGATCGTCACGGCGCTGCTGGAGGCCGGCTACGTCGTCCGCCGCCCCGACCCCGAGGACGGCCGCCGACAGGTGATCAGCCTCACCGAGCAGGGCCGCACTCAGCGGCACGGCGACCGGCGGGCCCGGCAGGCGCTGCTGGCGCGGGCGCTGCAGGAACAGTGCACGGCACAGCAACTGCAGACCATCGTCGAGGCCATGGCGCTGCTGGAAGAAGTGGCGCAGCCGTGAGGAAGCCCGCGACGCGTCGGCCGCATCGCCCGACCCCGTAAGTGCACCACCCGTCAGAAATCAGAAAGAAGCACCACCATGGCCGTCACCACCCTCGACCCGAAGACCGCCCTGGTCGTCATCGACCTCCAGAACGGCATCCTCGCGGCGCCCGGGGCCCCGTACCCGACATCGGACGTCCTGGCTCGCAACGTCCGGCTTGCCGACGCCTTCCGCACCCGCGACCTGCCGGTCGTGCTGGTCAACGTCACCTTCGCGCGGGACGGGGCCGACGCCCTGCCGGGTCGTACGGACGACGGGTCCATGGCCGGGCGCGAGCTGCCCGAGGGCTGGGACGTGCTGTCCGCGGAACTGGCCACCGGTCCGCGGGACATCCATGTCACCAAGCGCAATTGGTCCGCCTTTTACGGGACGGACCTGGACCTCCAGCTCCGGCGCCGCGGTGTTACGCAGATCGTGCTGACCGGCATCGCGACGAGCATCGGCGTCGAGTCGACGGCCCGTCAGGCGCATGAGCACGGGTATCACGTCACTTTGGCTACGGACGCGATGACGGACATGGATGCGGAGGCGCATGCCAATAGCGTGGAGCGGATCTTTCCGCGGTTGGGGGAGACGGGGAGCGCGGAGGACGTTCTGGCGCTGCTTAAGTAGCGGCTGCCGCGCGGGCGGCCGGGCTTGAGCCCGGGCCGCCCGTGGGCTGTCCCCGTACGGGCTCAGTGGGTCTTGCCGATGACGTGTGCGGGGGCGCTGTGGGCGCCACGCTCGGCCTTCTTGGTGATGGCTGCGGAGCCGGTGTCCTCGCCCTTCTTGGTGACGGTGACGGTGCGGCCGTCGGCGGACTTCTTGACGGTGATCGTGGTGCCCTTGGCGTGCTCCGCGTGCTCGGCGTGCTCACCGGCTCGCTCGACCGCCTTGTGCGCCTTGTGCGCCTTGCCGCTGTCGCTGCCGCTGGCCGGCTCGGTCGCGTGGGCGGCGCCGGCGCCCAGGCCCGCGAGGACGACTACGGATGCGGCGACAGCTGCGATCTTCTTCCGGTACATGGCTGTTCCTGCCTTTCGTTTCCGCCGGGCTTGCCCCGACAGCAGGAACGCTGCCAACGATCGGTGTTTCGTTTCTCTCTCGCCCAGGGGGTGCGGACCGGCCAGTCGCTTACTCGGCGCTTAGTCGCGGGCTGAACGGCGGACCAGTTGGCATCGGATGGTGACGGCCGCGCTGCCGGGTCCTGTTCGGCTCGGTGCCAGTGGGATGGCTGGCTACGGGAGGAGTGGGGGCGGCTGGTCTCGTTGGCCTGCCGGGCGCGGGTTGGGTGCGAGGCGGGGAGAAAGCCCCCACCCGGCGAAGCTCCTCCCGGCAAGACGATTCCCCGCCCGGCAAAGCACGGCTCTTCCCACACCCAGCCCGCACCCGGCTCGCACCCGGCTCGCACCCGGCAGACCGAAGCCCCCCGCCGCCCCACTCCTCCCGTAGCCAGCCAACCCAAAGGCACCGAGACCAACGGAACACGGCAGCGCGGCCGTCACCATCCGATGCCAACTCCCCCGCACCGATCAGTCCACAGCCACCCTCAAGCCCAAGCCACCCTCAAGCCC
>NZ_JAAKZV010000424.1 GCF_011044975.1 Streptomyces coryli | reverse complement strand
GCCCTGAAGCGCTCCCCGGCGCCCCCGCCCCGCAGCGCTCCGGCGACCCAGAAGCCGGTCGGCCCCGGCCCCCCGCATGCGCTACCCTGACCGCATGCGTGCCGTACGCCTTCTGCTTAGCGGGCCGCGCTGAAACCAGGGAACACTCAGCGCGGCGACCCCTCCTGTGCGAGGGGTTTTTTCGTTCCTGCAGGCCCGCACTGTCCGCAGCAAGGCGTAAGACGATCCCCGATGGAGCTTTGACGACGATGAGCGAGAACACGCCCGCCCCCAACGCCGAGGCGGCAGCCAACCCGCACCGCTACACGGCCGCCCTGGCCGCCGACATCGAGGCACGCTGGCAGGACGTCTGGGAGAAGGCCGGCACGTACGAGGTCGACGACGACGAGATCGCCGGTTCTGACAAGCCGCACAAGTTCATCATGGACATGTTCCCGTACCCCTCGGGCGCGGGCCTGCACGTCGGTCACCCCCTGGGGTACATCGCGACCGACGTCTTCGCCCGCCACCAGCGGATGACCGGGAAGAACGTCCTGCACACCCTGGGCTTCGACGCCTTCGGGCTGCCCGCCGAGCAGTTCGCGGTGCAGACCGGCACGCATCCCCGTATCACCACCGAAGCCAACATCAAGACCATGAAGGTCCAGCTGCGCCGGCTGGGTCTGGGCCACGACAAGAAGCGGTCGTTCGCGACGATCGACCCGGATTACTACAAGTGGACCCAGTGGATCTTCCTGCAGATCTTCAACTCCTGGTACGACCCGGAGCAGGACAAGGCGCGGCCGATCCAGACCCTGATCGACCAGTTCGAGAGCGGCGACCGCCCGACCCCCGACGGCCGCCCCTGGGCGGACCTGTCGGTGAAGGAGCGCGCCGACATCCTGAGCGACTACCGCCTGGCCTACGCCTCCGACTCGCCCGTCAACTGGTGCCCGGGCCTGGGCACCGTGCTGGCGAACGAGGAGGTCACCGCCGACGGCCGTTCCGAGCGCGGCAACTTCCCGGTCTTCAAGGCCAACCTGCGCCAGTGGATGATGCGCATCACCGCCTTCGCCGACCGCCTGATCGACGACCTGGACGGCCTGGACTGGCCCGAGGCGATCAAGCTGCAGCAGCGCAACTGGATCGGCCGCAGCCACGGCGCGAAGATCAAATTCCCGGTGGGCTCCAGCGCGATCGAGGTCTTCACCACCCGCCCTGACACCGTCTTCGGCGCTACGTACATGGTGCTGGCCCCGGAGCACGAGCTGGTCGAGCGGATCACCCCGGCCGCCTGGCCGGAGGGCACCCACGACGTATGGACCGGCGGCCACGCCACCCCGGCCGAGGCGGTGGCGAAGTACCGCGCCCAGGCGGCCGCCAAGTCGGACGTCGAGCGCCAGGCCGAGGCCAAGGACAAGACCGGCGTCTTCACGGGCGCGTACGCGACGAACCCGGCCAACGGCGAGCAGGTCCCGGTCTTCATCGCCGACTACGTCCTGACCGGCTACGGAACCGGCGCGATCATGGCCGTCCCCGGCCAGGACCAGCGCGACTGGGACTTCGCCGAGGCCTTCGAGCTGCCGATCGTCCGTACGGTGCAGCCTTCGGAGGGCTTCGACGGCAAGGCGTATACGGGCGAGGGTGCCGCCATTAACTCCGCGGGAGAGGGCATCTCCCTGGACGGCCTGGGCGTTGACGAGGCGAAGACGAAGATCATCGACTGGCTGGTGGCGAACGGCCACGGCGAGGCGACGGTCAACTACCGGCTGCGCGACTGGCTGTTCAGCCGGCAGCGCTACTGGGGCGAGCCGTTCCCGATCGTCTACGACGAGAACGACGTCGCGCACCCGCTGCCCGAGTCGATGCTGCCGCTGGAGCTGCCCGAGGTCGAGGACTACTCGCCGCGCACCTTCGAGCCGGACGACGCCGACACGCAGCCGGAGACCCCGCTGTCCCGTAACGAGGACTGGGTCTACGTCGAGCTGGACCTGGGCGACGGCGCGGGCAAGAAGCGCTACCGGCGCGAGACCAACACCATGCCCAACTGGGCCGGCTCCTGCTGGTACGAGCTGCGCTACCTGGACCCGCACAACGACGAGCAGCTGGTCCGGCCGGAGCTGGAGCGCTACTGGATGGGCCCGACCGAGGCGAAGCCGCACGGCGGGGTCGACCTGTACGTCGGCGGCCAGGAGCACGCGGTGCTGCACCTGCTGTACGCCCGCATGTGGTCGAAGGCGCTGTACGACCTGGGGCACATCTCGTCGCCCGAGCCGTTCCACAAGCTGTTCAACCAGGGCATGATCCAGGCCTACGTCTACCGCGACGACCGCGGCTTCCCGGTCCCGGCCGCCGAGGTCGAGGAGCGCGAGGACGGCTGGTACTACGAGGGCGTCAAGGTCTCGCGCGAGCTGGGCAAGATCGGCAAGTCGCTGAAGAACGCCGTCACGCCGGACGAGATCTTCGAGGAGTACGGCGCGGACACGCTGCGGCTGTACGAGATGGCGATGGGCCCGCTGGACGTGTCCCGGCCATGGGACGACCGGGCGGTGGTCGGCCAATTCCGACTGCTGCAGCGTCTGTGGCGCAACGTCGTCGACGAGGCCACGGGCGCGGTGACCGTAACGGACGAGGAGCCGGACGAGCCCACCCTGCGCGCCCTGCACAAGGCGATCGACGGCGCCGGCTCGGATATGGACGGCCTGCGCTTCAACACCGCCATCGCCAAGATCACCGAGCTGAACAACCACCTGACCAAGCAGCCCTCGGTCCCGCGCTCGGTCGCCGAGGACACGGTCAAGCTGATCGCGCCGCTGGCCCCGCACATCGCCGAGGAGCTGTGGCACAAGCTGGGCCACGAGTCGTCGGTGGTGTGGGAGCGGCTGCCGGAGGCCGACCCGCGCTATGTGGTCGACGAGACGGTGACCTGCGTCGTACAGCTGAAGGGCAAGGTCAAGGCGCGGCTGGAGGTGCCGCCGTCGATCTCGGACGAGGAGCTGCACGAGGCCGCGCTGGCCGACCCGGCGATCGTCAAGGCGATCGGCGACCAGCAGATCCGCAAGGTGATCGTGCGGGCGCCGAAGCTGGTCAACATCGTCGTCTGAGGCCGGCTGGCCCTCGGGGGTGACGCGGTCACCCTCGGGGTCCTCCTCAGGTCTGGGTCATCCCCAGGTCGGGGTCGTTCTGGGGGATGGTCCAGGGTCGCGCATGGCCCTGGGCCATTGCTTTCCCTTTACGCTGGGTGTGACGGAGCGAGAGGAGTCCTCATGGAGGTCGGAGTGGCGGTGGCCGCGGCGCTGCTGGCGCTGTTCGTGGTCCTCGCGGTGATCGTCGCCGTGCGGGCGGGACGGGCGGTCAAGCGGGGCGTCGAGCGTACGGTCGCGGACACCCGGCGCACCGTGGAGGAGACGTCGCTGCGGGCCCGGCGCGCGGTGCAGCCAGGGCCGGTCGGCGAGATCGCGGCGCTGCGCCTGGGGCTGCGCGAGTCCATCGACTCCACGCGGCGCGAGCTGGAGGCGGCGGTGCCGGGTGATCCCGGCCTGCGCGAGTCCCTGGACCTTCTCAACCGCCTGCACGACTTCGGCCGCCAGCTGGACGGCGAGCTGCGCCAGCTGGAGCGGGAGCCGGACAAGGGCCGGATCGCGGACCGGCTGCCGGAGGCGCGGCGGCGGGCCCAGCGGATCCGTAACTCCGCGGACTCGCTGCGCTTCGCGGCGCAGGACCGGCGGCGGCATTCGGCGGGTGACGACCTGGAGGCGCTGAGCGCGCAGATCGAGGTCGAGGCGGGGGCGCTGCGGCATTGGGCGCCGGCGGATGAGGGGGCTCAGGGGGCTCAGGGGC
>NZ_JAAKZV010000423.1 GCF_011044975.1 Streptomyces coryli | reverse complement strand
CCCCCGAGCGGCTCCAGCGCCCGCGCCAGCCGCTCGGGCGCGACCACCGCCCCCGGCTCCCCGCGATCCCTGACCAGCCACTCCAGCTCAACCCCGGTCCGCCGCGGCGGCCCGGTCTTGAAACAGATCCCCGACACATGCGAGACAGCCTGCTCTTCCCACACCCCATGCATCGCCGACCCCTCCCTCCACACCAAGGCCTACCCAGCCAGTGTGCAACGAGCCACTGACAACACGACGTGACCGAGGAACGAACTCTTCAGCGGTGAGCCGCCGCGCGACGGTCGGTGGACGGCGCGGGCGGTCCCGGCCGATCACCCATCCGATCACCCATTCGCCCATGCCGAAGGGCGCTGCCCGGCCCGTCGCGGACCACCCGTCACGAGCCGCCCCTGCCGCCGGACGCATGACATCCGCTGTGCCGATCGAGGGAACTATCGCTTCGGCAGGCAGTACCTATCCGGTCATTAAGGAAGATAGTCATACGAAACGGACGAGGTGACGTGCCTCGCCGTCGGATACGACTGTCAAGGGGCAAGCAGTGCTGAAGAGAACAAGGACGACGGCAGCCGTGGCCGCCGGCGCGATCGCGTTCGGCGCCCTCGCCGCCACGCCCGTCATGGCCGCGCCCGCCGCCGCGCCGGAGGGCATGAAGACCTGGAGTGATGAGGCCCGGGGCGTGGTGACCGGCTACAACGGCATTGCCGTGCGGGCCAGGCCGAGCCTGAACTCGGAGAAGATCGGGCGCTACGGGCGCAGCCACATCGCCAACATCGTGTGCAAGGTCGCCGGCCAGGATGTCGCGGGCAACGGCATCTGGTTCAAGGTCAGGAAGCACGACGACCCGAGCCGGCACGGCTTCATCGCGGCCCGTTACGTGAAGAACGTCGACTACGTGCCGTACTGCGAGCACCACCGCTGGGGCGGCGGCGACGGCACCTGGGGCTACTGAGCAGGCTCGCCCCCGAACGTGTCGCGGCCGCGCCCCGTCCCGGGCGCGGCCTCGTCACCCCTTGCTCACCGCCGTGAGCACCTCCGGCAGCCGCCGCACCAGAAGCGGCGCCGCCACCCGCAGCCCGGCCTCCGCCACCGCCGCGCCGTACACCGCGCCGAGCGGCAGCAGCAGCCAGCGCCATGCCGCGCCGCCGTCGGCGAGCTGCAGCCAGATCAGCGCCGCCAGCGCCGGGGCGCAGAGCACCGCGCCGACGATCAGGCCCACCAGCAGGCTGATCCAGGCGAGTCCTGACTGCCCGGGCGCCACGTTCTTGAAGCCGCTGTCCTGCGGGATCGAGTACGGGAAGCGCACCGACGTCACCGCGCCGGTCGCGATCAGGGCGCCGAGCAGGGCGAGGGAGATGCCCAGCGCCTGCGGCAGCTCGCTCCAGCCGGCGAACAGGGCGGCCGAGAAGAGCGCCGCCACGATCACGTACGGCACCGCCACCAGCGCCACCGCCAGCGTGCGGCCGCGCAGTTCGCGGTGCGCGTCGGCGCGGTCGGAGATGGTGGCCGCCACCATCCAGAAGGCCGACGAGTCCTGGCCGAACTGGTTGTACATCTGGAAGCCGAGCATCCCCGCCGCCGCACACGCCAGATAGACGCTGCCGCCGCCCTGCGCGAGCACGATCACCGGGATGAGCAGGCCGATGCCGATCGACGACGCCCAGGCCGCCTTCGTCTTCGGCTCCCGCCACGCGTAGCGCAGCGAGCGCTGCGCGACCGTGCCCACCCGGCCCGCCGGGAGCAGGCCGTGCCCGCGGTTACGGTTCCGGCGCCGGCGCTCCGCCGACTGCACCGTCGAGGCGTCCGGCGAGGTCATCAGCCGGGTCAGCGTGCGCTGCCACCACCACAGCAGCCCCGCCAGCGCGGCCGCCGACAGCCCCAGCCCCACCGCCGCCCGCAGCGCGTCACCGGCGGCCGCGGCCCGTACCGCGTCGACCGCCGAGGCGGGCGGGATCCAGCGGAGCACGTCGGCGGCCGGCTCCAGGTCGGCGAGGCCGCGGCCGTCGCCGGCCAGCCGGCGGGCGCCGAGGTTCACCAGCTGGACGCCGATCGCCACCACCAGGCCGCTGAGCAGCGCCAGGTCGCGGCCTTTACGGCTGGTGAGCAGGCGGATGTTGGCGGTGGCCACGGCGCGGGCGAGGGCCACGCAGGTCAGTACCAGCAGCACGGCGGCCGGGACGGCGACGACGGCCGCGGCCGGGCCGGTACCGGCCGCGATCACCGAACCCGCGGCCAGGGTGAGGGTGAAGAGCGGGCCCGTACCGACGAGTGAGGCCGCCAGCAGCGCCACCACCAGCGGGCGCGGGCGCAGCGGCAGCATCGCCAGCCGCGTCGGGTCCAGGGTCTCGTCGCCGCCCGGGAAGAACAGCGGGAAGAACGCCCAGCCCAGCGCCAGCACCGCGGCCAGCAGCACCGCGAGCGCGCCGACATGGTCGTAGCCGCGGAGCAGGACCAGGCCGAACAGCTGCAGCGCGGCGAGGAGCAGCGCGAGCACGGCCGAGATGATGAAGGCGGCGCGGGGGCGGCGGTCGGCGCAGGGCGGCGGCAGCGGTCATCGAGCCGGTCCGCCCAGCCAGTCGAGATGCGCGGCCGGATTCCGCTCGCCCGCCCCGACCAGCTCCAGGAACGCGGCCTGCAGGCTCGCCGCCTCGCCGCGCACCTCGGCCAGCGGGCCGTGCGCCCGGATCCGCCCCGCCGCCATCACCGCGACCCAGTCGCACAGCGACTCCACCAGCTCCATCACATGGCTGGAGAAGACGACGGTGGCGCCGGAGGCGGTGTAGCGCTCCAGGACGCCGCGGATGGTCTGCGCCGAGACCGGGTCGACGCCCTCGAACGGCTCGTCCAGGAAGAGGACTTCGGGATTGTGCAGCAGCGCCGCGGCCAGGCCGATCTTCTTGCGCATGCCGGTCGAGTAGTCGATGACCAGCTTGTGCTGGGCCCCGGAGAGGTCGAGTACGTCCAGGAGCTGGCCGGCCCGCTGGTCCACCTCGTCGCCCGGAAGGCCGCGCAGCCGGCCGGTGTAGCCGAGGAGTTCGCGGCCGGTGAGCCGCTCGAAGAGGCGCAGTCCCTCGGGCAGCACCCCGATCCGCGGCTTCACCGCGACCGGGTCCCGCCATACGTCCGCGCCGCCGATCTCCACCCGGCCGTCGTCGGGCCTGAGCAGCCCGGTGACCATGGACAGGGTCGTGGTCTTGCCCGCGCCGTTGGGTCCGACCAGACCGATGAAGCGACCGGCGGGCAGCTCGAGGTCGATGCCGCCCACCGCGACCTGCTCGCCGAAACGCTTCCACAGCCCCTCGATCCGCACCGCGGCGGCGTCGGGGGCCGGTTCGTTCAGATCCCGCATGCCGCCAGCCTAAGCGGCGGACATCCGGGATTACGGGGTCAGCGCATCCGCCGCTCGCGCCCGCACGCGTACGCCAGCGGGGAGATGACCGCCTCCAGGTCGGGCAGCCAGGAGTTCGCAACCGTGGGCCGACGGGCCCACTGCACGCTGCCCAGGCCGCCGAGCCGGGTCGGCGGGGCCGGGATGAAGCCGCCCTCGCCGTGCACCTGCAGGTCGAGGGCGGACGGCACGTAACCCTGCTTGCGGACGAGGTCGGCCAGCTTCGCGGTCGCGCCCGGGAGGACGAAGAAGAGCATCCGGCGCTGCGGGGTGGCCGCGACCGGGCCGAGCGGGACGTCGGAGCGCTCCAGGCGGGCGAGCGCCAGACAACCGGCGGTTTCCGGGACATCTACGACATCAAAGCTCTTACCGGTGGGCAGGATCACCGAGGCGAGCGGGTGCTCGCGCCACCATTCGCGCATCTTGTCCGGACGGGGGGTGGGGGCGGACTTCCAGTTACGC
>NZ_JAAKZV010000422.1 GCF_011044975.1 Streptomyces coryli | reverse complement strand
GCGCGACCCTCAGCGCCTCCCGACCAGCCCCCACCGGCAGCTCCTGCGCGTACGCCGTCGCCCCCGCCAGCGTCTCGCCCGCCTCGGCCGGCAGCGCGTCGCCCACCTGCCCGCGATAGACCACCGCCCCCACGCTGCCCAGCACCGCAACCCCCAGCGCCACCCCGAGCTCCGTACCGGTCTCGGAGATCGCCGAGGCCGACCCGGACTTCTCCGCCGGCGCCGACCCGACGACCAGATCGGTCCCGAGCGCGATCACCGGCCCGAAGCCGACCTCCAGCAAGACGGACGCCGCCACCAGCATCCCGACACCCGAGTCGGCGCCGACCTGGGTGAGCAGCAGGTAGCCGAGCGCGGAGACGAGCAGCGACGAGCCGATCAGGCGTCCCGGCCGGAACCGGCGGGCCAGCAGCGGCGATGCCATCGACGAAGCGATCAGCGCCACTGCCGACGGCAGCAGCCAAAGCCCGGACTCCAAGGCCGACTTGCCCGCGACCAGCTGCAGATACTGGGCGACGAAGAGGTAGACCCCGCCCACGGTCAGCGTGCCGACCAGCAGGATCACCAGCGCGCTGGTGAAGGTCCGGTCGGCGAAGAGCCGGACGTCGATCAGCGGATCGGCGAGCTGCCGCTGCCGGCGTACGAACCAGATGCCCGCGGCCACCCCGGCGGCCAGCGCCAGCAGCGCCCCCGTGTCGACCCCGTGCGCCAGCTCCTTGATCGCATACGTCACGGGCAGCATGGCCAGCAGCGAGAGCACCACGCTCGGCAGGTCGATGCGGCCGGGGCGCGGATCCCGCGACTCGGGCAGCAGCAGCGGGCCCGCCACCAGCAGCAGCGCCATGACCGGCACCCCGAGCAGGAACACCGAGCCCCACCAGAAGCGCTCCAGCAGCACACCCCCGACGATCGGCCCGACCGCCACGCCGACCGAGAACATCGCGGCCCACACCGCGATGGCGAAGCCGCGCTGCCGGGCGTCCCGGAACATGTTGCTGATCAGCGACAGCGTCGAGGGCATCAGCGTGGCACCGGCGATCCCGAGCAGCAGCCGGGCGGCGATGAGCAGTTCGGCGCTGGGCGCGTACGCCGCCGCGACCGACGCCGCCCCGAACGCGGTCGCGCCGGTGAGCAGCAGCCGCCGACGCCCGATGCGGTCGCCCAGCGTGCCCATGGTCACCAGAAAGCCGGCGATCATGAATCCGTAGATGTCGACGATCCACAGCAACTGGGTGCCGCCCGGCTGCAGTTCGGCAGTGAGGTGCGGCACCGCGAGGTGCAGCACGGACACGTCGAGAGCGAGCAGGAGGGTGGGCAGCGCCAGCACGGCGAGCCCGGCCCATTCGCGCGGGCCTGCGGCGGGTGCGGTGGCGGACATCTGAGTCTCCTTCGGGCGGCGGGAGTTCCCCGGTACGGGACCGACTCTCCCGCGCGCCGCTCTCGGTCTTCTCCAGGTCATCTCTAGGTCATCTCTCAGCGGCTGCGTACGGTTGAGAGATGCGATTCGGGGTGCTCGGTCCACTGGCGGTGTGGACGGACGGCGGGGAGCCGGTGAAGGTCGCCGAGGCGAAGGTGCGCGCCCTGCTCGCCGACCTGCTGCTGCACGAGGGGGCCGTGGTCTCCGCGGACCGGCTGGTCGACGACCTGTGGGGCACGGCGCTGCCCGCCAACCCGGCGGCCACCCTGCAGACCCGCGTCTGGCAGCTGCGCCGGACGCTGGAAGCGGCCGAGCCCGGCGGCAAAGGGCTGGTGGTCCGTGAACCCGGTGGCTACCGGCTGACGGCGGCGCCGGATGCGGTCGACGCGGCCCGCTTCGCCGCACTCGTGGCCCGAGCCCGTAACGCGAACGATCCCGCGGCCCGCGCCGCCGGGCTCACCGAGGCGCTCGCGCTCTGGCGCGGTCCGGCCTACGCGGACACGGCGGACGAGGACTTCACCCGCGCCGCCGTCGCCCGCCTCGAGGAGGACCGGCTCGCCGCCGTCGAGGACCTGGCCGAGGCGCGGCTGGCGCTCGGCGAACACGCGGCGCTCGTCGCCGAACTGGGCGAGCTGGCCGCCCGGCACCCCTTGCGCGAGCGGCTGCGCGCGGCCCAGCTGCGCGCCCTCTACCGCTCCGGCCGGCAGACCGAGGCGCTGGCGGAGTACGCGGCGCTGCGCCGCGTACTCGCCGACGAGCTGGGCCTGGAGCCGGGGCCCGAGCTGGCGGCGCTGCACCAGGCGATCCTGGAACAGGACCGTGCGCTGGAGCTCGCGCCGCCGCCGGTCACCGTCGATCCGCCGGCCGCCGCACCCAAGCTCCCCACCCCCGTCACCGAGTTGATCGGCCGCGACAGCGAACTCGCCGACATCCAGAAGCTGCTGCGCTCCGAACGCATGGTCACGCTCACCGGCCCCGGCGGCGTAGGCAAGACGCGCCTCGCGCTGGAGGCCGCCCGGCTGGCCGCGGACTGCTTCGAGGACGGCGTCCGGCTCGCCGAGCTGGTGGGCCGGGAGTGCTGCGACTCCCCCGTCGAGTCGGTCGCCGAGGCTCTGGGGGTACGGGACGCGGACGGCCGGCACACGGCGGACGTGCTGACCGAAACCCTGCGCGCCAAGCGGATGCTGCTCGTACTCGACAACTGCGAGCAGATCGTCGAGTCGGTCGCCCTCCTCGCCGGTCAGCTGCTGCGAGCCGCCCCCGAGCTGCACATCCTGGCGACCAGCCAGGAGCCGCTGGCCGTCGACGGCGAGCGGCTGTACTCCGTACCGCCGCTGGCTCCGCCCGGGGCCGACGACGCGGCCGAGCCGGTCGCACTGCGGCAGTCCGGCGCGGTGCGGCTGTTCCTCGCCAGGGCCGCTGCCACGGCGCCCGGGTTCCGGCTCGACGAGCGCAACGCCGCCGCCGTCGCGGCGATCTGCCGCCGCCTCGACGGCATCCCGCTCGCCCTGGAGCTCGCCGCAACCCGGGTCCGCGCGCTGGGAGTCGAGCGGCTCGCGGAGCGGCTCGACGACCGCTTCCGGGTGCTGGCGGCGGGGCGCCGGGACGCACCCGCCCGGCACCGGACGCTGCGCGCGACGATCGAGTGGAGCTGGGACCTGCTCGCCCCGGAGGAGCGGGTGGTGCTGCGCCGCCTCGCTGTGCACGCCGGCGGCTTTACGCTCGCGGCGGCGGAGGAGACGGGCGCGGACGAGGAGGGCGGCGGGGATCGTACGGACGACGTGGCTCGTACAGACGGCGCGGCTCGTACGGACGGCGCGGCTCGTACGGACGGCGCGGCTCGTACGGACGGCGCGGCTGCTACGGACGGCGCGGGCGGCCCCGCGCCCGCCACCGGAGTCGCCGCCGACGACGTCCCCGAGCTGCTCGCCCGCCTGGTGGACCGCTCCCTCGTCGCGACCGCCCCGGCCGCGGACGGCCACCGCTACCGGGTGCTGGAGTCCGTCGCCGCCTTCGGCGTGGAGGAACTCGCCGCGGCCGGCGAGGAGATACCCGTGCGCCTGCGGCACGCCGCGTACTACACCGCGCTCGCCGAGCGCACCGCGCCGCAACTGACCACCCGCGACCAGCTCGCCGGGCTGCGCAGGCTGGACGCGGAGTCGACCAACCTGCACCGGGCACTGGGCGCCGCGACCGCCGCGGGCGACTCCGGCCTCGCGCTGCGACTGGCGGGCGCGCTGGCCTGGTACTGGTTCCTGCGCGGCCGGCACCGCGAGGGCGCCAGATCACTGGCATGGGCGCTCGCGGTGGGGCCCGGCGAACCGGAGCGCAATGAGCTGCAGCCCGCCGCCGCTCGGCCAGGACCCGCCGCCACCAGACCGGACTCGCCCACCCCGCCGGACCCCACCACTCGCCGGGACGCCACCACTCGTCGGGACGCCACCACCCAGCCAGACCCCACCACTC
>NZ_JAAKZV010000421.1 GCF_011044975.1 Streptomyces coryli | reverse complement strand
CCCCACACCCGAAGGGCACATGCTGATGCGTCTACTGCGCTGGACCATCCCCGCGATCGCCTGCAGCCTGGGACTGATCTACGCGTCCCCGGCCAGCGCCAGCATCATCTGGAACGGCGACGCCGCCGGCGGCACCGGCGTCTTCTCCTCGATCCTGTGCGACTCCCCCGGCAGCGTCACCGCGCAGGACAACAACGACGGCCGCGGCCAGGTCTTCAAGTTCAACAAGCCGCTCGGCCTGGAGCGCTGCGAGGCCCACGGCATCTCGGTCGGCGGCTCCCGCTACACCTTCAAGAACAACAGCACCTACTACCTGGGCTGGGACACGAGCACCAACACCCCGGACGCCGCGACGATCTTCCAGTGGAAGTCGTACGGCACCGGCGACCAGCACCAGCAGAACTACCCGGTGCTGATGAAGGTCGAGGGCGGGCAGCTGAAGCTCTTCTACATCGCCCCCGGCGAGGACTGGCAGCTGAAGTGGTCCACCCCGGTCGAGACGTCCACGTACAAGCGGATCGTGCTCGGCATCCACACGTCGAGCGACGCGTCGAGCGGCTGGGTGGAGGCGTACTACAACGGCACCAAGGTCGCCGAGTTCTCCGGCCGCACCTGGGACGACCTCGGCAATGACATCCGCTGGGGCACGTACGGCGCCGAGGTGCAGGACAAGCGCGTCATCAACTGGATCGACGACCTGAAGGTCGGCACCACCTACGGCGACGTCGACTGAACGGAGGAGTCATGCCCGGACGACGCCTGCGCGTCCCCGTCCTCGCCGCCACGGCCGCCACCGCGGCCTGGCTGCTGACCACCACCCAGGCCCATGCCGCACTGCTCTGGACCGGCGACCCGGCGAAGGGCCTGGCCGTCTTCGGCAACGTCGAGTGCCCCTCCCCCGGCAGCCTCGTCACGGCCGACCAGCCGGACGGCGCCACCGCCTACCGCTACGAGAAGGCGGTGGGCAGCGAGCGCTGCGAGACCCGGGGCATCCGGGTCGACGGCAGCCAGCACAAGTTCGCCGCCGGCCAGACGTACTGGCTCGGCTGGGAGAGCAAGGTATCGACGACGACCGGCCTGGACGGCGACTTCTCGGTCTTCCAGTGGAAGTCGTATCCCAACGGCGCCCAGAACTACCCGCTGATCATGACGGTCGCGCAGGGCAAGCTGGTGCTGCACTACTCCCCGCCGAACGGCTCCGGCTGGACGACGATCTGGAGCAAGCCGGTCGCGGCGAACGACTGGCACCGCTTCGCCCTCGGCATCCACACCTCGGACTCCGCGTCCGGCGGGTGGGCCGAGCTGTACGTCGACGGCGCCAAGCAGACGTTCAGCAACGGCTCCACCCGCTTCACCGGCCGCACCTGGGACGGCTACAACGACCCGAAGTGGGGCGCGTACGACCGGGGCAACACGACCACGGAGATCGTGAACAGGGTGCGTGAGCTGCGGATCGGCACGTCGTACGGCGACGTCGGCTAGCCCCCGAACTCGTACCGCTGCCCGGCCCGGGCGGTGAAGGTGTGCTCGCCGGAGGGGAAGAGTGTGCTGCGGACGGTCAGCGCACCGTCCCGCCCCGCGGTCAGCGCCACCTTCGCCGCCCGGCCGCCGGTCCACTCCACGTCGAGCGTGACGTCCCCGCGCGCCCGCAGCCCGCGCACGCTGCCGTCCGGCCAGGAGGCCGGGAGGGCGGGCAGCACCTCGAGCACGCCGTGCTGGCTCTGCAGCAGCAGCTCGCACACGCCGGACGTGGCCCCGAAGTTGCCGTCGATCTGGAAGGGCGGATGGGTGTCCCAGAGGTTGGGGAGGGTGGAGGACTTCAGCTGCTCGGCGAGCATCTTGTGGGCGTGATCGCCGTCCCGCAGCCGCGCCCAGAAGTTGATCTTCCAGGCCTTGGACCAGCCGGTGCCACCGTCACCGCGCGCGGTCAGCGAGACCTTCGCGGCCGCGGCCCACTTGCTGCCCGGCTCGATCCGGCGGCCGGGGTGGAGGGCGAAGAGGTGGGAGACATGGCGGTGGTCATCGGACTGGTTGTCGAGGTCGGTCTTCCACTCCTGGAGCTGGCCCCAGGAGCCGATACGGAGGCCGGGGTCGAGCTTGCCGAGGGCCTTCTCGGTGCGGGCGCGGAAGTCCGCGTCGTCGTCTTCGAGCGTACGGGCGGCCGCGAGGGTGCTGGTGAACAGGTCGTACACGATCTGCTGGGCCATGGCGGCGCCGGCGGTGAAGTCCCCGTGCTCGGGTGAGTAGCTCGGTGAGACGACGAGCAGGCCGTCGCGCGGGTCGGTGTGCAGATTGTCCAGCCAGAAGGCGGCGGCCTCCTTCATCACCGGGTACGCGGTGCGCCGCAGGTAGTCCGTATCGCCGCTGTAGCGGTAGCGCTCGTAGAGCTGCTGGCAGAGCCACCCGGCGGCCTCGGGGAACCAGAACGACTCCGCGTAGTCGTGCACGCCGGTGAACCCGTACGGATTGGTCTCGTTGTGCACGAGCCACCCGCCGGCGCCGAACATCTCCTTCGCCGTCACCCGCCCCGGCGGCACCAGCGCCCGTACGAACGCGTCGTGCGGGTCGAGGGTCTCGGCGAGGTTGGCCGGGAGGGCCGGCCAGTAGTTCATCTGCAGGTTGATGTTGACGTGGTAGTCGGCCGACCAGGGTGGGGTGGTGCTGTGGTTCCAGACGCCCTGGAGGTTGGCGGGGAGTGAGCCGGGGCGGGAGGAGGCGATCAGGAGGTAGCGGCCGTACTGGAAGAAGAGCGCTTCGAGGGCCCGGTCGGCGGCGGTCGTGCCGCCCGTGTAGGAGGTGAGGAGGCGGTCGGTGGGGAGGTCGGTGGGCGTGGACTGGCGGATATCGAGGGCGACGCGGTCGAAGAGGGCGCGGTGGTCGCGGGTGTGCTCGGCAAGGAGGGCGTCGTGGCCGGTGCGGATGGCGGCGTCGACGGCGGTGGTGACGCGGTCGTGGGGGTCGGTGCCGCGGTAGTGCGGGTACGTGTCGGCGTAGTCCGTGCCCGCGGAGAGGACGAACCAGGCGGCGTCGGCGTTGGCGACGGTGAGGGTGCCGTCGCCTGCCTGGACGCTGCCGCCGCCCTCGGTGGCGATCCGTATCTGCGCCTCGTAGCGCAGGCCGTTGTCGGCGAGCTTGCCGTGCCAGGTGAGCCGGTCCCCTTCGGCGGTGACGGTGCGGTCCGCGTGCGGGGAGGTGGTGCGCAGGGTGAAGGCGATCTTGCCGGGCTGGTCGGCGGCGATCCGGCCGACGATCACGCCGGCCGGGTAGGAGGCGAAGTAGCGCCGCTGATACGTCACTCCGTCCGCGCGATAGCTCACCCCCGCGACGGCGTCGCGGAGGTCGAGGTCGCGGCGGTACGCCTCCGGCTGCTCGGGGGCGCCGGGGACGTCCAGGTAGAGGTCGCCGAAGGTCTGATAGGCGCCGAACCCGTGCTTCGGCTGGCCGAGCTCGGCGGCGACGGCGTCGGGGGTGAGCTTCGTTTCGTCGTCGATGCGCTCGATGACGCCGTCGAGGGCGCCTGGGCGGGGGTCGGTCCAGTTGCCGAAGTCGTATCCCTGGGCGGATCCGGGCCCGCCCGTCCAGAGGGTCTTCTCGTTGAACTGCAGCCGCTCGGTGCCGACGCCGCCGAAGACCATGGCACCGAGCGCACCATTGCCGATGGGCAGGGCTTCGCGATCCCAGTCGGTGGCGGGTTTGTCGTACCAGAGGGTCAATTCATCCGAGCTCTTGGGGCTTTTGGCGTGCGCAGCCGCCATTGCTGGCACCCCCGCCGCTAAGGCCCCTGCACCGGCGGCGGCCAGCTTTACTGTCACTCTTCGCGTGATCCCGTCAGCCATGCCGCGTCACGCTAGACATGGGACCAATGTCTGGCAAGACCTTGGGGGGTGGTGACTTGTGGGGTGGCTGGGG
>NZ_JAAKZV010000420.1 GCF_011044975.1 Streptomyces coryli | reverse complement strand
GCGGAGGGCGAGAGCCGGGGGCGAGAGCAGGGGCCGGAGGCAGAGGCAAGCGCAGCGGCAGGGCCAGAGGCTCGGCGGGCCCAGGCGCCGGGCGTAAGAGACAGAGCTAAGCGCAGCGGCAGGACCAGGCCCAGGCGCAGTGCAAGCGCCGCCGACGCACGCGAAGCGGCGCGTTGCGCGTGGGTGGTGGGGCGTCGTGGGGGTGGCACGGATACCGTGCAGGCATGGCAGCATCGGGCTATCCCGGCCGTGACCTCGAGCGGTACGCTCCCGAGCCCGACAAGCGGCCCGGGCGTACGGCCTTTCAGCGTGATCGGGCGCGGGTGCTGCATTCTGCTGCGCTGCGGCGGCTGGCCGGGAAGACGCAGGTGGTTACGCCCGGGACCAAGTCGCAGGCGTGGGATGCCACGCCGCGTACGCGGCTTACGCACTCCCTTGAGTGTGCGCAGGTCGGGCGGGAGCTCGGCGCGGCTCTCGGGTGCGACCCCGACCTCGTCGAGACAGCTTGCCTCGCGCACGATCTCGGGCACCCCCCGTTCGGGCACAACGGCGAGGAAGCGCTCGACGAGGTCGCCGAGCCCTGCGGAGGCTTCGAGGGGAACGCGCAGTCGCTGCGGCTGCTCACCCGGCTGGAGCCGAAGCGGTTCACCGAGGACGGGCAGCCGGTGGGACTCAATCTCACCCGCGCCGCCCTCGACGCCGCCACGAAATACCCCTGGCCGCGCGGCGGGCACCCCGAAGACCCGGCCTCCCCCAAGTGCGGCGTCTACACCGACGACCTGCCCGTCTTCCACTGGGCGCGGGAAGGCGCCGCCCCGTACACCCGATGCTTCGAGGCCCAGGTCATGGACTGGTCCGACGACGTCGCCTACTCCGTCCACGACGTCGAGGACGGGCTGCACGCCGGCCACCTCGACCCGAACGTGCTTCTCGCCGAACCCGAACGCCGCGAGATCTTCGCCGTCGCCGCAGGGCGTTACGCCCCGGGCGCCGGCGAGGCCGAGCTAGCCGCCGCCCTCGACCGTCTCCTCGACGCCGACTGGTGGCCGCACGGTTACGACGGCACCGCGCGGGCGCAGGCCCGGCTGAAGGACGCGACCAGCCAGCTCATCGGGCGCTTCTGCCTCGCCGCCGAGGGCGCCACCCGGGAGGCGTACGGGACCGGGCCGCTGACCCGGTACGCGGCCGAGCTGATCGTGCCCGAAGCGCAGCGGCTCGAGTGCGCCGTGCTCAAGGCCGTCGCCGACCGGTATGTGATGCAGCGCCCGGACCAGGAGCGGCTGCGGGCAGAGCAGCGGATCGTCCTCACCGAGCTGGCGGAGGCGCTGCTGGCGCGGGCGCCTGAGGGGCTTGACCCGCAGTTCAGGACGCTCTTCGACACGGCGGCCGACGATGCCGGCCGGATGCGCGCGGTGATCGACCAGATCGCGGCGCTTACGGATGCGGGGGCGCGGAGTCTGCACGGGCGGTTGGTTCCGGGCACGTAGGCGCCGGGCGGCGGTCAGCCCCTGCCATCCAGCAGCGCATCCCCCAGCGACGTCCGCACATGCAGCACCTGATGCCCGTCCCGTCGCGACGCCACCAGTCCCGCCTCCCGCAGCACCGCCGCGTGCCGGCTCGCGCTCGCCGGGGCCAGGCGCAGGGCGGTCGAGATGCCGGTGGTCGACATCGGTTGCGCCAGGACCTCCAGCACCTCGGCCCGCGTCGCCCCGATCAGTCGCCGCACCGAGCGGCACGTGCCCCCGGCGGCCTCCCCCCGGTCCTCGGCCAGCCACCCGGGAGCGGGGCCCGCCGGATAGACCAGCACCTGGTCGAGCTCGGTGTCGGCCAGCGCGACCGGTCGCCGTACGCAGAAGAAGCCGGCCTGCAGTGTCAGCGGGCGCTCCTGCAGCTGAAGGTCACGCTCGACCGGATACGAGCACTCCAGGTACCCGTCCCGCCAGGTCACCTCGGGCTCGTAACTGGCGAGCAGCCCCTCCGCCCCGCACGCCAGCACCCGGCAGCCGCGCTCCGCCCGGTCCCCGGCCACGGCGGAGCGGATCGCGTCCAGGTACGGGGCGACGGCGATCTCGTAATAGCGGCGCAGCACCGCGCCGAGCTGCCGCAGGGTGGCGGCGTCGCCCTCGGCGAGGCGACGCGCGTAGCGCGGTGGTGGCTGGGCGGCCGAGGCCATCTTGGACAGCTCCGCGAACAGCCGCGCCCTGGGCGTGGACAGCACCGCGTCGATGCCGGTCTCCAGGTCGCGGGAGCCGCCGGACGGCGTGAGGAAATCCGGAAAGTAGCCGGCGTTGGGACACAGCCGCATGAGCGCGCCCACCGCCTCCGCGAGCCCTTCGCGCGCCACCGCGCGCCGCACTTGCCGACGCCACGGGTCGAAGGCGAGCGCGGCGTGCCGGGTCTGGAGCAGGTGCAGGCTGAGCGCGAGTTCCCACATCGGATCCGGCTCGGCGGCGATGCGGAGCCGGCTCAAGTCAGCCGTACTGAAGTCGATTCGCAGCATCTGTCGTCCCCCTGGGGAGTCCCCTGGGAATGCAGTATGCCCATCGCCCGGTGGGGCACCAGCGGAGCGGCGGATTCCGATTTCCTTCTCGCCGAATGTCCGGTCATGTGGCCCGTACGGCGCCATCCTGAGGACTTGCGGTGGCAGCGCGCGTCTGGGGGAAGCCCGCTGCCACCGCGAGCCGCTCACCCGCCTGCATCGGTTTGCGCCAAAGGGCTGGCCTATCCGCCCTCTTCCGCCATCACGCTCCGTGCGGGACGCTCGCCTTGCGGCAGACTTGGGTCTGCCGCAAGGGAAGCTAGGAGGGGCGAAGTGGTCGACGCACACCAGACGTTCGTCATCGTCGGAGGCGGCCTGGCCGGCGCCAAGGCGGCCGAGACAATGCGGTCGGAGGGCTTCACCGGCCGTGTCATCCTCATCGGCGACGAGCGCGACCACCCGTACGAACGCCCCCCGCTCTCCAAGGGCCTGCTCCTCGGCAAGGAGGAACGGGACAGCGTCTTCGTCCACGAACCGGCCTGGTACGCCCAGGCGGACATCGAACTGCACCTCGGCCAGACCGTCACCGCCCTCGACCGCGACGCCCGGTCGGTCACGCTCGGCGACGGCACCCGCATCCACTACGACAAGCTGCTTCTGGCCACCGGCGCCGAGCCGCGTCGCCTCGACATCCCGGGTACGGGTCTGGCGGGCGTGCACCATCTGCGCCGGCTCGCGCATGCCGAGCTGCTGCGCGGGGTGCTGACGTCGCTGGGGCGGGACAACGGGCAGTTGGTCGTGGCCGGGGCGGGCTGGATCGGTCTGGAGGTCGCGGCTGCCGCGCGCACGTACGGCGCCGAGGTGACGATCGTGGAGCCGGAGCCGTCGCCGCTGCATACGGTGCTCGGGCCGGAGCTGGGGGCGGTGTTCGCCGATCTGCACCGGGAGCACGGGGTGGTCTTCCACTTCGGGGCGCGGCTGACGGAGATCACTGGGCAGGATGGCATGGTGCTGGCGGCGCTGACGGATGACGGGGAAGAGCATCCGGCGCATGACGTGCTCGCCGCGATTGGCGCGGCGCCGCGGACGGCGCTTGCGGAGGCGGCCGGGCTTGAGGTGCTGCCGGGTGGCGGCGGCATCGCGGTGGATGCGGGGCTGCGGACGTCGGATCCGCTGATTTATGCGGTGGGGGACAACGCGGCTGTCGAGCACCCGTTGTTCGGGCAGCGGCTGCGGGTGGAGCACTGGGCCAACGCGCTGAATGGCGGGCCTGCGGCGGCTCGGTCGATGCTGGGGCAGGAGGTCGTTTACGACCGGGTGCCTTACTTCTTCTCGGATCAGTACGACGTGGGGATGGAGTACTCCGGGTATGCGCCGCCCGGGTCGTACGACCAGGTGGTGTGCCGGGGGGATGTGGGGCGGCGCATACCCGGAGTAC
>NZ_JAAKZV010000041.1 GCF_011044975.1 Streptomyces coryli | reverse complement strand
TCCCCGACCCCCTCGCCCGCGCCGTCGCCTGGAACGCCGCCCGCGACCTGGTCCGCGACGCCGAACTCCCGCCTGCCGACTACCTGGACCTCGCCGCCCGCCACCTGCCGCACGAGAGCGACCTGGCGATCGTCCAGGGCGTGCTCACCTTCGCCCGCGCCCAGGTCACCGACCGCTATCTGGAGCCGGGCGGGCGCTCCGAAGCGCTGGCCGCCCTCACCGGGATCTGCCGCGGCTTCCTCGCACAGCCGGACGCCGGCGCGGGCCTGCGCCTCACCGCCGTGCGCACCCTCATCGACTCCGCCACCACCCCGGACGAGCTGCGCGACTGGCTTGCCGCCGGCACCGTCCCCGGCGGGCCCGTCCTCGACCCTGAGCTGCGCTGGCGGGCGCTGCTGCGGCTGAGCGTGCTCGGTGCCGCCACCCCCGCGAAGATCGACGCCGAGCTCGCCAGCGATCCGAGCGCCACCGGCGAGGAGGGCGCGGCCCGCTGCCGCGCCGCGCTGCCGGACCCGGCGGCCAAGCAGGCCGCCTGGGAGCAGCTCTACGCCAACGACGAACTGTCCAACTACCTGTTCGCCGCCACCGCCCAGGGCTTCTGGCGGCCGGAGCAGCGCGATCTCGTACGGGCCTACGTACCGCGGTACTTCGAGGCCGTCGTGCCGCTCGCCGAGCGCCGCGGCCCGGCCATCGCCGCACAGGCGGGCAGCCACGGCTTCCCGTCCGTCCTGGTCGAGGAGGACACGCTGCGGCACTGCGCCGCCGCGCTGGAGCGGGACGACCTCACCCCGGCGCTGCGCCGCAAGCTGGCCGACCAGCAGGACGACCTGCGCCGGGCGCTGGAGGTGCGCGCCGCACACTGACGGGTCGGACGCTTGCCCATTATCAGACCGACGCGCTCAACCCCGCATGCGCGTCCCACGTACGGGCGAACTCCCCTGTATGCGCGCATAATCCGCGGAGTCCAGGCCTAGCTTAGGCGTGCCTAACCACCCGCCTCCCCCGGATTCCCCGCAAGGAGCACGCCCATGCACGCGGCCACCGCCGAAGGCCCCGGTCGGCCCGACCACTCCGAGGTTGACGCCCTCGCGGGTGGCGCCGCAGGAGCGCGGGCGCTCCGACCGTACGTCGACGCCGTCCTCGCCGCCCTGGAGGAGGGCGCCACGGAACGGCAGGGGCCGCTGCCCGCCGGCGGCCCCGAGGCCGTGGCCGCCCGGGTGCGGCAGGCCGCCCGGCCGCTGCTGCCGGCCACGGGAGTCGGGGCTTCGGGCCTGCGCGACCTCGTCCGCACGGTCGCCGCCGGGTCCGCCGATCCGGCGGACCCGCAGTGCGCCGCCCACCTGCACACCCCGCCCCTCGCCCTCGCCGCCGCCGCGGACCTGGCCGCCGCCGCCCTCAACCCGTCCATGGACTCCTGGGACCAGGCCCCGGCCGCCTCCGCCCTGGAGGCCGAGACCACCGCCGCGCTCGCCGACGAGGTCTACCCCGACTCGCCCCGGCCCGACGCCCTCGTCACCACCGGCGGCACCGAGGCCAACCAGCTCGCGCTGCTCCTCGCCCGCGAACACCTAGGCCCCGGTGTGCAGATCATCTGCGGCGCCAACGCCCACCACTCCATCCACCGCGCCGCCTGGCTGCTCGGCCTGCGCCGCCCGCACACCGTGCCCACCCCGACCGGCGTTCTCGACCCGCTCGCGGTCCGCCAGGTGCTACGGGACACCCGTAACCCCGCCCTGGTCATCGCCACCGCCGGCACCACCGACACCGGCGCCCTCGACCCGCTGCCCGAACTCGCCGCCGCCGCCCGCATCCGCGGCGCCCGGCTGCACGTCGACGCCGCGTACGCCGGGCTGCTGCTGCTCGCCCCGCGGCTCGCGCACCTGCTGAAGGGGCTGTCGGAAGCCGACTCCGTCACCCTCGACTTCCACAAGCTCGGCTGGCAGCCCGTCGCCGCCGGCCTGTTCGCCGTACGGGACGGGGCCGACCTCAAGGCGCTCGACCACCGCGCCGACTACCTCAATGCCGACGACGACACCGAGGCCGGGCTTCCCGACCTCCTCGGCCGCTCGCTGCGCACCACCCGCAGGCCCGACATCCTGAAGATCGCGGCGACGCTGAAGGCGCTCGGCCGGGACGGCTTCGCCGACCTCCTGGAGCGGACCGTCGCCGCCGCCCACCACCTCGCCGCGCTGGTCGACGCCCACCCCGGCTTCGAGCTGTACGCCCAACCGGCGCTCACCACCGTCCTGTTCCGCCCCGCCGCCGCCGCCGACGCCGATGTGGCCGGCGTCCGCCGCCGGCTGCTCGCCGACGGGCACGCCGTGCTCGGCCGCGCCCGCCCGCACGCCGGCGGGCCGCTGTGGCTCAAGGCCACGCTGCTGAACCCCCACGCACAGCCCAGCGACCTCGCCGCCCTGCTCAAGCTCACGGCCGAGGCCCACCAGGAAGGCGCACCCGTTCGATGAGCCCGACGACCCCCGACGCACCGGACACCGACCCCCAGCCCCTCGACCTCGTCGGCGTCGGCATCGGTCCCTTCAACCTCTCCCTCGCCGCCCTCGCGGACGGCACCGATGGCCTGACCACCCGGTTCTACGACCAGCGCCCCGGCTTCTCCTGGCATCCCGGACTGCTCATCGACGGCACCACCCTCCAAGTCCCGTTCCTCGCCGACCTGGTCACCCTCGCCGACCCGACCAGCCGCTTCAGCTACCTCAACTACCTGCGCGGCCGCGACCGCCTCTACCCCTTCTACTTCGCCGAGCGGCTGCACCCCTACCGTGCCGAGTACGACGCGTACTGCCGCTGGGTCAGCGAATCGCTGCCCAGCCTGCACTTCGGCCACCAGGCCGACGCCGTCCGCTTCAACCCCGAACGCGCCTGCTTCGAGGTCGACTTCACCCAGATCGACGAGCTGGGCGAGGCCGAGGCGCTCGGCCGCGTGCAGGCGAAGAACCTCGTCCTCGGCGTCGGCACCGAGCCGTACATCCCGGACCCGCTGCGCCCGCTGGCCGACACCCCGACCGTCCCGGTCGTGCACGCCGCCGACTACCTCGCCAACCGGGAGCGCTTCCTCGGCCTGCGGCACGTCACCGTGATCGGCTCCGGGCAGTCGGGCGCCGAGGTCTTCCTCGACCTGCTGCGGTCCCGCCCGGTCGGCGCCGAGCGGCTGCACTGGCTGGGGCGCACCGGCGCCTTCGCGCCCATGGAGTACAGCAAGCTCGGCCTCGAGCACTTCACCCCGGACTACACCCGCTACTTCCACGGCCTGCCCGAGCCCGTACGCGACGACCTCGTCCCGCGGCAGTGGCAGCTGCACAAGGGCATCGACCACGACACCCTCGCCGCCGTCCACGACGAGCTCTACCGCCGCACGCTGGGCGGGGGATGGCCCGACGTGGTCATGACGCCCGGCGTCGCCGTGCGCACCGCGGGCCGGATCGGCGCCGGCCGTATCGAGCTGCACCTGGAGCACACCGAGCAGAAGTCCCGCGAGCGGCTGCACACCGACGCGGTGGTGCTGGCCACCGGCTACCGCGAGCGGCCGCTCGACTCGCTGCTCGCGCCGCTCGCCCCGTACGTGCGCAGGGACGGCGCCGAACGGCCGCGGATCGACGCCGACTACCGGCTGGTGCTGGACCGGTCGGTGGTGGACGCCGGGTGCAAGATCTACGTGCAGAACGCGGAGCGGCACACGCACGGGGTAGGGGCGCCCGACCTGGGGCTCGCCGCGCATCGCAGCGCGGTCATCCTCAACGACCTCACCGGGAAGGAGCCCTATCCGGTGCCGGACCGGAGCGCCTTCACTACGTTCGGGCTGGGGCCTGCGCCGAGCCCCCCGCCTGCGCCCCGGCGCCCGGCACGCACGCTCGTCGCACAGCCCCGATGGACAGGTGGCTCCGCCACATGACCATCGAGGCCGCACGCCGATCGCACGCACCGGACACCGCTGCGCCGCGCTTCGCGCGACGACGGGGGACTCGGCGCAGGCCCCACGCGGCGGCCGCGGACCGTACCCGAAAGGCGGCGTCGCACGCGCTGCGGTGAGCCGGGGCCGGGTGCCAGAGTGGGCGCATGACTACTGCTCCCACTCCGTACGGAACCCCTGACACCCCGCGGGTCGCGGTCCGCGGCGAGGCCCGGCTCGAGGTCGATCCGGAGATCGCCCAGATCGGCATCAGCGTCTCGGCGCGCGGCACCGACCGGCGGGGTGCGCTGGAGGACCTGACGCGGCGCAATGACGCGGCGCGTGAGCTGGTGAAGGGCTACGGCGAGGCGGTCGAGAAGCTGGAGACCGGCGCGTTCAGCGTCTCCCCCGAGCTGGGCAAGCGCGGGCGCGGGGAGCGGGTGCGGACGTATCACGGGCGGGTCCATCTGACCGCGACGCTCGGCGACTTCACGGCGCTGGGTGAGCTGGTCACGCGGGTCGCCGAGCTGGAGCTGACGCAGGTCGACGGGCCGTGGTGGCAGCTGCGGCCGGACTCGCCGGTGTACCGGGAGGCGCGGCAGCAGGCGGTGAAGGAGGCGGTGACGCGGGCGCGGGAGTACGCCGAGGCGCTGGGCGCGGAGCTGGACGCGATCGTGGAGCTGGCGGATGAAGGGGCGGAGGGGGCGCAGCCGTTGACTCGGACGATGTCCTTCGCCTCGGCGCGGGCGATGCCGGAGATGGATATGGCGGCCGACCACGCGCCCGCGCTCGATCTCGAACCGCAGCGGCAGCTCGTCCACGCGCACGTGAATGCGCGATTCACGATGACGCGGCCTGCGCTGTAACCCCGAATTGCTCATTCGAGCGGACGGCCGCACGTTTTACAACTTGTCAATACCCTTTCACGCAATAGTCGTTGGGTGGTAGGCGGTCTACAGTTCTCTACTGGCCGGTAAGACATAGAGTCGAAACATGCGCCGAGCCAAGATTGTCTGCACGCTGGGACCCGCGACCGATTCGTACGACCAGATCAAGGCACTGGTCGAGGCGGGAATGGACGTGGCGAGATTCAATCTCAGCCACGGCAGCTACGCGGAGCACGAGGAGCGTTACGCACGGGTGCGCAAGGCCGCCGACGAGACCGGGCGCAGCGTCGGCATCCTCGCGGACCTTCAAGGGCCGAAGATCCGGCTGGGCACCTTCCGTGAGGGGCCTGTACTTCTCGAACGCGGCGATGAGTTCACCATCTCCGTCGACAGCGTCGACGGCGACCGGCAGGTGTGCGGGACCACGTATCCCGGGCTGGCCGCGGATGTCTCGCGCGGCGAGCGCATCCTCGTCGACGACGGGCGGGTGACGCTCGAGGTCACCGGGGTGGACGGGCCGCGGGTGCACACCATGGTCATCGAGGGCGGCATGGTCTCCGACCACAAGGGGCTCAACCTCCCCGGCGTGGCTGTGTCGGTGCCCGCGATGTCCGAGAAGGACACGGCTGACCTGCGGTGGGCGCTACGGTCCGGGGCCGACCTGATCGCCCTGTCGTTCGTCCGTAATGCGCACGATATCCGCGATGTGCACCGGATCATGGACGAGGAGGGCCGCCGCCTCCCCGTCATCGCGAAGATCGAGAAGCCGCAGGCGGTGCAGAACCTGGAGGGCATCGTGGATGCCTTCGACGGTTTGATGGTGGCGCGCGGTGATCTTGGCGTGGAAATGCCGCTGGAGCAGGTGCCGATCGTGCAGAAGCGCGCGATCAAGCTGGCGAAGCGGAACGCGAAGCCGGTGATCGTGGCGACGCAGATGCTGGATTCGATGATCGACGCGTCGCGGCCGACGCGGGCCGAGGCGTCGGATGTCGCCAACGCGGTGATGGACGGCACGGACGCGGTGATGCTGTCCGGCGAGACGAGCGTCGGCAAGTATCCCGTTCAGACGGTGAAGACGATGGGGCGGATCGTCGGGGCGGCGGAGGAGGACATGCTCGCGAAGGGCCTCCCGCCGCTGACCGAATCCAGCAAGCCGCGCACGCAGGCCGGCGCGGTCGCGCGGGCCGCCACCGAGATCGGGGACTTTCTCGGGGCGAAGTATCTGGTCGCCTTTACCCAGTCGGGCGACACCGTGCGGCGGCTGACGCGCTATCGCTCGCCGATTCCGGCGCTGGCGTTCACGCCGGTGGAGTCCACGCGCAGCCAGCTGAATCTGACGTGGGGCGTGGAGACCTTCCTGGGGCCGACCGTGGAGACCACGGATGAGATGGTCGCGCAGGTGGATGAGCAGCTGCTGAAGATCGGGCGGTGCCGGAAGGGCGACGTCGTCGTCATTACGGCGGGCTCGCCTCCTGGCGTGCCGGGGTCGACGAATCTGGTGCGGGTGCATCACATCGGTGAGGACGACGCGCCGAGGTAGCTCTCTGGGGCAGCTCCCACCGAATTCCCACCTTGGACACATGGTGGTGTGACGGGATGCCGTCAGCGTTCTGTCCATGGCAGTTCTTGAGGAGCGGGCGCGGGTCGTCCGGCTGCTGCAGCGGACCGGGTTCAGTACGGGTGCCGGTGATGGCGGGGGCGGATTCGACAGTGCTGTCGGTCGCGTACTCGCGCCCGGGGACGATCCGGACGCGCCGCCGCCGCCCGAGCTCGGGCCGCTGCCCATGCGCGGGAAGCGCAAGGGGGACGAGGGCGCGAAGAAGGCGTACCGGGAGGCCGTACGCGGGCAGCGGGAGGCGCTGACCATCTGGTGGCTGGACCGGATGGTCGCCACCCGGCGGCCGTGGGTGGAGAAGCGGACGCTGCTGTGGCACGACCACTGGGCGACGTCCATCCAGAAGGTCAAGTCCGGTCAGGCGATGCTGGCGCAGAACGCCACGCTGCGGCGGCTGGGTGGTGGTGACTTCCAGGCCATGGCGCGGGCCATGGTCAAGGACCCGGCGCTGATGCTCTGGCTGGACGCCGCGGGGAACACCGCGAAGGCGCCGAACGAGAACCTCGCCCGCGAGCTGATGGAGCTCTTCGTACTTGGGGTCGGCCACTACGAGGAAGCGGATGTGCGGCAGGCCGCCGCCGCGTTGACAGGGTGGGCCGTCGACCGCAAGGGCGAGGAGTGGCAACCTCGTTTCCGGCCGCGGCAGCATGCGGACGGCGCGCAGACCGTGCTCGGGACGAAGACCGACTTCACCGCGATGGCGCTGGTGGACCATCTCGTCGAGCAGCCCGCGTGTCCCCGGCATGTGGCGTCGCGGCTGTGGGCGCGGCTGGTGTCGGCCGAGGACGGGCCGTCGGAGGAGAGCCTGGAGCGGATCGCGGCGAGCCGTGATCTGACGCGGATGGTGCGCGCGATTCTTACGGACCCGGCCTTCTCCGACTCGGGCAGCGTGCTGGTGAAGCAGCCCGTTGAGTACGTCGTCGGCGCGATGCGAGCGCTCGGCGTACGGCCGCGGGAGCTGGAGAAGAAGCAGCGGCGACAGCTGATGCGCACCCTCAACGGCCTCGGCCAGGTCCCCTTCGCACCTCCCAACGTCGGCGGCTGGCCGCACGGCGCCGCCTGGCTGACCACCGCGGCGGCGAAGGTGCGGATCGGCTTCGCGCAGCAGCTCGTACGGCAGGCCGACCTCGGACCGATCGAGAGGACCGCCCGCGGGGGGCGGCCCGAGGCGCTGGCGCGGCTGCTCGGCGTACCCGAGTGGAGTGCGGCGACGGCGCGGGTGCTGGACGGCGCGGCGAAGGAGCCGCGGCGGGTGACGGCGATCGCGCTTACGGCGCCCGAGTATCTCGTACTGGCCTAGGCCGAGGAGGAGTTGACCGGTGGACACCTGGACCCGACGCAAGTTCCTGACCGCGAGCGGCGTCACCGCCGGCGCCGCGCTCGCCGCCGGGGCCACGGCGTACAGCGTCGACGACCTGCTCGGCTCGAGCACGGAGGCGAGCCGGGCGAGCGAGGCGCGGACGCTGGTGCTGGTCACGTTGTACGGCGGGAATGACGGCCTGGGCACGGTCGTACCGGCGTGGGACAGGGCGTATCGCGACGCCCGGCCCGATCTCGCGTACGGCGAGGACGAGGTGCTGCCGCTGGGGGAGGAGCTGGGGCTGAACCCTTCGATGAAGGGCTTCAAGAAGCTCTGGGACAAGGAGCACCTGGCGATCGTCCGCGGGGTGTCGTATCCGCGGCCTGATCACAGCCACTTCCGCTCGATGTCGATCTGGCAGACAGGGTCGCCGGGCAGTCCGGCGTCGACGGGGTGGCTGGGCCGGTGGCTGGATGTGGCGGGGGACCCGGATCCGCTGCGGGCCGTGTCCGTGGGCGCCACGCTGCCGCCGCTGCTGGCGGGAGAGAAGACCGCGGGCGCGGCCGTGCAACTGGGCGGGCTGCGGCTCGCCAAGCCGTGGCAGCAGGTATGTCGCGAGCTCGCCCAGGCGCAGGAGGGCGTGCATCCGCTGCAGGCGCGGGCGGCGGCGTCGCTGGGGGATCTCACCAAGGTGGTGGGGGAGTTCGGGGCGGAGCGGGAGACCGCGCAGGTGGACCCGGGCGAGCCGCGCGACGGTGGCGAGGACGGGGCCGACGACGGCGCGTCCGCGGGCGGGCAGGGGCAGCTGGGCGCGCAGCTGGCGGTGGTCGCGAAGGCGATCAAGGCCGGGGTGCCGACGCGGGTCTTCAGCGTCAGCCTGGGCGGCTTCGACACACACGCGAACGAGAAGAACACCCAGTCGCGACTGCTCGGCGAGATGGACAAGGCGCTGAGCGGCTTCCTGGAGGAAGTGCGGGGGAAGAAGGTCGTGGTCGCGGTGTATTCGGAGTTCGGGAGGAGGGTGAAGGCCAATGCCAACCAGGGGACGGATCATGGGACTTCGGGTCCGGTCTTCGTCCTGGGGGAGCCGGTGAAGGGTGGCTTCTACGGCGACCAGCCGTCGCTGACCAAGCTGAAGGACGACGACCTGCAGACGACGACGGACTTCAGGGATGTGTACGCGACGCTGCTGGAGCGGGTGCTGGGGACGGAGCCTGGGGAGGTGCTGGACGGGCATGAGAGGACGCTGGAGTTCGTCTGACGCGGCGGCGGGTCCAAGAGCTCAGCGGCCGGCTACGGACCCGTTCGGGACGTACCCGAGGTCCACCGGCGTCGCGGGCGGGCCGTCCTGCCGCACCGCAGCCAGCAGTTCGGGAAGTTGCGGGGGCCACAGTGGCTCCGTATCGCCGGACAGGTCCTCCGGCGACCACCAAAGCCCGTGCAGGATGCCATCCGCGGCATGTGCGGCCGCGAGGTCGTCGGCCAGGTCCCGGCGTGGGCCGTACGCGAGGAAGATGTGCTCATGCTGCCGCACCGGGACGCCGGCCCTGGTGAAGTCGTGTTCCCACAGGCACAGCACCGTGCCGTCGAGCTCGAGGTCCGTCCAGCCGGTCTCCTCGCGCACTTCGCGCACAGCCCCCTGCAGCGGCGTCTCGCCCGGGTCGAGGCCGCCGCCAGGCATCGCCCAGTGGACGCCGACCTCCTCGTTGTCGTACCGGAACATGAAGACCGACCCCGCGGGGTCCAGCACCGCGACTCTGGCTGCCTGCCTGGGTGTTCGCATCAGCGCATCGTGTCAGAGGCGTGGGGGGCTTGCGGCGTCGCCTCTCTATCCGCCGCCGAAGCCGCCGCCCGGCAGCCGAAGCACCCCGCCCCTCCCTTCCGTAGCCAGCCTTCCGTTTCTCGCACCGGCACCGGACGTGGGGCGGCGATGCTGCCGTCACCATCCGATGCCAACTCTCCCGCCGTCAGGGCCGGACAGCTTGGCATCGGATGGTGACGGCAGCGTCGCCGAGTCCTGTTTGATCCCGGCGCCAGTGGATTAGCTGGCTACGGAAGGGAGGAGGAGCGGGGCGCGCCCGGGCTGCCGGGCGGCGGTTGGGGAGTTGGGGGCGGTGCCTTGGCGGCGTGGTGGCTTGGCGAGTTGGGGTTTGGCGGCTTTGGGCTTGGCGGCTCGGCCGTGATCCTCGCCCCGCGGCAGCCTCACCCCCGCGGCAGCGGCAGTCGCACCGTCACCCTCGTCCCGCCACCAGCGCCGGCCGGGCCCGCGGCCTGCGATGCCGCCACCTCCACACGCCCTCCATGCGCCTCCGCCACCGCCGCCACGATCGCCAGGCCGAGGCCGCTCCCCTTCCCGCTGCGGGAGCGGTCGGCTCGGTAGAAGCGGTCGAAGACCTTTGGTAGGGACTCCGCCGGGATTCCCGGGCCGTCGTCCGTGACCACGAGGTCTGCCCAGGCACCATCCGTCGTGCTGTGGACGAGGATCCGGGTCGTCGTGGTGGGTGGTGTGTGGGTCCTTACGTTCGCGAGGAGGTTGTCCACCACCCGGCGCAGCTGCTCCTCGTCCCCGTACACCACCACGCCACGCGGCGCCTCCAACTCGACCCGGCGCTCCGGCGCCACCGCCCGCGCCGCGCCCACCGCCGCCTCTGCCACCTCGCCCAGGTCGACCGCGCCGCGCTCCGGGGCCCGTACCGTATCCAGGCGGGCGAGCAGCAGCAGGTCGTCGACCAGCCGCCGCATCCGCAGCGCCTCGCCCGCGATGCCGTCCATCGCCTTCCCGACCTGCTCCGGACCTGGCAGCGCTCCCTGCGCATGCAGATCGGCGTAGCCGAGGATTGCCGTCACCGGGGTGCGCAGTTCATGCGAGGCGTCCGCGATGAACTGGCGCAGCCTCTCCTGCGTGGCCTCCTGCCCGTCCAGCATCGTGTTGAGCGCGAGGCCGAGGCGGCCCACCTCGCTCCCGGAATCGGCCGGTGCGACCCGGTGGCCGCCGCGGCCCGCGGCGATCGCATCGGCGTCGCGGGCCATGGACTCCAGTGGGCGCAGGCCGCGCCGTACGATCCACAGCCCGGCCGCCGTGAGCAGCGCCAGCGCGGCGGCGGTCGCCACCCCCTCGATCAGCAGCAGCCGGCGCAGCGTCCCGTCCACCGACGTGAGCGGGACGGCGGTCACCAGCGTGCCGCGGTTGTTGGGGAGAGGGCGGGTGAGGAGGCGGTAGTCGGGTCCGTCGGCGTCGACGGCGCCGACGGTGAGCGGCTTCCCCGGACGGGATTCCGCCGGCAGGCTCGGCGGCGCATCGTCCGGATTGCGCAGGCCCTTGACCAGCGGCGTTACGGTGCCATTCGGCCGCCGGATCTCGATGAAGTACTCCGATGTGCCGAGCATCTTCGCGTCCGCCGCCAGCCCCTGCGCGGGCGGCAGCCCCTGCCGGACCTGCTTGACCACGCGGCTCTGCACCCCGCGCAGCGACGTGTCGGTGCGGTCCAGCAGATAGCCGCGCAGCGCCCCGTACACGACCGCGTCCAGGGCGAGCAGCACGACCGCCACCAGTGCCAGCAGCGCGAGCAGCAGGCGGGCGCGGAGGGAGCGGGGCATCGCGGTCACGCCTCGGGGGCGCGCAGCACGTAACCGATGCCGCGGCGGGTGTGGATCAGCGGTGGGCCGAGGGAGTCGACCTTCCGGCGCAGGTAGGAGATGTACGACTTGAGCACGGCCGTGTCGGCGGCGCCGTAGTCCCACACGTGCTCCATCAGCTGCTCGTGGGTGAGGACGCGGCCGGCGTTGGCGAGGAGATGGTGCAGCAGCCGGTACTCGGTCGGCGACAGTTCCACGGCCGTGCCGCCGCGGCGCACCTCGTACGTCCGCGGGTCCAGCTCCAGGTCGGCGCAGCGCAGCACGGTGTCATCGGCCGGGGTGCCGGAGCCGCCGTCGGCGCGGCGCAGCACGGCGCGGACCCGGGCGGCGACCTCGGCGAGGCGGAACGGCTTGGTGATGTAGTCGTCCGCGCCCAGGTCGAGGCCGCTGACGACATCGCCCTCCCGGGCGGTCAGGAAGACCACCGACACCCGCGCCCCGCCGGCCCGCAGCCGCCGCACGACCTCGAAGCCGTCGAGGTCGGGCAGCATCACGTCGAGCAGCACGAGATCCGGCGCGTGCGAGCGGACCGCGTCCAGCGCGGCGCGTCCGGTGGTCGCCTCGGCGACGTCGTATCCGAGAAAACGCAGCGACGTCGCGAGCACATCGACGATCGCGGGCTCGTCATCGACGACCAGCAGGCGGCGGCCCTTCCCCTCTTCCATCCCGCCATCCTCGCAGCAAGCGCCTGTCCGGCGGATACCGCCGGCGGGCAGGGGGTGCCGCCAGTGTGCCGCCAGTGAGGAGGGGTGCGGTCCGACCTCGCGACCCGGCAGGATCCGCCGGACCGGCCAAGGCCGCCCGCCCCTACGCGCCCCGCCGTCACCCCTGCCCGGAAGACGGCACCTCCCGCAGCTCCAGCCCCGTCAGATCCGCGATCGCCCGCAGCTCCGGCAGGACGTGCCCGGTCGCCAGGGCCCAGTGATGGCCGATGCCGCTCGCGGACCAGTCATCGCACCACTCGCCCGGATCGCGCCCGAAGTCCACCCGTGACGTCGTGTTGCCGATCTTCAGCCGGGGCCCCGCCACCACCGTGCCCTCGGAGGCGATCAGGCGGTAGCGGCCGTCCCGGGACTGGCCGAGGCCCACCGCGGTGACCGGGCCGTGCTTCACCTCGAACTCCACCGAGACGCCCCAGCCGCGCTTGCCGTGGTAGACGCCGAGGCCGCGCAGCAGCGGGCGGCTGTCGCTGATGGCCAGGTGGCCGGGGCCGTCGTGGCCCATCTCCACCACGGCGTCGCGGAAGTTGAGCGCCTGCAGCTCGGTGAAGGAGCCGCCGGCGCCGAGCCGGTCGGCGATCAGCATCGCGAGGGACGTGCGCAGCTCGTACTCGCCGGCCGCCGGGATGCCGCGGGCGGTGAGCAGCGAGGCGCCCAGGATCATCCCCGCGCCGAGCCGTTCGTGGGTCTCGCCGTCCAGGCCGCGGTGGTAGTACGCGAGCGAGTCCAGGTCGAAGTCGGCGGCCAGCCGGTCCAGGCCGACCGAGACCTTCGCCGCCCAGGCCAGGTCCTCGGAGACCACCGTCTCGTCCAGCTCGAAGACCTTCCGGGTCTCGGCCAGCTTCGCCTCGACGTCGGCGTCGCTCACCTTCTCCACCCGCACCCGCAGGTCGTCGAACTCCAGCACCTCCACGTGGCCGCCGAGATTGCCGGTGACCATCGTCAGGTCGGTGGAGACGTCGTACATGCCCGGGTAGAGGTGGCCCATCAGGCCGTGCCGGCCGTTGCGCAGCGCCGCGCGCACGCCTGCCGCCTTGATCCAGCGGCCGATCCTGGCCCAGGCGCGCTCGTCCTCCAGATAGCCGGATACGGAGCGGAAGTCGATGCCGCACCGCTCGAAGGCGTTGGCCATCTCCGGCAGCGGGCAGGCGCCGCAATACGCCAGCCACTGGCCGGTGTCGAAGGTGGCGTGGTCCATCGCCTCGGTCGGCTGCAGGTTGATCAGCAGCACCGGGGCGCCGCTGCGCTGGGCGATCGGGACCAGCATGGTGGCGGTCATGTAGGTGGTCAGGAAGCCGACGATCAGGTCGCAGTCGGCGGCGCGCAGCTTCGCCGCCGCGGCCGCGCCCTCCTCGGCGTCGGAGATGAAGCCGACGTCGATCACCTCGGCGTCGAAGTCGCCCATCCGCTCCGCGACCCGGGCCGCCGAGCGCTCGAGCTGCGGCAACAGGTCCGGGAACTGCGGCCAGTACGCGCCGAGTCCACCCGCGACCAGACCGACCTTCGGGCGGCGGGCGACGGCGGGGATACGGGCGGATGTCGTGGCAGACGTCATGATGATCCTCAGTGAAAGGTTTCAAAGGGCTCTTCGCGGAAGCTAGACCCCGTTCTCCGGGGCCGTCAATGGGGAGGCGTATTCTGAGCGGCCTGATGGGTACGGCGGGACGCGGGCGCGTGACGATCACGGATGTGGCGCAGCACGTCGGCGTGTCCACCTCCGCGGTCTCCAAGGTGCTCCGCAACGCGTACGGCGTGAGCCCGGAGATGCGCGACCGGGTCCGCGCCGCCATGGCGGAGCTCGGCTACCGCCCGCACGCCGCGGCGCGCGGGATGCGCGGCCGGACGTACACGATCGGCGTCCTGATGGACGGCATCCGCAACGCCTTCTTCGCCGACCTCCTCGACGGCATGAACGGGGTCCTCGGCGACACCGAGTACGCGATGCTGATCGGCTACAGCGGCGCGGGCCCCGAGGAGCAGTACAAGGCCACCTTCGCGATGGTGGACCGGCAGGTCGACGGCCTGATCCTGATCGCCCCGACCTTCGGGCGGCAGGAGGTGGAGAAGACCGCCACCGCCGTCCCGACCGTGGTGATCGGCCACCACGACGCCTCGCCGCACTACGACTTGGTCGTGAACGACGACGCCGCCGGGGCCCGCGAAGTGGTCGATCACCTCGTCGGCCTGGGCCACCGGCGGATCGGGCTGATCTCCTCGCCGCCCGTCGAGGGCAGCGGCTGGACCCGGCCGCCCGCGGTCGTCGCGAGCGAGGGCTATCGCGAGGCGATGGCCGCGCACGGCCTGGCGGATCCGCTACGGATCGTGCCCGCCGCGTTCACCGACGAGGGCGGCTACCGGGGCGCCGTAAAGCTGCTGTCCGCGTCCGAACCGCCCACGGCGATCTTCGCCGGCGCCGACGTCGCGGCGACCGGCGTCTTCCGGGCGGCGGCCGAACTGGGGCTGCGCATCCCGGAGGAGCTGTCCCTCGCCGGCTACAACAACACCGCGGTCGCCGCCCTCGAACCCGTACAACTCACCAGCGTGGACCAGGCGGGCGGCGACATGGGGGCGATGGCCGCCCGGCTGCTCCTGGAGCGCATCGAGGACCGCCGGACCCGCTCCCTGACCAGGTCGGTGACGCCGAGTCTGGTGATCCGCAGGACCACCGCGCCGCCGCCCCGCGGCTGACCGCCCCAACAACCTTTTTCTGCACCGCCCCTTGACGGCCGTAGCCGTTGCCCCCACGGTTGAGACGTTTCAATCCTCGTAGAACGTTCTACACACGTCCCCGCTCAGCGCTGTGAGGAGCCGCTACGTCATGGCCCAGGAAACGACCCACCCCAATACCGTCGAGGACGACGGCACCATCACCAAAGAGCAGTGGAGATGGTCCGTCCTGGCCGGAATGGCCTCGTACTTGGACGCCGGTTCGATCGTGGCGCTGGGCGCGGGGCTTGCCCTCTTCGAGTCGTATCTGCACCTGAGCAGCGACGCGCTGGGCGCGCTCGCCGCGATCGGGCCGAACGCCATCGGCTGCGCGATCGGCGCGTTCATCGGCGGCCGGCTCGGCGACAAGCTGGGCCGCAAGCGCATCTACAAGTACGACCTGCTGGTGTACGCCGCGGGCATCCTGTGCATCGCGCTCGCCTTCAACGCACCCATGCTCTTCATCGGCGTCTTCGTCGTCGGTGTCGCGGTCGGCGCCGACGTCCCCACGTCGCTGGCCCTGGTCGGCGAGTTCGCGCCGTCGAAGGCGCGCGGCAAGCTGCTCGGCTTCACTCAAGTCGCCTGGAACTTCGGCCCGGTCGTCGTGCTGGTGCTGGCCCTGGTGCTCTCCTCGCTCGACCTGCTGGGCATCCGGATCGTGTTCCTGCATCTGTTCGTGATGGCCCTGGTGACCTGGGCGCTGCGCCAGGGTCTGACGGAGTCGCCGCGCTGGCGGGCCGCCGCCGAAGCGGAGTCGGCGCCGCGGCACAACGTGAAGGCGCTGTTCAGCGGCCCGCATCTCAAGGCGCTGCTCTGGACGGGGAGCATCTACCTCTTCTGGAACATCGCGGCCGGCACCGCCGGCATCTTCACCCCGTACTTCATCAAGACGCTGAACGCCGGCGGCCAGGCCGCGAGCGTGGCGCTGTCCTCCTCGGGCTTCATCCTCGGCGGGGTGGCGACCGTCTTCGTGTTCATGCGGCTCGCCGACCGCGGGCACTCGACGCGCAAGCTGCTGTGGGGCATCGGCGCCGTGCTGCAGATCGTCGCCTACGCCGTGTTCATGGTGCTGCCCTTCACCGTGCCGGTGATCATCCTCAACATCTTCCTGTTCTCCATCGGCGCCGCGCTGGCCGGTGAGGCCTTCTACAAGGTGTTCAGCCAGGAGCTGTTCCCGACCATGCTGCGCGGCACCGCGCAGGGCATCACCTTCGGCGTCGCCCGTACCTGCCTCGGGATCTGGAGCCTCTTCGTGCCGACGCTGGCCGGCGCCGGGATCGGCCCCGTCGCCTTCCTGCTGTCGCTGTTCCTCGTCATCAGCGGGGCCATCGGCTACTTCTTCATGCCCAATACCTCCGGCAAGTCGCTGGAGCAGATCGAAGCGGAGCGTGCCACGGCGTGACTTCCCGGCTCCATTCCTCGTACGGACTCCTCGCCCGCTTCACCGATCCAGGGCCCGAATTCACCCCGCTGCCGATCTGGTGGTGGAGCGGCGCCGAGATCACCCGGGACCGGCTGCGGTGGCAGATGGAACAGCTGGTGTCCCAGGGCGTCCGGCAGGCCGTGGTGATGGGTCTGGCGCCCGCCGGGCCGATGTTCGGCTCGCTCGCCGACGACCCGCCGTTCCTCAGCCCGCGGTGGGTCGAGCTGCTCGACGGCGCCTGCGAGGACGCCCGCCGCCTCGGCTTCCGGCTCTGGATGTACGACCAGATCGGCTTCTCCGGAGCGAACTTCCAGGGGCGGCTGACGGCCGCCCACCCGGAGTTCGCCGGGCTCGCCCTGCACCGCGGGCCGGACGGGGCCATCGGGCAACGGGTCAGCGGCTTCGACTACTTGGGCACCGACGCCTGCGCGACGCTGCTCGACCAGGTGCACGGTGAGCTCGCCCGCCAGGTGGGCCACTGGTTCGGGACCGTGATCCCCGGGTTCTTCCAGGACGAGCTGCCGGCGATGCCCACGTGGGGGCGCGACTTCGCGGAGACCTTCGCCGAGGCGTACGGGTACGACCTGATGCCGCTGCGCACCGCGCTGTTCGAGGGCGACTCCGAGGCGTCGGCCCGTATCCGCCGGGACTACCACGAGCACCGCGCCCGCCTCGCCCGCCGGGCATTCTTCGACCCGCTGGACTCGTGGTTCGCCGAACACGGCCTGGTCTGCGGCTTCGACCAGGCGTCCCCGGCCCGCGAGGGCGACCCGGTGGGCGGGGTGCAGATGTACGGCGACTACCTGGGCACGCACGCCGGCTTCGGCGCGCCCGGCAGCGATCACTGGGGCGACCCCAAGGTGCACAGCTCGCTCGCGCACGCGCACGGCGGGCGGCGCACCTGGATCGAGGCGTTCCACTCCTCCGGCTGGGGCGGCACGCTGGAGGAGACCTACGACTGGCTCGCGCCGTTCCTGCGCCGCGGCGCGAATCTGTACGACCCGCACGCCGTCTACTACTCGACGGCCGGCGGCTGGTGGGAGTGGGCGCCGCCGTCCACCTGCTGGCGGCAGCCGTACTGGCCCGCGTACCACCAGTTCTCCGGCGCGGTGACCCGGCTGTGCTCGGTGCTGACCGCGGGCACGCATGTCTGCGACACGGTGCTGCTGTCGCCCACCAGCACCTCGCAGGCGTATCTGACGCTGGACGGGCCGCTGCCCCCGGCCGAGCGGGCGGCCGCCTGCTTCCACGGGCTCAACGGCGTCAGCAACTGGCTGGCGGAGAAGCGCGGCGTCCTGGAGCGCGCCGGGATCGACCACGACACCCTCGACGAGAACACGATCGCCGCGGGCGAGGCCGTACCGGAAGGCCTGCGGGTCGGCGACGAGACGTACCGGACCGTGGTGCTCCCCGAGGTGGAGCTGCTGGATCCGGCGGCCGGGCGCCGGCTGGTGGAGTTCGCGCGCTCCGGCGGCACCGTCGTGTGCGTGGGCCGGGTGCCGGAGCCGCTGGCCGGGCACGCGCTGCTGGTGGCCACGGCCGAGGAGGTGCCGGAGGCGGTGGCCGCAGGGCCTGTACGGGTGCGGGCGGACGCCCCGTATCTGCTGCGGCGGCACGGCGATACGTACGTCGTGATGCTCGCCGCGCATGACGAGCACAGCGGCACCAAGGCGCCGATCGTGCAGCCGGGCCGGGACGACTGGTATGCCACCGGCTTCAGTTGGGACGAGTACTGGCGGCAGCTGCGCGCGGACGGCTATACGTTCGTGCCGCCCGGCGACCGCCGGGCCCGGCTCCGTATCGACGGGCTGCCGCGGGTCCGCGCGCAGCGGTGGGATCCGCGGACCGGCGAGCGCACCGAGCTGGAGGTGACCGCGGACGGCGGGGCGCTGCTGCTCGACGTGCCGTTCGCGGACGGGCCCGTGGCACTGGTGGTGCTGGGCGAGGACCTGCCCGAGGCCAGCCGCGAGCCGCTCGGCGCCGCCCTCGGCAGCGTCCCGGTCGACGGGCCCTGGAGTGCGCTGGCGACCTCCACCCTGGACAACCGGCACGGCGATCTCGCCGCGGCCGGGCGGGACGGAGTGCTGCCGATCGAGGTGTGGCGGCTGGAGCACTCGGCCGAGGGCGGCGCCGGCTGGGAGCAGGTGACCGCCGGATACGGGCCCTTCGCCGACGTCCGCGACCCCGACGGCACCTGGCGGCAGGCGCAGTGGTCGCTGTCGCGGGGCATCCAGAAGGACCCCGTGCACCTGGAGCCGCTGGGCCCCAAGGGCTATGTGCCGGAGGAGTTCCTCGACTGGCGGCGGGTCGGGGGAGGGGAGCGGGTCGCCGTGCGCACCGGGCTCCCGCTGCCCGACCGCACCGGGCTGCACCTGGCCGTGGGGTCCAACGCCGCGCGCCGGGTGTGGGTGGACGGCGCCGAACTACCGTCGGAGGGCGGCGGTTACCAGTCCTTCAGCCCGCTCCCGGCGCACACCGCCGGGCGGACGGTGGACCTGGAGATCGAGTTCACCGCCGAGCGGGACGGACCGCTGCGCGCCTCCTTCGCCGTGGTCGCGGACCCGGACGCGTACCGCAGGCCGGAGTGGCTGACCGGCGCGGGCGACGTGAGCCATACGTTCCGCCTCGACGAGGTGCCCGCGTCCGGCGCCGAGGTGCTGGTCGCCGGCGAGGGCGCGTGCAGCGTGCTGGTCAACGGCGTCGAGGTCGGCCGCCAGGGCGACTTCAGCCCGTATCCGGGCCACCAGCAGGTCCACGTGAACCCGCACGACCTGAGCGGCGTCCTCCGCGCCGGCGAGAACACGATCACCCTCCGGCCCGCAGAAGGCACCGCCGTCGCCCTCGACTCGCCAGGCCTCGGCCTGATCAGCGGCCCGGACTGGGCGGCGGAGCCCGTACGCCGCTTCCACGAGCGCGACCCGCGCTTCCTGTGCGCCCGGGTGCGGCCGCACCCGCTGCCGGGCGCCCACTGGCTGGAACCCGGCGCGGCACCGGGCGACACCGTCGTACCGGTGGTGCCCGACCGGGCGCCCGGGCCGCGCACCGAATGGCTGCGCTTCCCGGCCCCGCTGGGCACGACGGCCCTGCGGATCCCGACCGACCTGGACGTCCTCGTACGGCTCGGCGACCTGGAGTACAAGCCGGACGGCGGCCGCGTCGCCCTGCCCGTCCCGCTGGCCGCCGCGATCCCGGTCGTGCTGGAGATACGGGCCGTGGACGGCCGCCGGGGCGGGGCGCTGCTCGACGGGGCGATCGAGGTCGAGGTGGCCGAGAGCCCGGTGCGGCTGGCGAGTTGGGAGGAGCTCGGGCTGCGGGCGCTCGGCGGGCAGGTGCGCTATCGCACCGTGATCACCGCGCCGCCGGCCGCCGACCGCGTCGTGCTCGACCTCGGCGAGGTCCGCGGCACCGCCGACGTCCTCATCGACGGACGGCTGGTCGACCAGCTCGTGTGGGGCCCGTGGCGGACGGAGATCACCGACGCCCTCGGCACGGGGGAGCACCTGCTCGAGGTGGTGGTGCGCGGCACGCTCGCCGGATACCTCGACGACGCCTCCCCGACGATGGCCGTCACGGCAGGTCAGACGCGTACCGGACTGTTCGGCCCGGTGCGGCTGCAGCGATACGCCCGTACGAGCGAGGAGCACGCATGACGCAGGATCCGGCCACCGTCTCCGCGGTCCGCTTCGAGCACCGGGACGAGGGGCTCGGCCTCGGCACCGGCGCGCCGCGGCTGTCGTGGCAGGTACGTACGGACGACCCGGCGTGGCGGCAGACCGCGTACGAGATCCGCCTCGACGACGGGCCGGCCGTGCGCGTCGAGTCGGGCGAACAGGTCCTGGTCCGCTGGCCGTTCGACCCGCTGCCCTCGCGGACCCGGGCGACCGTCCGTGTCCGCGTGGCCGCGGGGGAGCGGTGGACCGCGTGGAGCCCGCCCGCGACGGCGGAGACCGGGCTCCTCGAACCGGGCGACTGGAGCGCTCGGTTCATCAGCCCGCGCACGCTCGGCGCCGCCGGGTCGCCCGCACCGGTCCTCAGCCGGACCGTGGCGCTGCGCGGCGAGATCGCCGCCGCCCGGCTGTACGCCACCGCGCACGGCGTCTACCGCGCCACCCTCAACGGCGGCCGCGTCGGCGACGAGGTGCTGGCCCCCGGCTGGACGAGCTATCACCACCGGCTGCGCTACCAGGTCCACGACGTCACCGCGCTGCTGCGCCCTGGCGACAACACCCTCGACGTACTTCTGGGCAACGGCTGGTACCGCGGACGCCTCGGCTGGACCGGCCGGCGGGCCCACTACGGCGACCGGCTGGCGCTGCTCGCCCAGCTCGAAGTGACGTACGCCGACGGCTCGGTGGAGGTCTCCGGCACCGACGAGCGGTGGTCGGCCAGCAACAGCGGCGTCCTGCACGACGACCTGTACGACGGGCAGCGCACCGATCTGCGGCCGGTGGCGCCGGAGACCGGCCCCGTGGACGTACTCGACGAGGACCTGGGCCGGCTGGTCGCCCCCGAAGGGCCTCCGGTCCGCGTCACCGAGGTGCTGCCCGCCGTGTCCGTATGGCAGTCGCCGTCGGGGCGGACGCTGGCAGACTTCGGGCAGAACGTGGTCGGCCGGGTGCGGCTGCGCGTGCGCGGCGCGACGGCGGGCGCCGAGGTCGTCGTCCGGCACGCCGAGGTCCTGGAGGACGGCGAGCTCGGCACCCGCCCGCTGCGCAGCGCGAAGGCCACCGATAGCTACGTGCTCGACGACGCCGCCGAGACGATGCTCGAACCCGAGCTGACCTTCCACGGCTTCCGGTACGCCGAGATCAGTGGTGTCCCGGACGTACGGGCCGAGGACCTGCAGGCGGTCGTGGTGGGCAGCGACCTGCGCCGCACCGGTTGGTTCAGCTGCTCGGACCCCGACCTCGAGCAGCTGCACGACAACGTCGTCCGCAGCATGCGCGGCAACTTCCTCGACGTGCCCACCGACTGCCCGCAGCGCGACGAGCGGCTCGGCTGGACCGGGGACATTCAGGTCTTCTCGCCGACCGCGAGCTTCCTCTTCGACACCGCCGGGTTCCTCGGCTCCTGGCTCGCCGATCTGGCGGCCGACCAACTGCCGGACGGCTCGGTGCCGTACGTGATCCCGGACGTGCTGCGCGACATCCCGGACATGGCGGGGGACGGGCACCCCACGGCCGCGGCGTGGGGTGATGCGGCGACGGTGGTGCCGTGGGTGCTGCACCAGCGATTCGGGGATGCCGGGGTGCTGGAGCGGCAGTTCGGCAGCATGCGGGGCTGGGTGGACCGGATCGCCTCGCTCACCACGGACGGTGTGTGGACGGGCGGCTTCCAGTTCGGCGACTGGCTCGACCCGACGGCGCCGCCGGACGACCCGTTCGCCGCGAAGGCCGATCCGGGCGTTGTGGCTACGGCCCATCTGGCGAGGTCCGCGGAGATCGTCGCGCAGGCCGCCGCGCTGCTGGGCCGCGACGCCGACGCCAAGCACTACGCCGGGCTCGCGGACCGTACCCGCGAGGCATTCGCCCGCACGTATGTCGCCGCCGACGGTGCGGTGCACAGCGACGCGCCGACCGCGTACGCGCTGGCGGTCTGCTGGGCGCTACTGCCCGAGGCGGAGCAGCGGCAGTACGCGGGGCGGCGGCTGGCGGAGCTGGTCCGGGAGAACGGCTTTCGGATCAGCACCGGCTTCGTCGGCACCCCGCTGATCGCCGACGCGCTCACGGCCTGCGGGCACGCCGGCCTGGCCTACCGGCTGCTGCTGGAGAAGAGCTGCCCCTCCTGGCTGTATCCCGTGACCATGGGCGCGACGACCATCTGGGAGCGCTGGGACAGCATGCTCCCGGACGGCTCGATCAACCCCGGCGAGATGACGTCGTTCAACCACTACGCGCTCGGCGCGGTGGCCGACTGGATGCACCGGACCGTCGCCGGCCTCGCGCCTGCCGCCCCCGGCTACCGGGAGATCACGGTACGGCCGCTGCCCGACGCCGCGCTCGACCACGCCGCCGCCCGCCATCTGACCCCGTACGGGGAGGCGTCCGTCGCCTGGCGGCGCGCGGACGGCCGGTTCTCTCTCGACGTGGCGGTGCCGGTCGGGGCGCGCGCCACCGTGCATCTGCCCGACGGCGGCGAGCCCGTGGCCGTGGGACACGGCCGGCACAGCTGGACGATCACCGACCCCTGCACGCTCCCCTAAAGGAAGAGGACGCATGCTCCATCGGAAGAGAGCCGGACGCCACCTCGTCGCCGCCCTCGCCACGGCCGCACTGCTCGCGGGCGGCAGCGTGACGGCGCACTCGCAGCCCGCACCGGAGGCCGCCCCCGAGGCTCCGGGGGTCGACGACTGCGATGGGAAGGACCCCGCGCCCGCGGCGGCCGGCGACACGCTGCGGGTGTCGACGTACAACATCCACTTCGGCATCCCGGTCGACGCCGACGACGCCGTGCCGGGCACCGACGACCTCGACGGTACGGCGGCGGCGATACGCGCGCAGAACGCCGACGTCATCGGACTCCAGGAGGTCCACCACAAGGACGCCTGGCACGGCGACCAGCCCACCGTGCTCGCGGAGAACCTCAAGGACCTCTACCCGTACGCGACCTACCGCACCAACAGCGAGAACAACACCGGCGGGCACACCGGCGAGGCCGGCAACATGCTGTTGTCGAAATTCCCCATCGAGCAGGAGAAGCACATCCCGCTCCCCGAGGGCGAGCATGTGCGGCGCGGGCTGCACGGCGTGCAGGTGGACGTGGGCGGCACCAAGGTCTGGGTCTACACCACGCACTACTCCGCCGGTTACGACGAGCCAGGCCTCGCGCAGCGCGAGGGCGAGGCGCGCGCCACCATCGAGGCGCTCGGCAGCGCGAAGGAGCCGGTGGTGATGACCGGGGACTTCAACGCCCGCCCGTACGACCGGCTGATCCCCTGGTTCGCCGACGCCGGCTGGGTCGACGCGTGGACGGCCCTGCACCGCGGCGACGCCGGCTGCACCTTCCCGGCGGACACGCCCATCGCCCGGATCGACTACGCGTACGCCTCGCCCTCGCTCGACATCGCGGCGGCCGCCGTGCCGCAGCAGCCGGACTCCGACCACCGCGCGCTGGTGGTCGACCTCAAGCTGCCGGGGAAGGCCGTCGGCAAGTCGGCCGGTGTCGTCGCGGGCGCGGAGGGACAGTCCGGCAACGGCAACCTCACGACCTTCGCTGACGGCACCGCGAAGCTGCGCGTCTGCGACACGAAGGCCGACGGCTACGCGGTCCGGGCCACCGGCTACGACCCGGCGACGAACGCGGAGTTCATCACCAGGACCGACCCGCAGATGGCGGACTCCTGCTACAGCACGACGGGCTCGGTCGCCGGCCCCGACTCGGTGGCGCTACGGGTCTGCCTGATCAAGTCGGGCGAACCGCCCCGCGATTGCCGCACCGAGCAGCTGAGCTGAACCAACCGGGTCCAGGGGTGGCGGCGACGCGCTTTAATACCCAGCGAGTCGCCGCCACCCCGCGGCGCCACACACCGGAGAGGTGCTCGTGAGACGTACCCCGAAGCTCGTCGCAGGCGCCGCCGCGGCCACCGCCGCGATAGCCGCCGTGCTCGCCGCGCAGCCCGCCGCCGCGATCAATTCCTACAACGCCACCCCGGCCCCCGAGCGCACCGAGACCGGCGCCCTGATCGTCCAGTACGACAACGACGCCGACCCGGCCACCCCGGACCGCGTCGACTGGTTCTGCTCCGGCACCTTGGTCGACGCCGACACCTTCCTCACCGCCGCGCACTGCACCACCGACTGGCCCGAGGGCGCCAAGCTCTCCGTATCCCTCGACCAGGACGTGCAGGGCGCCCTCGACGCCGCACACGCCGCGCACCCGGGCGACGCCGACGCCATCTCGGCGGCCGTCGCCGTCCCGGGCACCGCCGTCAGCCACCCCGGCTATCCGGGCCCGTCCTCCGACACCCACGACATCGCCGTGGTGAACGTCGACGCCAAGGCCCTCGCGAAGCGCTGGAGCTTCACCCCGGCCACGCTCCCCACCGCCGGGCAGCTGTCCAAGCTCGGCCCGCAGGGTCTGAAGAAGACCGACTTCACGGTCGTCGGCTACGGCACCGAGGAGGCCGAGCGGCTCCCCGGCGGGCACGTGCACCCGGGCGGCGGCGTACGGATGAAGGCGCCGGTGTCGTACAACGCCCTCAACGACGCCTGGATCCGCCTCAGCATGCACGAGCAGCAGGGCGACGGCGGCGCCTGCTACGGCGACTCCGGCGGTCCCAACTTCGCCCATATCGGCGGCAAACTCATCCTCGCCGCCACCACCGTCACCGGCGACACCCCGTGCTACGCCACCAACGTCACCTACCGCCTGGACACCACGGGCGCCCGCGACTTCCTGGCCCCGCACGTAAAGCTCCCCTGACCCTCCTATCACCCCAACTCGCCGCGGTGGCAAGCGACTTGCCGTGCCGCCGCGGCGCACTTAGCTTTCCGGCATGGACGCCCCGCCGGAGCCGGAGGTGCTCGGCCACGACGAGCCGCGGCTCACCGACCGGTGGACGGCGCTGCCCGACCGCACCCGGCGCTCCGTGATCATCACGGCCGGGCTGCTGCTGCTCGCCGGACTCACTGGATACGGGCTGGCCACCAGGCCCGCGACCCCGGTGCCGACGGTGCCGACCGAGTCGCTGATGCCGTATCCGCTGCAGTCCACCGAGCTGCACTACGTCGAAATCGATGGCCCTATTTCCGGGCAAAAGGTATTTCACGTTCGATTGACGGCGGAATCTTCCACCGGTGCCGCTCTCACCCATGTCACCCAGGGCTACGATGGCCTCCACCTGAAGGCCGGACCGCCGCTGCCGATAAAGCTGCCGCCGGGCCAAAAGGTGAAATTCACCGTTACGTTCGAGGTCGAACAGTGCGCCGGGGTACCACTCAACGCCAGCATGGCCTTTCTCGACGTGACGCTCCGTAACACGCGCGCAATACAGGTTTACAGCGCCATTCTCGGCGACCGGTACGCCACCGACCTGTCCGCGGCACTCCGTGCGCTATGCGAACACCCCAAGCGCGCCGCCTCACCCGGTACATGACCCCAACAGCAACTTTGAGTCCCCGAGCGTGTCCGCTCTGCGAAGAGGTGAGGTAGGTCACCGCTCCCCGGGAGGCCAATGTGGTGTCGGTCATAACAAGAGAGTCACAGCATGGCCTGCACCTCTGCCACACGAGTTAGCCGCGCCTTAGAGTCACGGCCAGTCACCGCGGCGCAGATCATACGGATGCGGCACCGCGAAACGGCCACTCATGCGAGGAGGCCGCCAGGGGAAAGGACTGATCGTGCGTCACCGTTCCTTGCTCATACTTACCACCGGGGTCACCGTAGGAGCGCTCACGCTCTCCGCGTGCGGCTCCCGCGACGAGGGCGACAAGTCAGGCGGTGACGAGACGACCACCGTCACCATCGGTCTGGACGCGCCGCTTACCGGCGACCTCTCCGCCCTCGGCCTCGGCATCAAGAACTCCGCCGACCTCGCGGTCAAGACCGCGAACAAGAACAAAGAGGTCAAGGGCGTCAAGTTCGAGCTGACCAGCCTCGACGACGTGGCGCAGGCCTCCCAGGGCCAGACCAACGCCACCAAGCTCGTCGGCAACAAGGAGGTCATGGGCGTCGTCGGCCCGCTGAACTCCGACGTCGGCCAGTCGATGCAGAAGGTCTTCGCCGACGCCAACCTCGTCCAGGTCTCGCCGGCCAACACCAACCCGGCGCTCACCCAGGGCGAGAAGTGGCAGGACGACCAGAAGGCCCGCCCCTTCAAGACCTACTTCCGCACCTCGACCACGGACGCCATCCAGGGCCCGTACGCGGCGCACTACATGTTCAAGGAGAAGAAGCTCAAGAAGGTCTTCGTCATCGACGACAAGAAGACCTACGGCGCCGGCCTCGCGGGCACCTTCGCCGAAGAGTTCAAGAAGCTCGGCGGCAAGGTCGTGGGCACCGAGCACATCAACCCGGAGGACAAGGACTTCTCCGCCGTCGCCACGAAGGTCAAGGCCGCCAACGCCGACTTCGTCTACGCCGGCATGGAGTACCCCGCGGGTGCCCCGCTCGCCGCGCAGATCAAGAAGGCCGGGGCGAAGATCCCGACCGTCGGCGGCGACGCCCTGTTCAGCCCCGAGTACGTCAAGCTCGCCAAGGCCAACGCCGCGGGCGACATCGCCAGCTCCGTCGGCGCCCCGCTGGAGACCCTGGACACCGCCAAGAAGTTCATGTCGGGCTACAAGGCGGAGGGCTACAAGGAGGGCTACGACGCCTACGGCGGCTACGCCTACGACTCCACCTGGGCGATCATCCAGGCCGTGAAGGCCGTCGTGGAGAAGAACGACGGCAAGCTGCCCGAGGGCGACGACGCCCGCAAGCAGATCACCGAGGCCATGCAGGACATCAAGTTCTCCGGCGTCACCGGTGAGGTCGGCTTCGACGAGTTCGGCGACACCACCAACAAGCAGCTGTCCCTCTACGAGGTCAAGAAGAAGGACGGCAAGCTGCAGCACGTCCCGGTCAAGAGCGGTGAGTTCGAGGGCGGTCAGTGACCAACCCGAGGTAACCAGGCCCACTGATGCACCTAACGCGCGGGGGCGCCACAGCGCCCCCGCGCGGCCATATCTGACAACCCTTCGGAGGCCCCGCGGTGAACGATCTGCCGCAGCAACTTGCCAACGGCCTGCTACTCGGCGCGCTGTACGGACTCATCGCAATCGGCTACACGATGGTCTACGGCATTGTTCAGCTCATCAACTTCGCCCACGGCGAGATATTCATGATCGGCGGCTTCGGCGCGCTCACCGCGTTCCTGTGGCTGCCCGAGGGCACCAGCCTGGCCCTCGCCCTGCCCCTCATGATCCTCTTCGCCGTGGTCTGCTCCGTGCTCGTCGGCGTCGGCGCCGAGCGCTTCGCCTACCGGCCGCTGCGCGGCGGCCCCCGGCTGGCGCCGCTCATCACCGCGATCGGCCTGTCCATCGCACTCCAGCAGGCCATCTGGGCCTGGTACCCGGACGCCACCAAGTCCCGCACCTTCCCGGAATTCACGGGCCCGCGCCTGGACTTCGGCGCCTTCAGCATCGAGCGCGGCGACCTCTTCCTGCTGATAGCCGCCCCGGTGTGCATGATCGCCCTCGGCCTCTTCGTCTCCAAGACCCGCTCCGGGCGCGCCATGCAGGCCACCTCGCAGGACCCGGACACCGCGAAGCTGATGGGCATCAACACCGACCGCATCATCGTGATGGCCTTCGCCATCGGTGCCGCGTTCGCCGCCATCGCCGCCATCGCGCACGGCCTGCGCTACGGCGAGGTCAACTTCAAGATGGGCTTCATCGCCGGCCTCAAGGCGTTCACCGCCGCCGTCCTCGGCGGCATCGGCAACATCTACGGCGCCATGATCGGCGGCGTCGTGCTCGGCCTCGCCGAGTCCATGGCAACGGCCTACATCGAGAACGTCCCCGGATTCGCCTCCTTCGGCGGCGGAGCCTGGAAGGACGTCTGGGCCTTCGTCCTGCTCATTCTCGTACTGCTGCTGCGGCCCCAGGGCCTGCTCGGCGAACGCGTCGCGGATCGGGCGTGATACGCATGACTGTCACCACACCCACCACCGAGACGCCCGCGGGCGTCATCCCCCTGCCCGCCGCCGGCGCCCGGCTGACCACCCTCGTCGGCGCCGTCGCCACCTTCGCGTCCACCTGGCTCGCCTGGACCTGGACCGACGAGTTCCCGGGCAATCTGACCGTCACCGGCTACCCCGGCGGACTGCAGCTGCTCACCCTCGTCGGCTCCCTGCTGGTCCTCGCCTTCACCCTCTCCACCCAGGGCGTACGCGGACTGCGCTGGCTCACCCCCGGCGGCCGCAACAGCGCCGTCCGGCTGCTGGCCCTCGGCGTCTTCGCCACCACCGCGTTCACGGTCATCGCCATCGCGGTGGAACTCGGCGGGCTCGCCAACCTCGAGCCCGGCGGCTGGATCGCCTTGGTCGCCTCCCTGATCCTCGCCCTCGGCGCGCTCGGCCTTCCCGCCGACGTACCCGCCGGGGAAGACCCGCCGGCCAACGCCTGGCAGAAGTTCGTGCACTCCCTGAAGGCCCCGACCGCGCGCGAAGCCAAGGAGCTGCCCTCCTGGGCCGAACTCCTGATCATCGCCGGGTCCTTCGGCCTCGGGCTGTACGCCTTCACCTACGGCATCGACGCGGAAGACGGCTCGCCGTTCCTCGGCTACGTCATCTTCATCGCCTTCCTCGCGCCCGCCATCGGCCGCGCCGGCCTCACCAAGCAGCTGGCCCGGCTCACCGGCAAGCACAAGAACGTCACCGCGACCGCGGCCTTCGTCGCCGCCTTTGCGTTCCCGTTCACCCAGAGCAGCGACCAGTACGCCTCCCTGGGCACGAACATCCTGATCTTCGCCACGGTCGCCCTCGGCCTCAACGTCGTCGTCGGCCTCGCCGGCCTCCTCGACCTCGGCTACGTGGCGTTCCTCGGCGTCGGTGCCTACACCGCGGCCCTCGTCTCCGGAGCCCCCAGCTCCCCGATCGGGACCACCTTCCCGTTCTGGGCCGCCGTCCTCACCGGCGCCCTGGCCTCGCTGGTCTTCGGTGTCGTGATCGGCGCCCCCACCCTGCGGCTGCGCGGCGACTACCTCGCCATCGTCACCCTCGGCTTCGGCGAGATCTTCCGTATCGCCATGCAGAACATGGACGGCACCTCAGGGCCTGACCTCACCAACGGCCCCAACGGCATCCCGTCCATCCCCGAACTGGAGATCTTCGGCTTCAACTTCGGTGAGCCGCACACGATCCTCGGCGTCGAGCTCGGCAGGTTCTCCAACTACTTCCTGCTGATGCTGCTGTTCACCGCCGTCGTCGTGATGGTCTTCCGGCGCGCCGACCAGTCCCGTATCGGCCGTGCCTGGGTCGCCATCCGCGAGGACGAGACCGCCGCCCGCGCCATGGGCATCAACGGCTTCCGGCTCAAGCTGCTCGCCTTCGCCCTCGGCGCCACCCTCGCCGGCTTCGCCGGCACCATCCAGGCGCACGTCACGTACACGGTCACCCCGACCCAGTACAAGTTCGTCGAGGCCGTGCCGCCGAACTCCGCGTTCCTGCTCGCCGCCGTCATCCTCGGCGGCATGGGCACCGTCACCGGACCGCTGATCGGCGCATCGCTGCTCTACCTCATCCCGAACAAGCTGCAGTTCCTGGCGGACTACCAGCTCTTCATCTTCGGTGTCGCACTCATCCTCCTCATGCGCTTCCGCCCCGAGGGCCTGATCGCCGACCGCCGCAAGCAACTGGAGTTCAAGGAAACCGGGCAACTCGACGTACCCAAGGGCGAAGAACCCGGCCTCACCAAGGTTGGGGTGTGAACGACATGACCAGCGACACCATCCCGGTCACCCAGACCGGCGCCACCGTCCTCGACGCCCGCGGCGTGACCATGCGGTTCGGCGGTCTCACCGCCGTACGCGACGTCGACCTGCAGGTCAACGAGGGCGAGATCGTCGGCCTCATCGGCCCCAACGGGGCCGGCAAGACCACCCTCTTCAACTGCATGACCGGGCTCTACACGCCCACCGACGGCAAGGTCAACTACAAGGGCAAGGTCCTGCCGGCCCGCTCCCACCTGGTCACCCAGGCCGGCGTGGCCCGCACCTTCCAGAACATCCGGCTCTTCGCCAACATGACCGTCCTGGAGAACGTTCTGGTCGGCCGGCACACCCGGACGAAGGAAGGCCTCTGGTCGGCGCTGCTCCGCGGCCCCGGCTTCAAGCGCGCCGAGCGGGAGAGCGAAGCCCGCGCCATGGAGCTCCTGGAGTTCACCGGCCTGGCGGAGAAGCGCGACCACCTGGCCCGCAACCTCCCGTACGGCGAGCAGCGGAAACTCGAGATCGCCCGCGCGCTGGCGAGCGAACCGGGCCTGCTCCTCCTGGACGAGCCCACCGCGGGCATGAACCCGCAGGAGACCAGGGCCACCCAGGACCTCGTCTTCGCCATCCGCGACCAGGGCATCGCCGTCCTCGTCATCGAGCACGACATGCGCTTCATCTTCAACCTGTGCGACCGGGTCGCCGTCCTCGTACAGGGCGAGAAGCTGGTCGAAGGCACGGCCGCCCAGGTCCAGAGTGACGAGCGCGTCGTCGCCGCCTACCTCGGCACCCCCTTCGAAGGCGCACCGGGCGCGGAGGAAGCCGCCGAAGTGGCGGCGGCCGAGCACAGCAAGGAGTCCGACCGATGACCGCACTGCTCGAGGTCGAGGACCTCCGCGTCGCCTACGGCAAGATCGAAGCCGTCAAAGGCATCTCGTTCAAGGTCGAGGCGGGCGAGGTCGTCACCCTGATCGGCACCAACGGCGCCGGCAAGACGACGACCCTGCGGACCCTGAGCGGCCTGCTCAAGCCGGCCGGCGGCAAGATCTTCTTCGACGGCCAGCCGCTCAATGGCGTCGGCGCCCACAAGATCGTCGCCATGGGCCTCGCCCACTCCCCGGAAGGCAGGCGCATCTTCCCGCGCCTCACCATCCTGGAGAACCTGCTGCTCGGCGCCTTCCTGCGCCGCGACGCCGCGGGAATCGACAAGGACGTCCAGCGCGCCTACGAGCTCTTCCCCATCCTGGGCGAACGCAGCAAGCAGGCCGCCGGCACCCTGTCGGGCGGTGAACAGCAGATGCTGGCCATGGGCCGGGCGCTGATGTCGCGTCCCAAGCTGCTGATGCTCGACGAGCCGTCCATGGGCCTCTCGCCGATCATGATGCAGAAGATCATGGAGACCATCCAGGAGCTCAAGTCGCAGGGCACCACCATCCTGCTCGTCGAGCAGAACGCCCAGGCGGCGCTGTCGCTCGCGAATCACGGGCATGTGATGGAGGTCGGAAAGATCGTCCTGTCGGGTACGGGGCAGGAGCTCCTGCACGACGAGTCGGTCAGGAAGGCGTACTTGGGCGAGGACTGACAGCTCGCTTTTTACGGCAGACCGGACCCACCCCTTACTTTCGTCAGGGGTGGGTCTTGCCGTTAGACGGCGGAAGCGGGGGAGTGATCGCCCGTAGCGTCCCGGTCATGGGACGACGAACTCCAGCTGAACAGCGCACGAACACCGCCTCCGCTGCAGCCCCCGCTACCGCCGCCGCCGCCGCTCGGGCACTCGCGCTCGCCGCCGGACTCCTCGCGGCGGCCGTCGCCGCTCTCGTCTGGCTCGCCCCCGGCGGTGTGGGTACCCCGGACCCCGTGGAGATACGCGACGGCGCCTCGGCGGACGCGTACCGCACCCTCAGCGACGCGGCGGCCGACACCCCCGGCTGGGCGCACACCCTGCTGGAGGCGGCGACCGAGGGCACACTGCTGGCGCTCGCCGCACTGCTGGGATGGCTGGCCTGGACGGCCCTGCGCCGGCGCGACGCCTCCGCGCTGGCGGGCGTCGGCCTGACCGGAGCGGCGACCGTCGCGGCGTACGGCATCAGCGAAGCCCTGAAGCTCGCCGTCGACGAGGCCCGCCCGTGCCGTACGGTCCCGGGCGTCGACGCCCTCGCCACCTGCCCGCCCCCGGGCGACTGGTCCTTCCCCAGCAACCACGCCACCATCGCCGCGGCCCTGGCCATCGGCGTAACGCTGCTGCGCCCGCGCTGGGCCGCCCTGGCCCTGCCCCTGGGCGCGGCCGCGGCGCTGCTCCGCGTGCTGGTGGGCGCCCACTACCCGCACGACGTGGCGGCCGGCGCCATCCTCGGCGCGGCACTGGCGGGCGCGCTGCTGCTGGCCGGCCGCGGCCCGGCGACGGGAGTGACGGAATGGCTCGTACGAAAGGCGCCGCCCGCGGCAGGCCGAGTGCAGCCGACCCCCGCCCCTACTCCCCGTCCTTCTTCTTCGCCTTCTTCTTCTCCGAGTCGTCCTCGATAACGGCCTCGGCCACCTGCTGCATCGACAGCCGCCGGTCCATCGAGGTCTTCTGAATCCACCGGAAGGCGGCGGGCTCGGTCAGCCCGTACTGCGTCTGCAGGATCGACTTCGCGCGGTCGACGAGCTTGCGGGTCTCGAGCCGCTGGGTGAGGTCCGCGACCTCGCTCTCGAGCGTCTTCAGCTCGGTGAAGCGGGAGACGGCCATCTCGATGGCGGGGACGACGTCGCTCTTGGAGAAGGGCTTCACGAGATACGCCATGGCGCCGGCGTCCCGCGCCCGCTCGACGAGCTCGCGCTGCGAGAAGGCGGTGAGCATGAGGACGGGGGCAATGGAGTCAGCCGCGATCTGCTCGGCGGCGGAGATGCCATCGAGGACGGGCATCTTCACATCGAGAATGACGAGGTCGGGCCGATGCTCCTGCGCGAGCTTCACCGCCTCCTCACCATTGCCGGCCTCGCCGACGACGGTGTACCCCTCCTCCTCGAGCATCTCTTTGAGATCGAGCCGGATCAGGGCCTCGTCCTCGGCAATGACCACGCGGGTGGTCTGCGGCGGCACATGCTCGTCCCCCGCGGTATCCGCGGGGCTCGGCTCGGCATCCGGCGTGGCCGGGGTGGTCGCGTCGTCGGCGGCGCTCACGGTGGTGCGCTCCTCGGTGAGGTTCCGGGGCAGGGGGCACCCACGAGGGTACCTACCTCCTGTAAGCTCTACTAACGCTGGTAGGTCGTAGACCTGCGATCCGCTGGGCCCCGGTAGTCCAATTGGCAGCAGACGATGGATTCAAAACCCATACAGTGTCGGTTCGAGTCCGACCCGGGGCACTTTTCCTTCGATTCGAAGGTTCGACTCCGCTGATCGCCACCCACATGGGTGGCGATCTTTCGTTTGCGGCGGAGTTCACGCCGGATGATGATCCGGCACCGCACCGAGCTCGATCCCGTGCTCCAGCCACGCCTTCATCGCGCACAGCGCCGTCGTGAAGCCCCCGACCGTGTCGTTCAGCCAGGACACCACCTCGGCCCCGGACCCCATAAACCCCGTCTCGCGCACCTCCACGAACGTGGCATCCGCCCCCCGCCCCGTAAACCGCACCTCCACCACCGTCGGCCGCTCCGCATTCCCCCACGCGAAGCGGATCAGCTCCGGCTCCCGCACCTCCTCCACCCACACATCCGCCGCCGCGCCATACGTCTCCCACTCCCACCGCAGCGACGCCCCCGCCACCAGCGGCCCGCTGCTCTTGCTGTACCAGAACCGCGTCGTCACCGCCGGATCGGCGAAGGCCCGGAAGGCCGTCTCCGCCGGAGTGCGGACGAGCATGCAGGCGTACGCGACAGGCGGGTGCGTCAAGGTGGTGTTCTCCATGGAGTCGATCATGCGCCCGCGGGCGAGGGCTCGCCGCAGCCACGCCGGGGGACCCGGCGAAGGCGGCCCGTGGCAGGATGCGAAGAGCGTGCACAACCTCCGAGAAGGTGACCCTCCATGGCTGGCAAAGCTCCCGCAGGCGACCCGATTCAAGACGCCCCCGAGGTGAGCCCCCCGCCGGACTCCGCCGTCGGTCTTCCCGCCATCACCCACGCGCTGCGCATGTCGCAGCAGCAGATGGGCGTACGGCGCACCGCCCTCACCCTCCTCCGCGTGAACCAGAAGGAGGGCTTCGACTGCCCGGGCTGCGCCTGGCCGGAGCCGGACAAGCGGCATGCGGCGGAGTTCTGCGAGAACGGGGCGAAGGCGGTGGCCGAGGAGGCCACGCTGCGGCGCATCACGCCCGCGTTCTTCGCCCGCCACCCCGTCTCCGACCTCGCCCGCCGCAGCGGCTATTGGCTCGGCCAGCAGGGGCGGCTGATCCAGCCGATGTTCCTCGACGAGGGCTCCGACACGTACCAACCGGTGTCCTGGGAAAAGGCCTTCTCGCTCATCGCCGAGGAGTTGAACGCCCTCGCGTCCCCTGACGAAGCCGTCTTCTATACGTCCGGACGGACCAGCAACGAGGCCGCGTTCCTCTATCAGCTCTTCGCCCGCGAGTTCGGTACGAACAACCTCCCCGACTGCTCGAATCTCTGCCACGAGTCGTCCGGGTCCGCCCTCTCCGAGACCCTCGGAGTCGGGAAGGGGAGCGTCCTGCTCGAGGACCTCTACCAGGCCGACCTCATCATCGTCGCCGGGCAGAATCCGGGCACGAACCACCCGCGCATGCTCACCGCCCTGGAAAAGGCGAAGGCCAACGGCGCCCGCATCATCACCGTCAACCCGCTGCCGGAGGCGGGCATGGTGCGGTTCAAGAATCCGCAGACGGCCCACGGGCTCGCCGGTGGCGGCACCCCCCTCACCGACCTCTTCCTCCAGGTGCGGATCGGCGGCGACCAGGCACTCTTCCGGGCCCTCGCCCGCGGGATCTTCGAGGCCGGCGCCGTCGACCACGACTTCGTCGCCGCCCACACCCATGGCTTCGAGGCGTACGAGGAGTGCGCCCGCGCCTTCGACCGGGACGCGTTCGAGCAGGCGACCGGGCTCGGCATGGAGGCGTACGAGAAGGCCCTGGAGATGGTGCTCGCCGCCGACAAGACCGTCGTGTGCTGGGCGATGGGGCTCACGCAGCACAAGCACGCGGTGCCCACCATCAAGGAGATCGTCAACTTCCTGCTGCTGCGCGGCAATATCGGGCGGCCGGGGGCGGGAGTCTGCCCGGTGCGCGGGCACAGCAATGTGCAGGGCGATCGCACGATGGGGATCTTCGAGCGTCCTGCGGCGGCCTTCCTCGATGCGCTGGAGAAGGAGTTCGGGTTCGCGGCGCCGCGGCGGCACGGGCATGACGTGGTGCGGGCGATCCGGGCGCTGCGGGACGGGGACGCGAAGGTGTTCTTCGCGGTCGGGGGGAATTTCGTCTCCGCGTCGCCCGACACCGAGGTGACCGAGGACGCGATGCGGCGGGCGCGGCTGACCGTGCACGTATCGACGAAGCTGAATCGGTCGCATGTCGTGACGGGCGCGCGGGCGCTGATCCTGCCGACGCTGGGGCGTACGGAGCGGGACCGGCAGGCGACCGGGGATCAGTTCGTCACCGTCGAGGATTCGATGGGCATGGTGCACGCGTCGCGGGGGCGGCTGGCGCCTGCGAGTGGGCAGTTGCTGTCCGAGGTGGCGATCGTGTGCCGGCTGGCGCAGGCGGTGCTCGGTGAGCGGTCCGTCGTTCCGTGGGCGGAGTTCGAGAACGACTACCGCCGGATCCGGGACCGGATCTCCCGGGTGGTGCCCGGCTTCGAGGACTTCGAGCGGAAGGTGGAGCGGCCGGGCGGCTTCACGCTGCCGCATGCGCCGCGCGACGAGCGGCGGTTCCCCACGCATACGGGGAAGGCGAATTTCACGACGGCGGGCATGGAGTATCCGGAGGTGCCGGAGGGGCGGCTGCTGTTGCAGACGCTGCGGTCGCACGATCAGTACAACACCACCATCTACGGGCTCGACGACCGCTATCGGGGGATCAAGGGCGGGCGCCGGGTGGTGCTCGTGAATCCGGATGACGCGGAGCGGCTCGGGCTGCCCGACGGGTCGTATGTCGACCTGGTCAGCGAGTGGCAGGACGGGCGCGAGCGGCGGGCGCCGGGGTTCCGGGTGGTGCATTACGCGACGGCGCCCGGGTGCGCGGCGGCGTACTACCCGGAGACGAACGTCCTCGTCCCGCTGGACGCGACGGCGGACACGAGCAATACGCCGGCGAGCAAGTCACTCGTCGTGCGGCTCGAGCCGACGTCGGAGACGGCGGTCACAGCGGTGCGGTGAGGTAAGGGTGCAGACTGCATCCATCACCTGTTGTACGCAGCAAGGCCGCTCGACTCGAGGACGTGCGGCCGCACCCGATCGGAGCCGCTCCCCATGGCCGAGCAGAACAGCCGGACCGCGACCAGGACGAAGACGCAGTTCCCGGCGGAGGTCCTGAACCGCTTCGCCGGCGTCGGGGTGGATCTGGAGGCGCTGTTCTCCGCCGGAGCACTGGGGCAGCGGATGGGCGTGGAGGTCCTCGAGGCGTCCCCCGACCGGGTGGTCGGCACGATGCCGGTCGAGGGCAACACCCAGCCGTACGGACTGCTGCACGGCGGCGCCTCCGCCGTACTGGCCGAGACCCTCGGCTCGGTGGGCGCGATGCTGCACGGCGGCCCGATGAAGATGGCAGTCGGCGTGGACCTGAACTGCACCCACCACCGCGGCCTGAGCAGCGGCGTGGTGACGGGCGTCGCGACGCCGGTGCACCGGGGCCGGACGACGGCCACGTACGAGGTCGTGATCTCGGACGAACAGCACCGCCGGGTGTGCACGGCGCGGCTGACGTGCCTGCTGCGGGACGTGGCACCGCAGAACGGGCGGGCGGCGGGCTGAGCGGTCGGGCCGCCTCAGGCGAGGTGCCTGACGGCCCCGGTGGTGGTGGCCGGGGCGGCTTCCGGTGTCCGCAGCGCGAGTACGGTCGCCGCGTGCGCGGCTGAGGCCAGCGTGATGTGGCGGTGCCAGCCGGCCAGGGAGCGGCCTTCGAAGTCCGCCAGGCCGACACGGGTGCCGATGCGGGCGAGGTCCTGGCGTACGCGGGCGACGAGCGCGGTGGGGCTGCCGCTCGGTGCCGCATGGGTGTTGGCGAGCCACAGGTGTGGTGGGGCGGATCCGGTCGCGAACAAGTGCAGCACGTGGCCGGAGCGGTGCGGCAGCGTGACGCGGACCGTGACGGCGCCGGGGGTGCGGTGCCGTAACCGGGCGCGCAGCGCGAGGATGCGGCGGGCGGGCAGGGTGCGGCCGGTGTAGCCGCGCAGCGCGGGGTCGGCGATGGTGCAGGCCGCGTGGGTGCTGGTGCGGGCCAGTGCGGGCAGGCCGGCCGTGGTGAGGTGATCCAGGGCCGTACCGGTGGCGGGCAGATCGAGGATGACGGGCCGGCGGTGGCAGGTGAGCCGGGTGGCCTCCATGACGGCAGCGGCGGCGCAGTCCTGGATGGTTTCGGCCGCGGGGTGGTCCCCGGGGAGGAGCAGGCGCCAGTGCACGGGTGCGCTCAGCCGGGCGGTGGTGTGCCAGACGCCGATGGCCTGCTGGCCGCGGTAGGTGAGGCCGCGGTACGGGTCGTAGCGGCGGGCGATGCCGACGGACTGGGTGCCGGATCTGGGGAGGCTGAGCGGGCGTACCACGTGCGCCGCCGGTGGTGCGGCGCCGGCGAGGCGGTCGGCGAGGGCGGCCCGTACCGGCATCCAGGGCCAGGTCGAGCCGGTGATGAAGTGCTGCAGGCGCTGTTCCTGGGCGGTTCCGGCGCGGTCGCCGGCGATGTGCCGGATGGATTTGCGGCCGTGGGCGGTGAGCAGGCCGCGGAGGTAGAGCCTGCCTTTTTCGCGCTGGTCGCGGCGGGGGAAGGAGGCGAAGAGATGCTCGCACCATTCGTCGAGCAGGGCGGGGAGCTCGGGTAAGTCGGGCGGTGGTCGCTGTGGCATGGATGTCCCTTCCGGTGGGAGCGCACTCGGTCAACCGTACTGAACTGTATGGTTCATTTGTCAAGGGCCACCGGCTGTCGTGCGCACTCAACAGTGCAGTTGAATAGGCGGAGTTGACTGGGCCGGAAGTCACTTAGGAGAGGCAGCGTTCATGGACGCGCGCAGGAAGACCGCGGGCACCCGCGCCGAGGCCGCGCCGGCGCCGGCCGTTCCCAGTGGCCCGCGTGCCGCCCGTAAACGCGAGGCGATCCTCGACGCCGCTCGCCGGGTCTTCCTGCGCGAGGGCTTCGGTGCCGGAGTGGACCTGCTGGCCGCCGAGGCGGGCGTCTCGAAGGTCACCCTCTACAACCACTTCGGCAGCAAGGAACGGCTCTTCATGGCCGTCATCGGGCAGACCCTCGACGAGGCGCTCGGCGAGTCCCAGGCAGTGATCCACGAGCGGCTGGCGGAGGCGGTGGACGTGCGCGCCGCGCTCGTGCAGACCTGCCGCGCCTGGGTGCAGGGCCTCACCACGCCCGAGGTCCTCGCGCTGCGCGACCTGATCGCCGCCGAGCGGCGGCGCTTCCCTGAACTCGGCCGTACCTGGCTGGAGCGCGGGCCGACGCGGCAGCATGCCGCGATCGCGGCGGCCCTCGACCGCCTCGTCGCCCGCGGCCGGCTGCGCATCGCGGACACCGAGGTGGCGGCGCTGCAGCTGGCCGGGCTCGTGCTGCATCCGCACCTGGTGCTGAGTCAGTACAGCGGGGGCGTGGATCCGCAGCTGGTGGAGCGGCTCATCGAGAACGGTGTGGACTTGTTCCTGAGCGGCTACGAGGCGGCTGCCCGTGTGCCGGAGGCACGGCGACCTGACTGAATCCGCCGCGATCCACGCTCCGTCCCGCCCATCCGCACCGCCCGCCCAGCAGCATCGTGCCGAGCGCGCTGTCGTCACGAAGGGAACGAGCGGATGAGTATGGACACTTCGGGCATCAGGAGCCCCGCAGGAGAGGCCGGCCCCGCCGCCGCCCGGGCCGGCGTGCGCGCAGAAGACGTCGGGCTGCTGCTAGTACGCGTCGTCTTCGGGCTGCTGCTCGCCGGGCACGGGACGCAGAAGCTGTTCGGCTGGTTCGGTGGTGGTGGGCTCGAGGCGGAGGCCGGGGAGATGGCGGGGGACGGCTACGAGCCGGGCAAGCTCTTCGCCGTGGTCGCCGGGTGCAGCGAGACCGGCGGTGGTCTGCTCTTCGCCGCGGGGCTGCTGACGCCGCTCGGCTGCGCGGCGATCGTCGGCACGATGATCAACGCGATCGCGACCGAGCTGGAAGCCGGTGTCTACGAGGGATACGAGCTGGCGCTGACGTATCTGACGGCGGCCACCGCCGTCGCCTTCACGGGCCCGGGCCGGCTGGCCCTGGACGCGGGCCGGCCGTGGCAGCGCTCCGGCTTCGGCTGGGCGGCCGCCGCGCTGGGCCTGGCCGCGGGGACGGCGGCGGTGACGCTGGTGCTGCGGGCGGTGTAGCGGGAGAGTGGTCCGGAGTTACGGCGATGTCAGTGGTCCGTGGGAGGATCGCTTTCGTGGCTGAGAACGGACCGAAGACGACCCGACCGCGCCTGATGCTGCTGGATGGACATTCTCTGGCATATCGGGCATTTTTCGCCCTGCCTGCGGAGAATTTCTCCACCACGACGGGGCAGACGACGAACGCGATTTACGGCTTCGCGTCGATGCTGGCGAACACGCTGCGCGATGAGACGCCTACGCATCTCGCGGTGGCGTTCGACGTATCGCGGAAGACGTGGCGGTCGGCGGAGTTCGCCGAGTACAAGGCGAACAGGTCGAAGACCCCGGACGACTTCAAGGGGCAGGTCGAGCTGATCGGCGAGCTGCTCGACGCCATGCATGTGCGGCGCTTCGCCGTGGACGGCTTCGAGGCGGACGACGTCATCGCCACGCTGGCCACGCAGGCGGAGGCCGAGGGCTTCGAGGTCCTGATCGTCACCGGCGACCGCGATTCCTTCCAGCTCGTCTCGGACCACGTCACGGTGCTGTATCCGATGCGCGGCGTCTCCGAGCTGGCCCGTATGACCCCCTCCTATGTGGAGGAGAAGTACGGAGTGCCGCCGGGCATCTACCCCGACGTGGCGGCCATCCGCGGCGACTCGTCCGACAACCTCCCCGGCGTCCCCGGCTTCGGCGAGAAGACCGCCGTGAAGTGGATCAGCAAGTTCGGCTCCTTCGACGCCCTGCTGGAGAACGCCGACAAGATCACCGGCAAGGGCGGCGAGAACTTCCGGGCGCATATCGACTCCGTCCGGCTCAACCGCCGCCTGACCGAGCTGGTGCGCGACGTCGAGCTGAACGCCCGCCCGGACGAGCTGACGCGGCAGCCGTACGACCGCGAGGCGCTCAATGTCGTGCTGGACGCGCTGGAGTTCCGGCACCAGAACTTCCGCGACCGGCTGATGGCCGCCGACCCGGGCGTCGCCGAGGCCGAGCCGGCCGCCCCCGAGGCCGGGGTCGAGGTGGACGGCACCGTCATCGGCGACGGCGAGCTCGCCGGCTGGCTCGCCGAGCACGGCGCGCAGCCGCTCGGCCTCGCCACCGTGGACACGTGGAAGCTGGGCACCGGCAGCGTCGCCGAGGTGGCGCTGGCCGCGGCCGGCGGGCCGGCCGCCTGGTTCGACCCGGCGCAGCTGGACGAGGGCGACGAGCGCGCCTTCGCCGCCTGGCTGGCCGACCCGGACAAGCCCAAGACGGTGCACGACGCGAAGGGACTCTTCCGCGTCTTCGGCGAGCACGGCTGGTCCCTCGCCGGGATCGGCATGGACACCGCCCTCGCCGCCTATCTGGTGCAGCCCGGCCGGCGCAGCTTCGCGCTGGACGCGCTGACCGTGGAGTTCCTGGGCCGCGAGCTGGAGCCGGCCGCCGCGGCCGACGACGGGCAGCTGGCGCTCGGCGCCGACGAGCAGGCCGAGGCAGATGCGCTGATGCGTAAGGCACGGGCGGTGCTGGACCTGGGTGAGGCGTTCGGCACCCGGCTCGACGAGGTCGGCGCCGCCGAGCTGCTGCACGACATGGAGCTGCCGGTATCCGCGCTGCTGGCGCGGATGGAGCGGGCCGGGATCGCGGCGGACCGCGAGCATCTGCAGGCCATGGAGCAGCAGTTCGCCGGTGCGGTGCAGCAGGCCGTCAAGGAGGCGCATGACGCGGCCGGGCGGGAGTTCAACCTCGGCTCGCCCAAGCAGCTGCAGGAGGTGCTCTTCGGCGAGCTGAACCTCCCCAAGACGAAGAAGACCAAGACCGGTTACACGACCGACGCCGACGCCCTGGCGTGGCTGGCCGCGCAGACCACCAACGAGCTTCCGGTGATCATGCTGCGCCACCGCGAGCAGTCCAAGCTGCGGTCCACGGTGGAGGGCCTGATCAAGACGATCGCGCCCGACGGCCGCGTCCACACCACCTTCAGCCAGACCGTCGCGGCCACCGGCCGGCTGTCCTCCACCGACCCGAACCTGCAGAACGTGCCGGTGCGTACGGACGAGGGCCGGGCCATCCGGCGCGGATTCGTCGTCGGGGAGGGGTACGAGTCCCTCCTGACCGCCGACTACAGCCAGATCGAGCTCCGCGTGATGGCCCATCTCTCCGAGGACGAGGGCCTGCTGGAGGCCTTCACCTCCGGCGAGGACCTGCACGACACCGTCGCCTCCCAGGTGTTCGGCGTGGAGCGCAGCGGCGTCGACGCCGAGATGCGCCGGAAGATCAAGGCGATGTCGTACGGGCTCGCCTACGGTCTCTCCGCCTTCGGGCTCTCCGGGCAGCTGAACATCGAGGCGGCCGAGGCGCGCAAGCTGATGGACCAGTACTTCGAGCGCTTCGGCGGCGTACGGGACTATCTGCGCCGGGTCGTCGACGAGGCGCGGGCCACCGGCTATACGGAGACCATCCTGGGCCGCCGGCGTTACCTGCCGGACCTCACCAGCGACAACCGGCAGCGCCGCGAGATGGCCGAGCGGATGGCGCTCAACGCGCCGATCCAGGGCACCGCGGCCGACATCGTCAAGATCGCGATGCTGCGGGTCGACGAGGCGCTGCGGGCGGCGGAGCTGCGCTCGCGGCTGCTGCTGCAGGTGCACGACGAAATCGTGCTGGAGCTGGTGCCGGGGGAGCGCGAGCAGGTCGAGGAGCTCGTACGCCGGGAGATGGCGGGAGCCGTGCAACTGCGGGCGCCGCTGGACGTGTCGGTCGGTGTGGGTCCTGACTGGGAGTCGGCTGCTCACTGAGCGAAAGGCGGCCGCGGCCCGGCGCGTCGGCGGCAGGTAAGTGATCGCGTTCGGCAGGCTGGTGTGTCCCTCATGTGACCACCAGCCAGCCGGAGTACACCCCATGCGCGTTACGCACGCGGCCGCACCTCGCTTCCTGCCCACCGTGACGCTGGCGGCTCTGCTCGCCTGCGCGCTGCCGGGGCAGGCGGCCGCGGCGCCGACCCCCCGGGCCGCCGCCGTCACCTGCGCCTCCGAGGACCACCCCGGGATCGCGCGGCAGCTGGAGCGCGGCCTGCGCACGGCGCTGCAAGGGCGGCCCGGGACCGCGGCGTTCGCGGTGCACGACGCCCGCCGCGGCCTCGACTGCTCGTACCACGCGGGCCGCCGCATCGAGACCGCCAGCGTCGCCAAGCTCATGATCATGCAGGCGGTCGCGTACCGCGCGAAGCTGGAGCACCGCACGCTGAGCCCGTCCGAGAAGCAGCAGCTGCGCCCGATGATCACCGCCTCCGACAACAACGCCGCCAGCCGGCTGTGGAGCCACGTCGGCCGCGAACGGATGCAGCGCTTCGTCGAGAAGGCCGGTCTCGGCGACACCGAGCTGGGCTGGGGCCGCTACTGGGGCCTCAGCCAGACCACCGCCCGCGACCAGCTCATCCTCCTCGACCACCTCACCCGCAAGGACTCGCCGCTCGCGACCCCGGCCTCCCGCGCGTACATGCGCGACCTGCTCGCCCACATCCGCACCGGCCAGCGCTGGGGCGTAACGGCCGGAGCCCCGGCAGGCGCCCGGGTGCGGCTGAAGAACGGCTGGCTGCCGCGCCCCTCGGGCGGCTGGCGCGTGCACAGCGTCGGCACGGTCGGCGGCGGCGACCGCGACTACCGCATCGCGGTGCTGACGACGGGCAGCGCCTCCATGGACACCGGCGTTCGCACCGTCGAACGGGTCGCGCGGGCCGTCCACGCCGAGTTGGGTGACCCGGCGCCGCAAAGCCGGGAAGGCCGCGTCCTGACCGACCAGGACTGACGCAAATCTGTCGCTTGGGCCCGGTAGATCCGCACCTGAAGTTGGGTTACTGTCACGCGTATTGCCGGGCCGCGGGCCGGGATGCCCGGCAATAAGCGCCATAGGAGGGGACGTAACGCAATGGCAGCGCCTTTCGGCCGACGTTTGCGAAGAGGGGCGGCGAGCGCGGCGATAGCCGCGGTCGCCATGGCCGGGCTCGGAGCCTCCGGAGCCCCCGCACTCCTCCCCGACAAACCCGGCAAGAACAGCGACCTCGCGGACTCCCAGGCGGACGACGAGCCCGGCATATCCGGAGACGACTCGCGGCCGTACTACACCGACCTCCCCCCGCTGAAGACCCCGGCCGAAGGCAGCGGCGCGACGCCGGCCGGCGGCGGCGAAGCGGGCATACCGGCCACCCTCCTCGACGCGTATCAGGAGGCTGCCGCCGAACTCAACACTTCGCAGCCCGGCTGCAATCTGCCGTGGCAGCTGCTCGCCGCCATCGGAAAGGTCGAATCCGGCCACGCCCGCGGCGGCAATGTCGACGCCGAGGGCACCACCAAGAGCCCCATCCGCGGCCCGGTCCTCAACGGCAACGGCTTCGCCAACATCACCGACACCGACAACGGCGCGTACGACGGGGACAAGACCCACGACCGCGCCGTCGGCCCGATGCAGTTCATCCCGGGCACCTGGAACCGCTGGGGCCAGGACGCCAACGGCGACGGCAAGCGCGACCCGAACAACGCCTACGACGCGGCCCTCGCCGCCGCGAAGTACCTGTGCGCGGGCGGCCGCGACCTCGCCAACGACGCCGATCTGCGGCGCGCGATCCTCAGCTACAACCCGTCGGACGCGTATGTGCGGACGGTGCTGTCGTGGCTGAAGTTCTACCGCGACGGCGGCGCGCATGAGGTGCCGGATGGTAAGGGGGCGCTGCCGGGGCATCGGAGTGATGAGCCGACGGGTGGCGGCGGGAAGACGCCCGGTTCGAGCCCGAGTCCGAAGGACCCGAGCACGCCGCCGTCGAACAAGCCGAGCCCTCCGCCCTCGACGGGTGGTCCGAGCGACCCGCCGAGCGAAACTCCCGACCCC
>NZ_JAAKZV010000418.1 GCF_011044975.1 Streptomyces coryli | reverse complement strand
GGGTGGAGAGGGAGCCGGCGAGGGTGTCCCAGGACTGCTGGTCGAAGCGGATCTTGGCGTAGGTGAGGTCCGCGTCGTTGAGGAGGAAGAGGGCGGGGCGCGGGGCGACGTCGGTGAGCTCGTCGCTGCCGTCGTCGCCGACGCTCGGCCGCATCGCGCCGGTGCGCCGCAGCTGTCCCGGACTGTCCGGGACAGGGCCGTAGAAGCCGATGGTGAAGGTGTGCGGCCGGCTGCCCTCCCGGCGTACGGACAGCGTCCAGCTGCCGTCGTCCTGGTGGGTGCGGACGACCGGGCTCAGGGTGTCCACGCCGGTCGTACGCAGCCAGGCGTCGGCCCAGCCCGGCACGTCCCGGCCCGAGGCGGCGGCGAGGGAGTCGATGAAGTCGGCGAGGGTGGCGTTGCCGAACTTGTGCTTGGTGAAGTGGTCGTTGATCCCGGCGAAGAAGGCGTCCTCGCCGAGCCAGGCGACGAGCTGGCGGAGCGCGGAGGCGCCCTTCGCGTATGAGATGCCGTCGAAGTTCAGCAGCGCGGAGGCGGTGTCCGGGACGGCGTCGGGTGCGACGGGGTGGGTGGAGGGGCGCTGGTCGGCGTCGTAACCCCAGCCCTTGCGGGCGATGGCGAAGTCGGTCCAGACGCCGTCGAAGCGGGTGCACTCGGTGACGATCTGGCAGCCGAGGTATTCGGCGAAGGACTCGTTCAGCCAGATGTCGTCCCACCAGCGGAGGGTGACGAGGTCGCCGAACCACATGTGCGCCATCTCGTGCGCCAGTGTGACCGCCCGGGTCTGCCGCTCGGTGTCGGTGACGGCGGAGCGGAAGATGTACTCGTCGCGGAAGGTGACGAGGCCGGGGTTCTCCATGGCGCCCGCGTTGAACTCGGGCACGAAGGCCTGGTCGTACGAGTCGAAGGGGTACGGCTCGGTGAACTTCTCGTGGTAGCGGTCGAAGCACCGCTTGGTGATGTCGAGGAGTTCGTCCGCGTCGGCGTCGAGGTGCTGCGCGAGGGAGCGGCGGCAGTGCAGGCCGAACGGGATGCCCGCGTGCTCGTCGGCGATCGAGTGCCAGGGGCCGGCGGCGACGGCGACGAGGTAGGTGGAGATGGGCGGGGTGGTGGCGATGGTCCAGCGGCGCCTGTTGTCGAGGGTGCCGTGGTCGGTGGCGACGCCGTTGCCGAGGACGGTCCAGCCGGCGGGGGCGATGACGGAGACCGCGAACTCGGCCTTCAGGTCCGGCTGGTCGAAGGCGGCGAAGACGCGCTGCACGTCATCGAGGAAGAGCTGGGTGTAGAGATACGTCTCGCCGTCCGCCGGGTCCGTGAAGCGGTGCATCCCCTCCCCGGTCCTGGAATACGCCATATCGGCCTCGACCCGCAGCTCGTGCGCGCCGGCGGCGAGGGTGAGCGGCAGCCGGTTGCCGTCGAGGGAGGCCGGGTCCAGCTCCGCACCGTCGAGGACGACCCGGCGCAGGGCGGCGGGCTTCAGCTCCAGGAACGTCTCGGCGGCCTCGCGGGCGGCGAACCGGATGACGACGGTGGACCCGAAGACCTCCTCACCGCGAGTGAGGTCGAGCTCGACGTCGTACCGTCCGACCTCGAGAATCCGTGCTCTGAGCTGCGCCTCTGCGCGGGTGAGTGCGGGCATGGAGGCCATGGTGCCTCATGGGTACGGCGGGGCGCAGAACATCCCGTGCGGTGCCGCTCAGCGGCCCGCCGCGCCGTTTCCCGGGGTCGGGTCGGTGCCGTCGGCGATCTGCTCGTGGTGGCGGATCACCTCGGCGATGATGAAGTTCAGCAGCTTCTCGGCGAAGGCCGGGTCGAGCTTGGCGTTCACCGCCAGCTCGCGGAGCCGGGTGATCTGGCGGGCCTCGCGGTTGGGGTCCGCCGGCGGCAGATGGTGTTCGGCCTTGAGGCGGCCGACCTGCTGGGTGCACTTGAAGCGCTCGGCCAGCATGTGGACGACGGCGGCGTCGATGTTGTCGATGCTGTCGCGGAGGCGGCCGAGCTCGGCGCGGACGGCGTCCGGCGACTTGGAGTAGGAGGCGTCGTCGCGGGTGGCGGCGGGTTCGGTCATGCCGGTCACCGTAACAAAGCGGTGGGCGCTGTCAGTGGGGTCGGATAGCGTTCCCGGCATGATCGCAAGTGGGGTTGGCACGGACCGGCGGGCGCTTGCCGCCGCCGGGGTCACGGTCGTGCTGTGGGCGTCGGCATTCGTCTCGATCCGTTCCGCCGCCGAGCATTACGGGCCGGGCGCGCTGGCGCTCGGCCGGCTGGCGTCCGGCGCGCTGGCGCTGGCGCTGATCCTGGTGCTGCGGCGCGAGGGGCTGCCGCCGCGGGCGGCGTGGCCGGGGATCGCGGTGTCCGGTGCGCTGTGGTTCGGGGTGTACATGGTCGCGCTGAACTGGGGCGAGCAGAAGGTCGACGCCGGCACGGCGGCGCTGGTGGTCAATGTCGGCCCGATCCTGATCGCGCTGCTGAGCGGCTGGATTCTCAAGGAGGGCTTCCCGCCCGGGCTGATGGCCGGGATGGCGGTCTCCTTCGCGGGCGCGGTGGTCGTGGGCATCTCGATGTCCGACGGCGGCTCGTCCTCGCTGTTCGGCGTGGTGCTCTGCCTGATCGCCGCCGCCACGTACGCCGCGGGCGTGGTGAGCCAGAAGCCCGCGCTGCGCCACGCGTCACCGCTGCAGGCGACGGCCTTCGGCTGCATAACAGGCGCGGTCCTCTGCCTGCCCTTCACGGGCCAGCTGATCAACGACGCGGCCGACGCCCCACTCTCCGCCACCCTCAACATGATCTACCTGGGCATCTTCCCGACCGCCCTGGCCTTCACCACCTGGGCCTACGCCTTGGCCCGCACGACCGCGGGCCGGATGGGCGCCACGACGTACGCCGTCCCGGCCCTGGTGGTCCTGATGTCCTGGCTGGCCCTCGGCGAGGTCCCCGGCTGGCTCACGCTGCTCGGCGGCGCCCTGTGCCTGGCGGGCGTGGCGGTCTCACGCCGCAAGCGCTCGGCCAAGCCGGGCGGGACAGCCGCGGAGCCCACTGCGGCACGAGCCACGACCGATCCGGAGGGCGCACCCGAGCCACGTTGACCCCGGCCTCGCCCTGAGATCACGCTCCGGGAGCTGCCACCGGAAGTCCCCGCGCATCGGCGGCCGCGGCCAGCCGCTTGTCGTACGTGACGAACGCGGTCAGCGCCTGCTCCAGATGTTCCGCGCTGGCCAGGTGGATCGCATCCAGCGTCCGCAAACGGCGTATGGGGAACATGCCCGCGGCTCGCAGAATCGGGTCCGTCACCCGGATCCGCAGCACCCGATCAAGCAAGTCCTCCGCCGCGTCCGCCACTTCCGGATCTGCGTCGGCCCGGATCAGCGTCCGGGCGACCTCGGTCTGGGCGAGGGCGGACGTGGCGTGCCCCTCGGCGGCGCGGGCACTGAGGAAGGTGCGCAGCGCGGTCGTTTCCGCCTCCGGAACGAGGAGCTTGACCAAGGCGCACGAGTCGAGGTAGATCAACGGTCTTCTTCCTCGCGCAACTCGAGCAGCACGTCCGACAGCCGTCGGGCAGTCCGCCGCTCACCGCGGGCCGGCTGCGGCTCCCAGTCGGCAAGCCCGCGGGAATCCCTGGCGTTATCCGGATCCACGCTGCCCGTGCGCACCAGGTCCTCCATGACCCGCTGCTCGGGGTCCGGCGGCGCCAGCACGGCGATGAGCCTGCCGTTGCGCGTGATCTCCACCCGCTCCCCGGCCGCGACGCGATCAATCAGTTCACTCGCATGCTGCTGTAGCTGGCGGATCGGGACTCTCTGGGTCATGTCGCCAGCCTAAGCCGCTGGCGTGCGGCGATTCCACCATCGTGCGGCGCTATCGCCTGAACGAAGTACGCGGACGTTTCCCGCCCTGAACTGCCGCTCGCGGACCACGGCCCGTCCCCCCGCGGTACTACCCCG
>NZ_JAAKZV010000417.1 GCF_011044975.1 Streptomyces coryli | reverse complement strand
GAGGAGTCCTGGGCGGCCACCGTCGTGGGGTGGGGGCTGGTCGCGGTTGCCTGCGGGTCGCTCTACTTCTGGCGGCGGTGGCCGGTGGCGGTCGCCGTCGTCAGCTTTGCGGCCACGGCCGCGTATTACCTCAGCAGCCGGTACGACGGGCCGCTGATGGTGGTGCCGATCGTGGCGCTGTACGCGGTCGCCGCCGCCGGGCGGCTGAAGGCGGCCGTGGCGATCGCCGCCGCCATGCTGATCGGCACCGGCGCCGGCACCCTCGCGGGCAATGACGAGATCAACGGGATCGCGCTCTTCATGCTCACCGGCTGGCTCGTCGGCATGGTGGCGCTGGGCAGCATGCAGCACGGGCGGCGTGCGTACGCCGAGGAGGAGGCCAGGCGCCGGGCCACCGAGGAGCGGCTGCGTATCGCGCGGGAGTTGCACGATGTCGTCGGGCACAACATCTCCATGATCAATGTGCAGGCGGGCGCCGCCCTGCACCGGCTGAAGAAGACCGCGGACCCCGAGGACACCTCCGTACAGGCACTCACCGAGATCAAGGCGAGCAGCAAGGAGACGCTGCGCGAGCTGCGGGCCACCCTCGGGGTGCTCCGGCAGGTCGACGAGGCGGCGCCGACCGCGCCGCCGCCGGGCGTCGAGCGGCTGGAGGAGCTCGCTGCCGGCGCCCGCCGGGCCGGGCTCGCGGTGACCGTCGAGACCGCCGGTGCACCGCGGCCGCTGCCCGCCGAGGTGGACCTCGCCGCGTACCGGATCGTGCAGGAGTCGCTGACCAACGTCACCCGGCACGCCCGCGGCGCCACCACCGCGACCATCCGGCTGCGCTACGGGCCGGACGAACTCGACTTGTCCGTGACCGACGACGGCCGCGGCCCCGCCGGCTACGCGGAGGGTACCGGCAGCGGCGTGACCGGCATGCGCGAGCGCGCCCGGCTGCTCGGCGGGCAACTCACCGCGGGCCCACGACCGGACGGCGGGCCGGGCTTCGTGGTCGAGGCCACGCTGCCGTACGAGAACCTAGGAGCTCAGTGAACAAGATCAGAGTCCTGCTGGCGGACGACCAGCGGCTGGTGCGGGCCGGGTTCCGGTCGATCCTCGAGGACGAGGACGACCTCGAGGTGGTCGGCGAGGTCAGCGACGGCGCCGCGGCGGTGACCGCCTGCCGGGAACTGCGGCCCGACGTCGTCCTCATGGACATCCGGATGCCCGAGGTGGACGGGCTCGAGGCGGCCCGGCGGATCGCCGGCGACGAGCGGCTCGCGGAGGTCAAGGTGGTCATCCTGACCACCTTCGACCTCGACGACTACGTGTACGGCGCGCTGCGCGCCGGCGCCACCGGCTTTCTGGTGAAGGACACCGAGCCGGAGGAGCTGATCCACGCGGTACGGGTCGCGGCCCGCGGCGACGCGCTGATCAGCCCGTCGGTGACGCGGCGGCTGATCGCGGAGTTCGCGGGCCGGGTCAAGGCGCCGGAGCCGTCGCCGCGGCTGAACGCCCTGACCGAGCGCGAGCGCGAGGTGATGGTGCTGGTCGCGGCGGGCCTGACGAACGACGAGATCGCGGAACGGCTGGTGCTCAGCCCGGCCACGGCGAAGACCCATGTCAGCCGGATCATGACCAAGCTGGCGGTGCGGGACCGCAGCCAGCTGGTGGTGATGGCGTACGAGACGGGGATGGTCAGCCCGGGTTGGCTGGCGGACTAGCAACCGGGGCGGTACGACCCCGCACTGCCCCGCAACTCCCGTGGTACGCCAGGTGCCCGCCCGGGGCTGACGCCCCGGCCCGTAGCGCGGCCGCAGCCTCTAGGGCATGAGCACTGACATACGCACGTCCCCGGCCGCCGGGCCCGGGTTCTTCTCCCGCCTGGCCGGATGGTCGCAGCGGCACCGCTGGGGTGCCCTGCTGCTCTGGGTGGTGGTGGTCGCCGCGATCACCGCCGGTGCCCAGGCGGCGGGCAACAGCTACCGCAATGACTTCTCCCTCCCCGGCACCGACTCCCAGGCCGCCACCGACCTGCTCAAGGAGCACGGCGCCGCGCAGGCCGGGGACAGCGTGCAGATCGTCTTCAAGGACGAGGGCGGGCTGCGCGGCGGCGGCTCCGACCGCGCCGGCATCGAGCGGATGCTCGGGAAGGTCGCGGACCTGCCGTCGGTGACCGGGGTGCGCAGCCCGTACGAGGACCGCGCCGCCGTGTCCGAGGACGGCACGATCGGGTACGCCACCGTCACCCTCGCCGGCAAGGCGGAGGAGGTGCCCAAGGCGGATGTCGTACGGATCATCGACACGGCGCAGGCCGCGGCCGGCGACGGCCTCGACGTCGAGCTCGGCGGCGACGCCGTGCGCGGCGCCGTCGAGGAGGAGGGCGGGGCCGCCGAGGGCGCGGGCATGCTCGCGGCGCTGGTCGTGCTCGTGCTGCTCTTCGGGTCGCTGGTGGCGGCCGCGCTGCCGCTGGTGACGGCGCTGTTCGCGGTCGGCGGCGCGATCGGGCTGATCGGGCTCGCGTCCCATGTCTTCACGATCGCCGACTTCACGCCGCCGATCATGATGCTGGTCGGGCTCGGCGTGGGGGTGGACTACGCGCTGCTGATCTTCTACCGCTACCGGCACGAGCTGACGCGTGGGTCGGATCCGGCGACGGCGACCCGTACCGCACTGGACGCCGCCGGGCGGACGGTCTTCTTCGCCGGCTGCACCGTGATCATCGCGCTGCTGGGCCTGGTGGCGCTGGGGCTGGGGTCGCTGCAGGGCGTGGCGCTCGCGGTGGCGCTGACGGTGCTGGTCACCATGGCGGCGTCGCTGGTGCTGCTGCCCGCGCTGATGGCCGTATTCGGGAAGCGGATTCAGCGGCACGTACTGAAGCGGGCGTCGAAGGCTGCGGCCAAGGGCAAGGTGGAGGGCGCGGGTTGGCGGCGTCTGGGCGCAGCGGTGCAGCGACGGCCGCTGCCCGCGCTGCTGATCGCCGTGATCGCGCTGGGCGCGCTGGCGGCCCCGGCCGCGGGCATGCGGCTGGGCTTCGCGGACGCGGGCAACGATGCCGCGGACTCGACCAGCCGCAAGGCGTACGACCTGCTGGCCGAGGGCTTCGGCCCCGGCTTCAACGGCCCGCTGATCGTGACCGGCAAGGCCGACGGGGGCGTGGGGGAGGAGCTGCGCGAGGCCCTGACCGCCGCGGACGGCGTCGCCGCCACGACCCCGCCGCTGCCGTCCGAGGACGGCTCGCTCACCACCGTCATGGTCTTCCCGGAGACCGCCCCGCAGGACGAGGGCACCGAGCGGCTGGTGCACGCGCTGCGCGATGACGTGCTGCCGGGGGTGTCGGACCGTACGGGTGCCGACTTCCTGGTCGGCGGATCGACGGCCGCGACGCAGGACTTCGCGGATACGGTGGCGGACCGGCTGCCGCTCTTCGTCGCCATCGTGGTCGGCATGTCGGCGCTGCTGCTGATGGTGGTGTTCCGGTCGGTGCTGATCCCGATCAAGGCGGCGCTGCTGAATCTGCTGTCGATCGCGGCGGCGTTGGGCGCCATCACATTGGTCTTCCAGGAGGGCTGGTTCGGGGTGCAGCCGGGGCCGATTGAGGCCTTCATCCCGGTGATGATCTTCGCGATCGTCTTCGGGCTGTCGATGGACTACGAGGTCTTCCTCGTGTCGCGGATCCATGAGGAGTGGGAGCGGACGAAGGACCATTCGTACGCGGTGCGGGAGGGCCTGGCGGCGACGGGGAAGGTCATTACGGCGGCTGCGGCCATCATGATCGTCGTCTTCGCGGCCTTTGTGCTGAGCCCGAGCAGGATGCTGCAGCAATTCGGGCTGGGTCTGGCGGTGGCAATCCTGCTGGATGCGGTGGTGATCCGGTGCTTGATTGTGCCTGCCGTGATGCAGGTGATGGGGCGGCGGGCTTGGTGGCTTCCGGGGTGGTTGGAGAGGCGGGTGCCGAGGGTGGCGCTGGAGCGGGTGGAGGG
>NZ_JAAKZV010000416.1 GCF_011044975.1 Streptomyces coryli | reverse complement strand
GCGCGGTCGAGCTTGCCGTTGGGGGTGAGCGGCAGGGCCTCCAGGGGGACGACGGTCGGGATCATGTACTCCGGCAGGCGGGAGGCGGTGTGCTCGCGCAGCTGCGTCGTGTCGATGTCGCCGTCGCTGTCGGTGTCGGTGGCCGGGACGACGTAGGCGACCAGACGCCGCTCGCCCGGTCGGTCCTCCCGTACGACGACCGCCGCTTGACTGATCGAGGTGTGGGCGGCGATGACGGATTCGATCTCGCCCGGTTCCACCCGGAAGCCGCGGATCTTGACCTGCTCATCCGCCCGACCGGCAAACTGCAGGGTGCCGTCGGTGGTCCAGCGGGCCAGGTCTCCGGACCGGTACATCCGCCCACCGGCACCGAAGGGGCAGGCGACGAATCGTTCGGCGGTCAGGTCCGGGCGGCCGACATAGCCGCGGGCCAGACCGGCCCCGGCGACATACAGCTCGCCCGTCACGCCGGGCGGGACCGGCTGCAGGAACTCATCCAGCACAAACACCTGGGCATTGCCGAGCGGACGACCGATCGCCGGCGACGCACTTTCCGGTGTAGTCCCTGCATCCACCGGGACCGCAGTGGTGATGACCGTGGCCTCGGTCGGCCCGTACGTGTTCCATACCTGTGCCTGGCCAACCCAGCGGCTGGCCAGATCCGGGCTCAACCGCTCTGCACCCAATACCCAGTTGCGCACGCCGGGCACCGATGTGGGGTCCAGCACCCCGAGTAGCGACGGCACCACGCTGGCCACGCTGACACCGGCGTTACGGATCATCTGAGCCAGCAGCTCCGGCTCCGTACGCTCAGAACTTGCAGCAATCGCCAGGGTGCCGCCTGAAGTCAGTGTGACCGCCACATCCAGCACCGCGGCGTCGAAGCTGAAGGACGCGAACTGCAACGCCACCTCGCCCGCTTCCACCCCCAGCACCGGCCGCATCACCTTGGCGAGATTCGCCACCCCGCCGTGCGCGACCGCCACACCCTTCGGACGGCCCGTCGACCCCGACGTATAGATCACATACGCCAACTGCGACGGCTCGATCGCCTCCCTCAACGGCTCACTCGACGCAGCCGCAATCGCCTCCCCAGCCCCGGTCAACAGCCCGCTGTCCACCACCAGTTCGGCGCCGCTGTCGGCCACCATGAACTCCAGCCGATCGGCGGGATACTCCGGATCCAGCGGCACATACGCACCCCCGGCCTTCCACACCGCCAGCATCGCCACCACAAAGTCGACCCCACGCGGCAACCGCAGCCCGACCCGCACCTCCCGGCCCACTCCGAGCCCCCGCAGATACCGCGCCAGCCGATTCGCCCGCACCTCCAGCTCGGCGTAGGTGAGCTCCTCAGCCCCACACCGAACGGCGACAGCACCCGGCGACCGCGCGACCTGGCCCTCGAAGAGCTCCACGACCGACCCCTCGGAAACGGGCCGCGCCGTGTCGTTCCATCCCTCCACCACCAGCGACCGTTCGGCCGCCTCCAGCACCTCGATCTCACTGACCCGCGCATCCGGGCGCGCCGCAACCTGCTCCAGCACCCGCACCAGCCGATCGGCAAGCGCCCGCGCCGTAGCCTCGTCGAACAGATCCGTGGCATACAGAATCCCGCCGGACAGCCCCGCCGGGGCCCCGCCCTCGTCCCGCTGCTCGGCCAGGTCCAACGCCAGATCGAACCGGGCCGCCGCCTCCGCCCCGGATGCCACGGGGGCAACGTTCAGGCCCGGCAGCTTCCACCGCTCCTCGCCGCCGTTCTGCAGCGCGAGCATCACCTGGAACAGCGGATTACGGGACAGCGACCGCGACGGATTGAGGTCCTCCACCAGCCGCTCGAACGGCACATCCTGATGGGCATACGCCGCCAGATCCGTCTCCCGCACCCGACCCAGCAGCTCCGTGAACGACGGATCCGAACTCAGGTCGGTACGCAGCACCAGCGTATTGACGAAGAATCCCGCGAGATCATCCAGCGCCGCATCATCGCGGCCGGCCACGGCCGTCCCGATCGGGATGTCGTTCCCCGCACCCATCCTCGACAACAGCACCGCCACCGCGGCATGCACGACCATGAACATCGTCGCCCGCCCACGCCCGGCCAACGCCACCAACCGCGCATGGGTCTCCGCACCCACCTCGAGCTCCACAGCACGGCCCTGGAACGAGGGCACGGCCGGCCGCGACCGGTCCGCCGGCAACGCCAGCTCCTCCGGCGCCCCGGCCAAAGCCTCGCGCCAGTACGCCAGCTGCCCGCTGATCATGCTGTCCGGGTCATCGAGTTCGCCCAGCACCTCGCGCTGCCACAGCGCATAGTCGGCGTACTGCACCGGCAACGGCTCCCATGCGGGTGCCCGCCCCTCACGACGGGCGGCGTACGCGGCCCCCACGTCCCGCGCCAGCACGCCCATGGACCACCCGTCCACCGCGACGTGATGCGCCACCATGATCAGGACGTACTCGGACGGGCCGGTCACCAGCAGCCGCACCCGCCACGGCAGGTCCACCCCCAGATCAAAGCCTCGCTCCGCCTCCGCGGCGACGGCCTCCTCCACGCACTCCTCGGCGACCTCCGTGACCACCAGCGGCGGCCGACCCGCACCGCCTTCGAGGATCTGCTGATACGGAACGCCGTCGCCGGCCGGGAACACGGTCCGCAGGCTCTCGTGCCGGTCGGCGACGTCGCCGAGTGCCGCTTCGAGAGCCGGCACGTCCAGCTCGCCCGACAGCCGCAGCGCCATGGGCATGTTGTAGGCCGCGCCGGCCTCGCGGTCGTTCTCCTCGAGGCGGTTGAGGAACCACATCCGCTGCTGCGCGTACGACAGCGGCAGCACGTCAGGCCGCGGGCGGCGGGTCAGTGCCGCCCGCTCGGTGCCGTGGCCGGCGTCGATCAGCCGGGCCGCCTCGGCGACCGTCGGCGCGGCGAAGAGGTCGCCGATGGCGAGCTGGGTCTCCAGTACCGCGCGGATGCGGGCAACCAGCCGCATGGCGAGCAGCGAGTCGCCGCCGAGGTCGAAGAACGACGCCTCGGCGCCGACCTGCTCCAGGCCCAGGACCTCGGCGAACAGGCCGCAGAGCACTTCCTCCACCGGGGTCGCCGGGCCGCGCCCGCCGGCGGCACCGGCGAAGTCGGGGGCGGGGAGGGCGGCCCGGTCGAGCTTGCCGTTCACCGTGACCGGGAAACGCTCCAGCACTACGACGGCCGCCGGGACCATGTACTCCGGGAGCTGCCCACCGGCAAACTCACGCAGCGCTACGGGATCAATCTCGCCAGCGGCGGTCGGAACGACGTAGGCGATGAGGCGTTTGTCGCCGGGGCGGTCCTCGCGGACGATGACAGCCGCGTGGGCGACGGACTCGTGGGCGGCGAGGAGGGATTCGATCTCGCCGGGCTCGATACGGAACCCGCGGATCTTCACCTGCTCATCGACCCGGCCGGCGAACACCAGATCTCCATCGGGGGTCCAGCGCACGAGGTCACCGGTCCGATACATCCGGGCCGCCGGGCCCCCGTTGGCGAAGGGTGAAGCGACAAAGCGTTCCGCGGTCAGGGTCGGCTTGCCGAGGTAGCCGCGCGCCAAGCCTGGACCGGACACGTACAGCTCACCGGTCACACCCACGGCCGCCGGCTGCAAGAACTCATCCAGCACATACGCCTGGGTGTTGCCGATCGGCTGCCCGATCGGCACCGGGCCTTCCGCCACAGGTGACAACGGCTGGCTCATCGTCGCGCAGACCGTCACTTCCGTCGGCCCGTACGCATTGATCAGCCGCCAGCCCGAGGACCATCGCTCGACCAGCGCCGGCGCGCAGGCCTCGCCAGCTACCACCACCGTGCCCACCTGGGCCGGTAGTTCCTCCACCGTCGCCAGCACCGACGGCGGCACCGTCACATGCGTGACCCCGAACGCGGACGCCACCTCGGTCAACGACCCGTGCGGCGGCAACCGGTCAGCCCCGGCCATCACCAACGACGCCC
>NZ_JAAKZV010000415.1 GCF_011044975.1 Streptomyces coryli | reverse complement strand
CTTCCTCTCCCTCACCCCCTCCCCAAGACGCTACGCGTGTAGATATGCTCGTCTTGTGAGCATGTCTCGTACCGCGTCCCCGGCTGCTACAGCCCCCTTCGCCGAGGTGACCGCTTCCGACAGCGCGCTGCGCCGCTTCCTGCACGGACTGCCGGGCGTCGACCCGGTGGGCCTGGAGGCCCGCGCCGCGTCCCTGGGCACCCGTTCCATCAAGACGACGGCCAAGGCGTACGCCCTGGACCTGGCGATCTCGATGATCGACCTGACGACGCTGGAAGGCGCCGACACCCCCGGCAAGGTCCGCTCGCTCGCCGCGAAGGCGGTGAACCCGGACCCGACCGACCGCGACACCCCGCGCGTCGCCGCCGTCTGCGTCTACCCCGACATGGCCGGCATCGCCGCCCAGGGCGTCAAGGGCAGCGGCGTCAAGGTCGCCTCCGTCGCCACCGCCTTCCCGGCGGGCCGCGCGGCCCTGCACGTGAAGCTGGCGGACACCCGCGACGCCGTCGCCGCCGGCGCGGACGAGATCGACATGGTCATCGACCGCGGTGCCTTCCTGTCCGGCCGCTATCTCCAGGTCTTCGAGGAGATCAAGGCCGTCAAGGAGGCCACCGGCAAGGCCCGGCTGAAGGTCATCTTCGAGACCGGCGAGCTGTCGACGTACGACAACATCCGCCGCGCCTCGTGGCTGGGCATGCTGGCGGGCGCCGACTTCATCAAGACCTCGACGGGCAAGGTCGCCGTGAACGCCACCCCGGCGAACACGCTCCTGATGCTCCAGGCTGTCCGCGACTTCCGCGACCAGACCGGGGTACAGGTGGGCGTGAAGCCGGCCGGCGGCATCCGGACCGCCAAGGACGCGATCAAGTTCCTGGTGCTGGTGAACGAGACGGCGGGCCCGGACTGGCTGGACAACCACTGGTTCCGCTTCGGCGCTTCCAGCCTGCTCAACGACCTGCTGATGCAGCGCCAGAAGCTGGCCACCGGCCGCTACTCCGGCCCCGACTACGTGACGGTGGACTGAGCGAGATCATGACCAATCCCTTTGAGTACGCCCCCGCCCCCGAGTCCCGGTCCGTCGTCGACATCGCACCCTCGTACGGGCTCTTCATCGACGGCGAGTTCGCCGAAGCCGCGGACGGCAAGGTCTTCAAGACCGTCTCCCCGGCGACGGAAGAGGTCCTCTCCGAGATCGCCCAGGCCGGCGAGGCCGACGTGGACCGGGCCGTGCAGGCCGCCCGCCGCGCCTTCGGCCCCTGGTCGGCGCTCCCGGGCGCCGAACGCGCCAAGTACCTCTTCCGCATCGCCCGGATCATCCAGGAGCGCTCCCGCGAGCTGGCCGTCCTGGAGACCCTGGACAACGGCAAGCCGATCAAGGAGACCCGCGACGCGGATCTCCCGCTGATCGCGGCCCACTTCTTCTACTACGCGGGCTGGGCCGACAAGCTCGACCACGCGGGCTTCGGCCCGAACCCGAAGCCGCTGGGCGTGGCCGGCCAGGTCATCCCGTGGAACTTCCCGCTGCTGATGCTGGCCTGGAAGATCGCCCCGGCCCTGGCGACCGGCAACACGGTCGTCCTCAAGCCCGCCGAGACGACCCCCCTCTCCGCCCTGTTCTTCGCGGACATCTGCCGCCAGGCGGGCCTGCCCAAGGGCGTCGTCAACATCATCCCGGGCTACGGCGACGCCGGCGCGGCCCTGGTCGCGCACCCGGACGTCGACAAGGTCGCCTTTACGGGCTCCACCGCCGTCGGCAAGCAGATCGCCCGTACGGTCGCCGGCAGCAAGAAGAAGCTCACCCTCGAACTGGGCGGCAAGGGCGCCAACATCGTCTTCGACGACGCCCCCATCGACCAGGCCGTCGAGGGCATCGTCAACGGCATCTTCTTCAACCAGGGCCAGGTCTGCTGCGCCGGCTCCCGCCTCCTCATCCAGGAGTCGGTGGCGGACGAGGTCCTCGACGCCCTCAAGACCCGCCTGTCGACCCTCCGCCTCGGCGACCCGCTCGACAAGAACACCGACATCGGCGCGATCAACTCCGCCGAGCAGCTCGCCCGCATCACCGAGCTCGCCGAGGCCGGCGAGGCCGAGGGCGCCGAGCGCTGGACCGCGCCGTGCGAACTGCCCGCCGACGGCTACTGGTTCGCCCCGACGCTCTTCACCGGCGTCACCCAGGCGCACCGCATCGCCCGCGAGGAGGTCTTCGGCCCGGTCCTGTCGGTCCTGACCTTCCGCACCCCGGCCGAGGCGGTGGCGAAGGCCAACAACACCCCGTACGGCCTCTCCGCCGGCATCTGGACGGAGAAGGGCTCCCGGATCCTGTCCGTCGCCAACAGCCTGCGAGCGGGCGTCGTCTGGGCGAATACGTTCAACAAGTTCGACCCGACCTCGCCCTTCGGCGGCTACAAGGAGTCGGGTTTCGGCCGCGAGGGCGGCCGCCACGGTCTGGAGGCGTACCTCAATGTCTGACGCACGACTTGGCGTCCTCAAGACCTACAAGCTCTACATCGGCGGCAAATTCCCGAGGTCGGAGAGCGGGCGCGTGTACGAGGTCACCACCAGCAAGGGCGAGTGGCTCGCCAACGCCCCCCAGTCCTCCCGCAAGGACGCCCGCGACGCGGTCGTGGCCGCCCGCAAGGCCTTCAGCGGCTGGTCGGGCGCCACCGCGTACAACCGCGGCCAAGTCCTTTACCGGGTCGCGGAGATGCTCGAGGGCCGCAAGGACCAGTTCGTACGGGAGGTCGCCGACGCCGAGGGCCTGGGCAAGTCCCGCGCCGCGGCGGTCGTGGACGCGGCCATCGACCGCTGGGTCTGGTACGCCGGCTGGACCGACAAGATCGCCCAGGTGGTCGGCGGCGGCAATCCGGTCGCGGGCCCGTTCTTCAACCTCTCCTCCCCCGAGCCGACCGGCGTCGTCGCGGTCCTGGCCCCGCAGGAGTCGTCCTTCCTCGGCCTGGTCTCGGTCGTGGCGCCGGTAATCGCGACGGGCAACACCGCCGTTGTCGTCAGCAGCGAGTCCGCCCCGCTCCCCGCCCTCTCCCTCGCCGAGGTGCTCGCCACCTCGGACGTCCCGGGCGGCGTGGTGAACGTCCTCTCCGGCCGTACGGCCGAGATCGCCCCGACCCTGGCCGCGCACCAGGACGTGAACGCGATCGACCTCACCGGCGCCGACCCGGCGCTGGCGAAGGACCTGGAGACGGCCGCCGCGGACAACCTCAAGCGCGTCCTGCGCGCAGGACCGCACGACTGGTCGCAGACCCCGGGCACCAAGCGCCTGACGGCGTTCCTGGAGACGAAGACGGTCTGGCACCCGACGGGCTCGCTCGGCGTCGGCGGCTCGGCGTACTGACCGCCTTCATACTGAAAGGCATGCCCGCACGCGTCATCCTCCTCACCGGTCCCTCAGGCTCCGGGAAGTCCCGCCTCGCCGCCGAGGCGGGACTTCCCATCCTGCGGCTCGACGACTTCTACAAGGAGGGCGACGACCCCACGCTGCCCACCATGGACGGCGAGATCGGCGTGGACTGGGACCACCCCGCCTCATGGAACGCCGGCTCCGCGGTGGCCGCCATCGAGGAGCTCTGCGCCACCGGGCGCACCGACACCCCGGTCTACGACATCTCCAAGAGCGCCATCACCGGCCACGAGATCTTCGAGCTCAAGGACGAGCCGCTCTTCATCGCCGAGGGCATCTTCGCGGCGGAGATCGTGCGCGAGGTGCAGGCCCGCGGCCTGCTCGCGGACGCGCTCAGCCTGCAGCGCGGCGCCGGGCGCACCTTCCGCCGCCGGCTCCTGCGCGATCTCAGGGAGGGCCGTAAGGCCCCGCATGTGCTCGTGCTCCGCGGCTGGCGGCTGATGCAGGCGGAACCGGCCATCATCAAGCGCCAGGTCGCCCTCGGCGCCCACGCCTGCGGCAAGCGCGAGGCGCTGGCCCGTATCGCCGCGGCGAAGGAAAAGACACAGCTCCAGGCATGACGAAGCGGGGCCAGTCAGACCCCCCGGCTGTCCGGCCCCGCTTCGTCGTTCCCCCGTGTTACCCCCCGAG
>NZ_JAAKZV010000414.1 GCF_011044975.1 Streptomyces coryli | reverse complement strand
CGACCACCCCCGAGCCCAACCGCCCGCAGCCCGTAGAGCTGACGCTCCTCCCCATCGGCGGCGCCCCCGCCGAAGGCGGCGGCTGCGGCGACAATTGCGGGTGCGGCGACGCCGGACAGGCCTACGAGCACGACGAGCTCGCCTGCGGCCTCGACCCCGACCTCGCGCAGCTGCTCGCCGACGCCGGGCTCGACCCCGTACAGGTCGAGGACATCGCCCACCTCGCCATCGAGGAGGACCTCGACAACGGCGTGGACGTCACCACCGTCGCCACCGTCGCCGAAGACGCCACCGCCACCGGCGACTTCACCGCCCGCGAGGACGGCGTCGTAGCCGGCCTCCACATCGCCGAGGCGATCCTCTCCGTCGTCTGCACGGACGAGTTCGAGGTCGAGCGGCACGCCGAGGACGGCGACCGGGTAAAAGCAGGCCAGAAGCTGCTCTCCGTCAAGACCCGCACCCGCGACCTCCTCACCGCCGAGCGCAGCGCGCTCAACGTCCTGTGCCGCCTCTCCGGCATCGCCACCGCCACCCGCGCCTGGGCGGACACCCTCGAAGGCACGGGCGCCCAGGTCCGCGACACCCGCAAGACGACCCCGGGCCTGCGCGCCCTGGAGAAGTTCGCGGTACGGGCCGGCGGCGGCGTCAACCACCGCATGTCCCTCTCCGACGCCGCCCTCGTCAAGGACAACCACGTAGTCGCCGCAGGCGGCGTGGCGGAAGCCTTCAAGCTCGTACGGGAAGAATTCCCCGACCTCGACATCGAGATCGAGGTGGACACCCTCCACCAGTTCCGCGAGGCCCTCGACGCCGGCGCGGACCTGATCCTCCTCGACAACTTCACCCCGGAGGAGACCATCGAGGCCGTCGCCCTCAACAAGGGCCGCGCCACCCTCGAGTCCTCCGGCCGCCTCACCCTCGAGAACGCCGCCGCCTACGCCGCCACCGGCGTGGACTACCTGGCCGTCGGCGCCCTCACCCACTCCTCCCGCATTCTCGACATCGGCCTGGACCTGAGGGAGGACTGAGCACCCGATGCTGCTCACCATCGACGTCGGCAACACCCACACCGTCCTCGGCCTCTTCGACGGCGAGGAGATCGTCGAGCACTGGCGCGTCTCCACCGACTCCCGCCGCACCGCCGACGAACTGGCCGTCCTCCTCCAGGGCCTGATGGGCATGCACCCGCTCCTCGGCGAGGAGCTCGGCGACGGCATCGACGGCATCGCCATCTGCTCCACGGTCCCGTCCGTCCTGCACGAGCTGCGCGAGGTGACCCGCCGCTATTACGGGGACGTGCCCGCCGTCCTCGTCGAGCCCGGGGTCAAGACCGGCGTCCCCGTCCTCATGGACAACCCGAAGGAGGTCGGCGCCGACCGCATCATCAACGCCCTCGCCGCCGCCGAGCTCTACGGCGGCCCGTGCATCGTCGTCGACTTCGGTACGGCCACGACCTTCGACGCGATCAGCGCCAAGGGCGAATACGTGGGCGGCGTCATCGCGCCCGGCATTGAGATCTCCACCGAAGCGCTCGGCGTCCGCGGCGCCCAGCTCCGTAAGATCGAAATCGCCCGCCCGCGCAGCGTCATCGGCAAGAACACGGTCGAGGCGATGCAGTCCGGCATCCTCTACGGCTTCGCGGGCCAGGTCGACGGCGTCGTCGGCCGGATGGCCGTGGAGCTGGCGGACGACCCGGACGACGTCACGGTGATCGCCACCGGCGGCCTGGCCCCGATGATGCTCGCCGACTCCTCGGTGATCGACGAGCACGAGCCCTGGCTGACCCTGATCGGCCTCCGCCTGGTCTACGAGCGGAACATCGCCCGCAGTTAGTCACCGGGTTTACAACCTTTCACCAGCCCCACGAGTCTCACCGCCTGACTATGGATGTCCATGACAGGTGAGTGGGGCACATGAGGGGCAAGCTGGCGGCGACGGCCGCCGTAATGGCGTTGCTGGGCACGGCACTCGGCGGCGCCGCGATCGCGGCACCGGCCGATCCGGTGCTCAAGATCCAGGCCCAGGAGACGTATTACGTCTACGAGCACGACCAGGGCCCGCCGGGCGGCGACCTCTACCGCCTCGACCTCAACCTCGCGTACGTCGAGGGCGAGGAGCCGATCGCCGAGGACGTGAAGCTCACCATCGACGCCTCCGCGCTGAAGGGCCTGGCCGACCTCAAGGGCGGCTCCTTCTGCACGGAGAAGGACTACGTCTTCACCTGCGAGTACTCCTCCATCGACGGCCTCACCAGCGTGCAGCCCTTCTACATCAAGGGCGCTAAGGGCGCGAAGCCGGGCGACAGCGCCGTCATCAAGTACACCGCCACGGCCTCCAACGCGGACACCGCCACCGCCGAGACCAAGGCCGTCATCGGCGGCCCGAAGCTGAACGCCCGCACCCACGCCCCGCTGAAGGGCGTCGAGCCGGGCTCGACCATCAGCCTCACCGGGGCCGTCGCCAACCGCGGCACCCTCGCCGCCCCCAAGGGCATCGGCGTCAAGCTGAGCTCGGTGGAGGGCCTGAAGGTCGCCCGCGAGCACAGCAACTGCCACTACAAGCCGGGCTACGACACCGCCGCATACTGCACCTTCGACACCCCGGTCGAGGCGGGCAAGGCGTATGAATTCAGCGCGCCCTTCGCCTTCAAGGTCGCCGAGGACCAGATGTACGGCAGCGCCAACTACCACTTCTGGGCGCTCGGCAGCGGCAACCCGTGGCAGTACGAGAAGCCCGAGGACTTCAGCGAGCAGGGCAGCGGCCCGCCGCTCACCCTGAAGGAGACGGCCGCCTTCGACGGCAACGGCGGCCACCTCGACCTCGCCACCACCCAGCGCGCCGACTACCAGGCGATCGGCGGCACGATCGAGGGCAAGGTCGGCAGCACCGCCAAGATCGAACTCGGCGTCCGCAACGCGGGCCCCGGCACGATGGACCTCCAGTACCGCGACGGCCACGGCGCCGGCACGTACGAAGTGACCCCGCCCGAGGGCACGACGATCACCAAGATCCCGTTCCCCGGCGAGGACGACGACTGGGCCTGCTCCAAGAAGTCCAAGAAGTCCCGCACCTACGTCTGCACCCTCCAGGAGACCTTCGCCGCGGGCGAGAAGGACACCCTGATCTTCTACGTCCGTATCGACAAGAAGGTGAAGGACGCCGAGGGCAAGGTCCAGGCGCTCGCCCGCGAGGACTTCCCGACCCGCGACGCCAAGCCCGAGAACGACGCCGCCCCGATCGAGCTGAAGGCGACGGGCTCCGGCGGCGGCACCGGCTCCGGCGGCGCGGACGGCGGCTCCGGCGACTCGGGCGGCTCCGAGGGCTCGGACGGCTCCTCCGCGGGTACGTCCGGCTCCGCCGGCGCCTCGGACGACGCCTCCGGCTCCATGGCAGGCACCGGCAGCAACGGCGTCCTGTGGATCCTCGCGGCCGCCGCCGCGGCGCTCGGCCTGGGCGCGGTCGCGGTGGCGCTCACCCGGCGGAGGTCGTCCCGCGAGCGCTGATCCGGCCGCCGCCGGATAGATGGTGTCGCTACCCGGGATCAAGGCATACAGGGCCTAAATTCGGATTATGCCCACGCCATACGGTTCCCGAGGCGGAATGGCGTTCAGCGCCGACGAGCTTCGCGTCGTGCGCGGCGCCCTCGCCATCGCCACGCAGTCGATGACGCCGCGGCAGAGCAGGGAGTCGGTCCTACGGGACTGCCTCCGGCTCGCCGCGGCGGTGGACGAGACGATCCGCGAGGCCGAGCGGATGCGGGACTTCCTCGTCGCCGACCTCGCCCGCTACCGGGCGGCGCTGCCCGCTGCGGCGGCCGGCTACACCGAGCTGCTGCGGGAGGCGCTGAACGGCGGCTACACGCCGCTGACCGCCGATCTCGCGGCGCTGCACTCACTGACCGCGCTGCCGGCCGGCCCCGCGGAGACCGCCCGCCGCAAGGCGCTGCTGAGCCGCTGCGAGGAGGCGGCCGCCCGCCGCCTGCCGCACGTGGCGGAGCAGCGGACCGGCTCCCCGGACGTATCGCGTCCGGCCCCGCGCCTGCTCGCCCTCCCGGGCGGCCGCTGCGCGGACGACGACAAGGCCAAGCCCGCCCCGGACCGGCGGCAGGAACCGGCC
>NZ_JAAKZV010000413.1 GCF_011044975.1 Streptomyces coryli | reverse complement strand
GGGTCCGGGGTGGCGAGGGCGAGTTCGTCGGGATCGGCCGTGCGGGCGCCGAACGGGGTGGTCAGCGCGGCCTCCGCGCAGTCGAAGCGCAGGGCGAGGCGGTCGGCGTCGGGCTGGTCGGCGTCCGGGGTCAGCCAGCCGGCCAGGGTCACCTGCGCGCGGACCCGGTCCCGTACCGCGACCGGGGCGAGGTCGGTGAACTCCAGCTGCGCGGGCAGGTCGCCGAGTTCGGCGCCAATGACGCGGGCCGCGAGGGCGCTGTCGCGCGGCGGGCGGAGGGTGAGGGCGCCGTACGCGTCCGTGGAGTGCAGGCCGACGAGGTCGGCCCGGTAGCCGTCGTCGAGGAGGGTCAGGGCGAGGGAGTCGGAGGTCGCCAGGACGGTGCGGATGCGCTCCGCGGCGGTGGGCTCCTTGGCGGGCTTGGCGGTCTTCGACGTGATGCCAGCGAACTCGACGGCGCTCATGAGGTGTCCGGCCTCCTGATGGGGGTGTGGTTCCGGCTGCCCCGGCTTGCTTGGTTAGGTTAGCCTAACCTTCGTTCCGTGAGGAAGGGGGTGCGGCACCGAGAAGGATCTCCGCCGTCTCCAGGAACGGCCGGGCCTCGGCGGCCGCGCCGTGCGCGAGCAGATAGAGGCCCGTCGACACCCGCTCCAGGTACCCCCACTCCCACACCGCCACCGCGTCGGCGCCCCCGCCCGCCGCGATCCGCGCGCAGTAGCGCCGGGCGAGCGCCGCGGGGTCGGCCGCCGCGAGCAGCTCCGCGCACCAGTCGCGCAGCACCACGCCCAGGTCGTACGCCGGATCGCAGCGGAAGCCGTCGGGGTCGACGAAGGCGAAGCTGCCCAAGTCACCCATGTCCCCCGAGCCCCCAGCCGCCCCCGCCCGTTGCAGCGCGTTGCCCGGATGCGGGTCCCCGTGCACCAGGACAGCACGCTCGGGGGCGTCACCCGCGGCGCGCCGCCGCGCGTACCCGAGCGCCCGCCGCACCACCGCCTCCGGACACGGCCGCCCCAACTCCTCCCACAGCCGCGCCACCAGCTCACCCAGCCCGGCCGCCTTCTCCTCGGATACGTCCCCGGCCCCCGGCTCCACCCGCCAGGCGAGCCGCAGTGTCGCGCACAGCACATCGATCTGCCGCTCGACCGGCCACCTCAGCTGCTCCAGCGACGCCCCCAGCGCCTCCAGCAGCATCGCGTCCCGCCCCGGATCATGCGCCAGCAGCCGCGCGTAACCCCGCCCGCCGGCCCGCCGCAGCACCGCGGCCTCGCGGTCGCCGTTGCCGGGCAGCGCGACCTTCAGCACGACGTCTTCCCCGGCGGCCGTACGGGCCCGGGCCACGTACCCCTCGCTGCCCCCGGGAAGCGCCGGCCCGAGGTCGAGCGACCAGCGCGCGGCAAGCTCGCCCACCGTCGCGGGCAGGCGGCCGAGCCACTCCTGCCCGGCGGCGCCGAGCCGCTCGGCCTTGCTGCGGACGACGGGGGACACGCTGACGGGGGACACCACGGCCGCACCCTACGACGGCGCCTCCCTCGCTCGCGCCGCCCGACTCGCGCCCCGGCCCGTCCGCGGCAAAGCTGAAGGGATGACGGGAGTCGGCGGACGACAGGCGGGATGATGCAGGTCGGCGAGCGCGGCGGCGGCGGTGACATCCGCATCACCAACCAGCGGCGCGAGCGCCTCGCGGCCTGGCTGCTGCGGATCGTGCGCTGGCTGCCGCTCCCGCTGATCATCGGCGGTGCGCTCTTCTACCTGTTCACCCCCGCCGGCTACACCTCGCTGCCGTTCTTCGAGGCCGCCCCGCTCATCGTGGCGCCGGTCTACTCGCTGCGTGGCACCATCGCCATCGGCGTCCTCGCGCTGGCCGTCCAGATCGGCCTGGAGCTCTACAACGGCACCGCCGACGAGCCGACGTCGATCGTCGAGATGTTCACGGAACTGCTGGTCGTCTGCACGGCCGTGGTCATGAACCGCCTCATCGCCTGGCACAACCGCCGCCTCGCCACCGCCCGCGGCGTCGCCGAGGCCGCCCAGCGGGCCGTGCTGCCGCACCCCCCGGAAATGCTCGGCGGGCTGCAGGTGGCGGCGCGTTACGTGCCCGCCGACGCCGACGCGCTGATCGGCGGCGACATGTACGTGGCGCAGGAGACCCAGTACGGCGTCCGCGTCGTCGTCGGCGACGTCCGCGGCAAGGGCCTCGGCGCGGTGCACGCGGTGGCGGTGTCGGTCGGCGTCTTCCGGGAGGCGGCGGAGGACGAACCCTGCCTGGAGTCGCTCGCCAACCGGCTGGACCGCGCGGTGCGCCGCGGCGCCCAGCGGCGGCAGGGCCTGGCGCCGCTGGAGGGATTCATCACAGCGGTGTTCGCGGAGTTCGACCCGGAGGCCGGTGTCGTACGGATCCTCAGCCGCGGGCACCCGGCGCCGCTGCTGCTGACCCCGGACGGGCAGGTGCGGCCCGTAGCGCCTGAGGAGGCGTCACTGCCGCTCGGCATGGGCGATCTCGGCGACTGGCCGGACGAGATCGCGGTGGCGCACTTCCCGCCAGGGGCCTCGCTGCTCTTCTTCACTGATGGCGTGACGGAGGCACGGGACGCGGACGGCGTCTTCTACGACCCCGAAGTGGCGCTGCGCGACCGCGCCTTCGCCGGACCTGCCGGGCTGCTGGCGGCGCTGGAGGCGGATGTCTCGGCGCACATCGGCGGCCGGCAGCAGGACGACATGGCGCTGCTCGCCCTGACTCGGCCACGTGCGGCAGCCGGGGTCCGGCAAGTGCCGTAGAGACCCCCGGGTGGCCCAACCCCGTACCGGGATAAGGCAGTATGGCCGCCGCGCCGGATTCGCTCTCGTGTCCGACGCGCGCACGTGTCCCCTACGGGAGAGGTCTGCAACGTGAACCGTGCCCTCGAACTCCGCGACTACATCGTCGCCGGCTCCGCCATCCTCGGCGGCGTCACCGCCGGCTTCCTGCTGCGGATGCTGCTCGGCTGGCTGGGCAAGGGGGCCAGCAGGACGCGCTGGAGCGGGGACGACATCCTCGTCGGCGCCCTGCGGATGATGGTGCCGTGGGCCGCGCTCGCCGGCGGGGTGTCGATCGCGGCGGCGGCGCTGCCGCTGAACCGGTCGACGGGGCACACCGTGCACCAGTGCATCGTGGCGGCGCTCATCATGGTCGTGTCTTTCGGGTGCGCGCGGGCGGTGGCGCAGATCGTGGGGACCCGGTCGGCGGGGTTGGGATCGGCAACGATTCTGGTCAACATCAGCCGCATCACTGTGCTGGCGATCGGCATTCTGATCCTGCTGCAGACGCTGGGCATATCGATCGCGCCGCTGCTGACCGCCCTCGGCGTCGGCGGCCTGGCGGTCGCGCTCGCCCTGCAGGACACCCTGGCCAACCTCTTCGCGGGCGTGCACATCCTCGCCTCGAAGACCATCCAGCCGGGCCACTACATCAAGCTGTCGAGCGGCGAGGAGGGCTTCGTCGTCGACATCAACTGGCGCAACACGGTGATCCGCACCGAGTCCGACAACCTCGTCATCATCCCCAACGACAAGCTCTCCGGCACCAACATGACCAACTACCACCGTCCGGTGCGGGAGATGTCCGTCATCGTGCCGGTGGGCGTGGGGCTGACGAGCGATCTGGCGGCGGTGGAGAAGATGACCGTCGAGGTCGGCAAGTCCGTGATGGCCGACGTCGAGGGCGGGGTGCCGGACTACGACCCGGTGGTCCGCTTCCACACCTTCGGCGATTCGCGGGTGGGCTTCAACGTGATCCTGCGGGTGGCGGAGTTCACCGACCAGTACCGGGTCAAGCACGAGTTCATCAAGCGCCTGCACACGCGCTATCACGAGGAGGGCGTGGAGATCGCCCATCCCGTACGCAACATCGTGGTGCGGCAGCCGGGCGACGAGCTGCCGGTGACGCTGCCGCGGCAGAGGGCGGCGGGGGCGGAGGCGAAGCAGCTGTAGGTTGCTTCGGGGCTTGGCGGGTTGGTTGGCGGGCGGCTTGGCATCGGATGGTGACGGTCGCGTCGCCGTCGCCCGCTGGGGTGCGGTGCCGGAAACGGATGGCTGGCTACGGAAGGGGGAGGGGCGGGGCGCGTCGGTCTGCCGGGTGCCGGAG
>NZ_JAAKZV010000412.1 GCF_011044975.1 Streptomyces coryli | reverse complement strand
GCCTTGGTCTGTCGGGCGGCGGTCCGGGACAGGGGAAGGCGGGCGCCTAGGTGTCCCGAGTGGCGGTCCGACGGAGGGGCTGAGATCGCCGCCGCCCTGTCTCCCGCCCGCCCGGAGGGCGAAGGCTCGTTCCGACCTACGCCACCTCGCACACGAAGATCGCCGTCCCCGGGATCAGGCTGCCGCGCAAGGGGGACCAGCCGCCCCACTCCGCGCTGTTCCATTGCGGCCACTCCGGTTCGACCAGGTCCACCAGCCGGAAGCCCGCCGTGACCACGTCGCGTACCCGGTCGCCCACTGTGCGGTGATGTTCGACGTAGACGGCCCGGCCCGCGTCGTCCACCTCTACGTACGGCGTGCGGTCGAAATACGAGGCCGCGACTGACAGGCCCTCTGGGCCCGGCTCGTCCGGGAAGGCCCAGCGGATGGGGTGGGTGACGGAGAAGACGAAGCGGGCGCCGGGGCGCAGGACGCGGTGGATCTCGGCCAGGACCGCGGCCGGGTCGGCGACGAAGGGCAGCGCGCCGTACGCGGAAAAGCCCAGGTCAAAGGTGTCCGAGGGGAAGGGGAGGGCGCCCGCGTCCGCTTCCACCAGCGGAAACGACGAGCCGAGGCGCAGCGCGTGCTGCAGCTGGCGGTGCGAGAGGTCGAGCGCGACCGGCCGGGCGCCGCGCTCCGCGAGCCAGCGCGAGCATTGCGCGGCGCCGGCGCCGATCTCCAGCACGGAGCGGTCCTTCACGTCGCCCAGCAGTCCCGCCTCGTCCTCGCTCAGGCCCTCCGGGCCCCAGATGAAGCCCGCGTCGCCGAGGAAGCCGCCGTGGTCGGCCTGGTACTCGTCCGCATGGCCGTCCCACCAGATGCGACTGGCGGCGCGGCTCTCCGCTGGTGAGGCGGGGCGTCGGGTAGCCTCGGCGTCGTCGGGCTCTTGGATCATGGCTGGAACCGTCGTACTCTCTGGTCGGCGCCGGATGGCAGGCGTCACGGAGCCGGACCCGGAGTCCAGCACAGCCGTGACGCGGACGTATTCGTGCCGGAAATGGGGCGTTAGCCCCACGTGCACTCTTCGCGCATTGACCGTGCCCGGCTGCCCCCGTATGCTACAAGTTGCGCTGCGGGCCTGCGCGCCTCGGACGGAGCAGGTCGCGCTCGCATCAGTTGTATGTCCCCTCGGTTCTCGAGGCGCTCGCCGGGCAGCATGGATGAGCGCCTTCAAGGCTGTCCGGCTTCGGTGGTGCGATCAAGGGTTCACGGCGCTGCAGTATCCACTACCTCATGTCCGTACCGGAGCCCTTTCCCACATGACGAGCAGCACCGAGACCACCGCCACCACGCCGCAGGTTGCGGTCAACGACATCGGTTCCGAGGAAGCCTTCCTCGCCGCGATCGACGAGACGATCAAGTACTTCAACGACGGCGACATCGTCGACGGCGTCATCGTGAAGGTCGACCGGGACGAGGTCCTGCTCGACATCGGTTACAAGACCGAAGGTGTCATCCCTTCCCGCGAGCTTTCGATCAAGCACGACGTCGACCCCAACGAGGTCGTCGCCGTCGGTGACGAGATCGAGGCCCTGGTTCTCCAGAAGGAGGACAAGGAAGGCCGCCTCATCCTGTCCAAGAAGCGCGCTCAGTACGAGCGGGCCTGGGGCACGATCGAGAAGATCAAGGAAGAGGACGGGATCGTCACCGGTACCGTCATCGAGGTCGTCAAGGGTGGTCTCATCCTCGACATCGGCCTCCGCGGCTTCCTCCCGGCCTCCCTGGTCGAGATGCGCCGCGTCCGCGACCTCCAGCCCTACGTGGGCAAGGAGCTCGAGGCGAAGATCATCGAGCTGGACAAGAACCGCAACAACGTGGTCCTGTCCCGCCGCGCCTGGCTCGAGCAGACCCAGTCCGAGGTCCGCCAGACCTTCCTCACGACCCTCCAGAAGGGTCAGGTCCGCTCCGGCGTCGTGTCCTCCATCGTCAACTTCGGTGCCTTCGTGGACCTGGGTGGCGTCGATGGCCTGGTGCACGTCTCCGAGCTGTCCTGGAAGCACATCGACCACCCGTCCGAGGTTGTCGAGGTCGGCCAGGAGGTCACGGTCGAGGTCCTGGACGTCGACATGGACCGCGAGCGCGTCTCCCTGTCGCTGAAGGCGACCCAGGAAGACCCGTGGCAGCAGTTCGCCCGTACCCACCAGATCGGCCAGGTCGTGCCCGGCAAGGTCACGAAGCTGGTTCCGTTCGGTGCGTTCGTGCGCGTCGACGAGGGCATCGAGGGCCTGGTCCACATCTCCGAGCTGGCCGAGCGCCACGTGGAGATCCCGGAGCAGGTCGTCCAGGTCAACGACGAGATCTTCGTCAAGGTCATCGACATCGACCTCGAGCGTCGCCGCATCTCGCTGAGCCTCAAGCAGGCCAACGAGTCCTTCGGCGCCGACCCGATGGCCGTCGACTTCGACCCGACCCTGTACGGCATGGCCGCGTCCTACGACGACCAGGGCAACTACATCTACCCGGAGGGCTTCGACCCGGAGACCAACGAGTGGATGGAGGGCTACGACAAGCAGCGCGAGGAGTGGGAGCGCCAGTACGCCGAGGCGCAGGTCCGCTTCGAGCAGCACCAGGCGCAGGTCGTCAAGTCCCGCGAGGCCGACGCCCAGGCCGCGGCCGAGGCCGGCGACGCCGGTGCCCCGGCCCCGCAGGGCGGCGGCGCCTCCTCCGGCGGCGGCTCGTACTCCTCGGAGTCGGCCGACGACGGCGGCGCGCTCGCCTCTGACGAGGCGCTGGCCGCGCTCCGCGAGAAGCTCGCGGGCGGCCAGAGCTGACGCTCTGAGTCAGGCACGTAAGTAAGAGCGGGCCCGTTCCCTTCCGGGGGAGCGGGCCCGCTCTGCTGTGTTCGGAGCGTCGGCTCAGCCCTTCGTACGGGCCACCTGCCGCCAGTCGTCGCCGGTGCGGCGGTCGATCCAGACCGGCGGGTGTTCCTCCGCCTCCTTCAGCCGCGACCAGCCGCCGGTCAGCAGGCCCTTGGGCGTCGCCGACGGCAGCTCCTGCGCGATCCGGGCGCGGATGCGTTCCGGCTGGCGTGCGTCCTTGGTCGCCTGCGGGACCCGTTCCCAGGCCGCGAGCAGGGCGCGGGCGGCGTCGTGCTGCTCGGCCGCGTACGGCAGGGCGGCCAGGTCCGTGCCCAGCGCGGCGCGGGCCTTCGCGGCGCGTTTGCGGTCGGTGTCGCGGTCCGCGCTGTAGTAGCCGCGCGGGGTGAGCCAGCCGTCCGGGAAGGCGACGCGGCCGGCCGCCGAGGACCGGGCCGAGCACTGCGGGGCCTGCGGGTCCCAGGCGGCTTTGAGCCCGCGGAAGCCCGCACCGTCGACTGCCTTCATCCACTCCGTCAGGGACTCCGCGTCCTCGGTCTGGAGATAGACGGCATCCGGCCGGTACTCCCGGATGCCGTCGCGGAGCACCGAGGCCGGTTCGCCGCCGAGCGTGCCGGCGTGCTCGACCCGCACGTCGGCCCCCGCCGCGCGCAGCTCGTCGATGAGCATACGGGTGGAGGGCTTCTCGCTGTCACCGCGCACGTACACCTTGCGCACGCCGGGCTGCGCGGCGAGATGCCGGGCCATGCCGCGACCCAGGTCCGTAGCGGCGGCGGAGGTGCGGAAGACGCGGGCGTCGGCCTTGGGGTCGGCCTCGCCCGGGGCGACGTAAGGGTCGTCCTCCCGGCAGGTGCGCAGCAAGACCGCGGGGAGGCCGCCCCGGTCGGCGAAGCTCTGGGGGATCGTCGGGTCGTCGCCGACGACGCCGAGGAGGCCGGGGGTGTCCATGGTCCACTGGAGGGGCTCCTGGTCGGAGAGGAGCGGGGTGACGCCGGGCTCCTGTGTCTCCCCTGCCAGGGCTCGCTGGACCGCCCTCGGGATGATCAACTCGGCGGGTGCGACGGTGGTGTCCCGGGCGCTGAGCGCGCCGACGGAGTAGCCGCCGACCGTGGACGGCGAGACGGGGGCGCGGCTGGGAGGGACGTGCGGTGGCGGGCTGGGGTTGCTGGCGAGGGCGAGGGTGAGCAGGCCGCCGATGACCGCCATGGTGGCGATCACGGAGATCAGGACCTTACGGGCGGCGCGGCGGACGGTCGTGGGGGAGGGCGG
>NZ_JAAKZV010000411.1 GCF_011044975.1 Streptomyces coryli | reverse complement strand
GGAAAGTGACGCCGGGGGCGCGGCGGGGGCCGGAGGCGCGGGTGCCGGAGGCGCAGCCGCCGACGGCGTGGCGGTGGTCGCCGAGCGCGTAGCTTCCGCGCTGGGGCTGCGGGAGGAGACGGCCGTGCCCGGGCTGCGGGCCGGGCCCGCGGCGGCGGTGGACCGGCTGGCGGAGTCGTTGCGGTCGCAGCGGATGCTGCTCGTGCTGGACAACTGCGAGCATGTCGTGGATGCCGCAGCTGAGTTGGTCTCGCGCCTGCTCGCCGCCGCGCCCGGCCTGCACGTCCTCGCCACCGGCCAGGAACCCCTCGGCGTACGGGACGAACGGCTCTGGACCGTCTCCCCGCTGCCCGAGGAGGCAGCCGTGCGGCTCTTCACCGAGCGGGCAGCGGCCTCCGCCCCCGGCTTCACTCTGGATCAGGACAGCGCGGACGCCGTGGCGGCGATCTGCCGCCGCCTCGACGGCATCCCGCTCGCACTGGAGCTGGCGGCGACGCGGGTGCGGGCGCTGGGCGTACGGGAATTGGCGGCCCGGCTCGACGACCGCTTCCGGCTGCTGTCGGCGGGCCCGCGCGACGCCCCGGCGCGGCAGCGGACGCTGCGCGCGATGATCGACTGGAGCTGGGAGCTGCTGGACGAGCGGGAGCGGGCGGTGCTGCGGCGGCTGTCCGTGTTCGCCGACGGCTGCACGCTGGCGGCGGCGGAGGCGGTGTGCGCGGACGGCGAGGTGGCGGCCGAGGAGGTCCTGGACCCGCTCGCCCGCCTCGTCGACCGCTCGCTGGTGACGCTGGCGGCGCCGTCCACCGCGGCCATGGAACCCCCGCGCTACCGCCTCCTGGAATCCGTCGCCGCGTACGGCCGCGAACGGCTGCGCGAGGCGGGCGAGTACGAAGCCACGGCGGCCCGCCACTACCGCTGCTACCGCGAGCTTGCCGCCACCGCCGAGCCGTTCCTCCGCGGCCCCGAACAGCGCACCTGGCTGCGCGCCATGGACGCGGAAGCGGACAACTTCCGCGCCGCACTGGACGCCGCGGTGCACGCGGCCGACGCGACCGCCGCCCTCGGCCTGGCGGTGGACCTGGCCTGGTACTGGTGCCTCCGCGGCCGCCTCCGTGAGGCCCGCCGCTTCGCGACGGCGGCGCTCGCGGTGGCGCCGGCGGCCGCGGACGACCCGGCGACCGTGGCCGCCCTGTCCCGTACCGCATCGACCTGGCACGCGTCCCTCAGCTACCGCCTGGGCGAAGTCCCGGACCGGACCCCGGACGACGAGTCCCCCGCCCCCACCCGCGACCTGACCCTCCTCACCGCTCAGGCCCGCGCCGACTGGCACCTGGGCTACGCCCGCCTGGGCATCGCCGGCTCCCCGGGCGGTACGGATCAACTGGCCGCCGCGGAGCAGACCTTCAGCACCACGGGCGACACCTGGGGCATGGCGGCGGTCGCCGGCACCCTGGCCCAGCAGGCGCTGCTGCGCGGCGACCTCGCCGCCCTCGCGTCCCAGGCCACCCGCAGCACGACCCTCTTCACGGAACTGGGCGACGGCTGGGGCCAGCTCCAGGCCACCATCCCGCTGGGCGCGCACGCCGAGATCACCGGCGACTATCCCCACGCCACCCGCCTCCACCTCGAAGGCCTGCGGCTGGCAGAGGAGTTGGGCGTCCGTACCGAAGCCGCCGACAAGCTCTCCGCCCTGGGCCGCATCGCCCTCCTGGAGGGCGACCACACCCGCGCCGACGACCTGCACACGCGCGCGGCGAAGACGGCGGCGGAACAGGGCTACAAGGTGGGCGAGGAGTTCGCCGAGATCGGCCTGGCCCTGAGCGCCCGCCGCCAGGGCCATCTGGACAAGGCCGAGGCCCTGCTCCGCAAATGGCTCCCCTGGGACCGCGAGATCGACTCCCCCGTGGGCACCGCCCTGATCCTGGCGGAACTGGGCTTCGTGGCGGAGCTGCGCGGCGACGCCGAGGCCGCCCGCGCCCACCACGCGGAAGGCCTCACCCTGGCCCGTAGCACGGCCGACCCCCGCGCCATGGCCCTGGCCCTGGAGGGCCTGGCCGGCGCGGCCGCCCTGGCCGCCCCGGAAAACCACCCCCGCGCCGCCGAACTCCTGGGCCGCGCCACGGCCCTCCGCGCCGGCGCCGGCGCCCCGCTCCCCCCGGGCGAACGCGGCGACACGGACCGCATCACCGACCGCCTCCGCGCGGCTCTCGGCGACGCGTCCCTGACGGCGGCCCTGGAGCGCGGGGCGACCATGCCGCTCGAATCGGAGCCGACGGCATAGCGGCGTAGCGGCCTAGCGCAGGCCCGGCTCAGCCGCGGCCGCGCAGGAAGCGGTCCCGGCCCTCCGCCAGGTCCACCACCGGATCCGGATAGCCGAGCGACGCCGCCAGGCCGCCCGGCTCGTGCACCACACCCGCCGGCAGCGTGGTCAGCTCCGGGACCCAGCGACGGACATAACTCCCGTCCGGATCATGGCGCTTGGCCTGCAGCCGGGGGTTGAGCACGCGGTTCGGGCGGGTGTCCGTGCCGGTGCCGGCGGTCCACTGCCAGTTGAGCTGGTTGGCGGCGATGTCGCCGTCCGTGAGGAGGGAGAGGAAGTGGGCGGCGCCGGTGCGCCAGTCCACGTACAGCGTCTTGGTGAGGAAGCTCGCCGTGAGGAGGCGGGCGCGGCCGGGGAGCCGGCCGTCGTGGGCGAGCTGGCGCATGGCCGCGTCGATCACCGGGTAGCCGGTGCGGCCCTGGCGCCAGGCCTCGGCGTCGCGGTCGGCGGCGGGGCCGGTGCGCCAACGGTCCCGCCGCGGGCGGTAGTCGGCGGTCGCCGCGTCGGGGCGGGCAGCCAGCACCTGGTGATGGAAATCGCGCCAGCACAGCTGCCGTACGAAAGCCTCCGCGCCCGCCCCGCCCGCTTTACGGGCCCTGGCCACCGTCTCCACCGGGGACAGCGTGCCGAAGTGCAGATGCGGCGAGAGCCCCGAGGTGGCGGCGTCGTCCAGCCGGTCCGCGGTCGCGGCGTAGTCCGCGAGGCCGTTGCGCAGCCAGGCCGTGAGCAGGCGGCGGCCCTCGGGCTCGCCGCCGCGTGCCGCCCCCGGCGAGACGCCGGCGACGGCGCGCCGCTCCGGCAGCGGCAGCGAGCCGGGCCCCGGCGGGACCGGGATCCGGCGCGGGGCCGGGAGGCAGTCGCGCAGCCGCTCGGCCGCCCAGCGGCGGTGGTACGGGGTGAAGACGGCGTAGTGGTCGGCCCGCGCGCTCCCCGCCGGCACGACGGCGCCGGGCGGGAGCGCGGTCTGCACGGCGTCATGGACGTACAGACGAACCCGCAGGTCCGCCAGCGCCCGCCGCAGCCGCGCCTCGCGCCGCTGCGCGTAACCGCTACTGCCCGCGGATACATGGACCTCGGCCGCCCCGGTCTGGACGACCGTCCGGCACACCTCCTCGACGACGTCACCCGCCCGCAGCACGAGCCGCCCGCCGCGATCCCGCAGCCCGGCGTCCAGCGCCGTAAGGCAGTCGGCGAGAAAGGCCATGCGATTGGGCGCGTCGAAGCCGGCCTTGCGCACGCCGTCGTCGAGGACGAAGAGCGGCACCACCTCGTCGGCGGCACGCAACGCGGCGCGCAGCGGCGGGTGGTCGTGCACGCGCAGGTCGGCGGTGAAGAGAACGACGGCGGTGGCGGTCAACTGGGCGTGCTCCAGGGAGATACGAGGGGGTGCGCACCCCCGCGGACCGGTCGCCACCGTCGACAGCCGTGGGGGATACAGTTGCCCAGCCGGCCGGCCCGCGGGATGTACAGGCCCACGCGGACCGCGAGTTACGGCCCGGCGAGCTCGCCGGTTCGCGCCCTCGGGGGGCGAGCGGCGGAACCGTGCCCGACCAGCCTTGACCCACTCGGGCAAAGCGGCAAGCCGCGTCGTTTGTGCGTCGTATCCTCGCCGCATGACGGAACCCCGGCCCACGGCCGCTGACGACCCCGCCCCCGGCTCCGTCTCCACCGGCGAGGTGGCGCGCCGCCTCGGGGTGGCGCCCACGACGCTCCGCTCCTGGGAGCAGCGCTACGGGATCGGCCCGGCGGACCGGGCCGCGGGCCGGCACCGACGCTGGTCGGAGCCGGACATCGCGCTGGTACGGCGGATGTGCGCGCTGACGGCGGACGGGGTGCCGCCGGCCGAGGCGGCCCGGATGGCCCTCGGCGAACGGGGACATCCGGCCCCCGCCCCTACACCC
>NZ_JAAKZV010000410.1 GCF_011044975.1 Streptomyces coryli | reverse complement strand
CCGCCCATCCCGCCCATCCAGCCGGCCGCGTCGAGGCGGAAGGCGCCGGGTGCCGTCACCGCCCGCAGGTCGTCCTCCAGGGCGCGCATGCGCTCCTCGCCGAGCGTGGCCGCCCAGTCCGCGCGGAGTCGGTCGAAGATCGCGGCGGAGCGGGCCAGCATGTCGCGGCCGTGCGGGGTCAGTTGCACCAGCTTGCGCCGGGCGTCGGCGGGGTCGGCGGCGCGTTCCGCGTAGCCGAGGGTGATCAGACGGTCGACGGTCTTACCGGCGGCCTGCTTGGAGATGCCCAGGCTGCGGCCGATGTCGACGGCGGTGCTGCCGTCGGGGCCGATCGCCTGCAGCGCGAAGCCGTGGGCCGGGCGGGCGTCCGGGTGGCCCTGGCGGGCGAGTTCGGCGTGCAGGGCGTCGATGAGCGTACGGAAGCCCGCGAAGAGCAGGAACGGGAGCTCGTAGCCGGGCCGGGAATCCTGCTTGCCAGTTTCGACAACCTGGTTTACCTTCTTCTCATCGTCAACCATGTTGACCATTCTAGGAGGGTGACTTGTTCGACGCACACACCGTGGAGACCGCCCCGGAGGCCTCCCGTCAGACCGTGGAGAACGTGGCCGCGTCATGGGGCGGCACGGTCCCGGACGCCGTGGCGCGGCTGGCCACCTCGCCCGAGCTGCTCAACGGATTCCTGTCCCTGAGCGCCGCCTTCGAGGGCTGCACGCTGGACCCGCTGTCCCGCGAGACCGTCATCATGACCGTCGCCGTACGCAACGAGTGCCACGTCTGCATAGCCATCCACACCGGCAAGCTCCGCAAGCTGGGCGCGGCCGCCGAGCTCATCGCCGCGCTGCGGGAGGGCACGGCGGTGGCCGACGAACGGCTCGCGGCCGTCCAGGAGTTCACGCTCGCCGCCCTCGACACCGCCGGTGCCGTACCCGACGAGGGCATCAAGGCGCTCCTCGGGCACGGCTACACCGAACGCAATGCCCTGGAGGTCGTGCTGGGCATCGGCACGTACACGATGTCGACCCTCGCCAACCGGCTGGTCAGGGCGACGTGACGGCTTACGGCTGCCAGAGCCGCGCCTTGTAGATCCCCCCGCCCACCAGGTGATACGGCTCCCCCGCCGGATGCAGCCGCACCCGCTCCGTCCACCACGTCTCGCCGAGCCCCGGCTCGGGCTGCGTGCTGACGACGGTGCCGGAGTCCGGGTGGAAGCCGGCCGCCTTGACCTTGTTACGCGGCCATCCGGCCGTCCACGGGAAGTCCTGCAGGAAGGCCTTGCGGCGCTTGGAGTACTGGAAGATGTCGCCGTTGACCGTCACCCACAGCCGGTCGGGGCGCCCGGCGACCGGGAAGAGGTCGTGGCCGTCGGGCCCCGGCAGCGGGATCGAGAAGACCTGCGTGATCGTCGGTGCGGCGCGGGTGCCGCCGATCTCGTACGCGACGAGGTCGTCGTGCCCTATGGCCCACAGCACGTCGCGGTCGCCGTCCCAGACGACGCCGTGGGCGGTACGGAGTTTCGCCTCGGCGTACACGTCGTTGGCCGGCCCCTGGGAGGCCGCGTAGACGCGGACGATGCCGCCGGTGGAGCCGGCGACGGCGATGTTGCCGTTCGGCAGCAGCTCGATGCTGTGCGGGTTGAGGAGGTCGTCGCCGAGGCCGAGACCGCCGCCCCAGTAGCGCTTTTTGGTGGGGTACTCGACGGCGAAGGCGAGCCCGAAGGAGGCGGTGGCGAGGACGTAGGTCTTACGCCCGTGCCGCCGGACCTTCACCTCGCTGACGTACCGCCAGCCGTCCGCGTACTGCAGATCGGCGAACTGCGGGTCGCCGTCCGGGGTGTACCGCCACAGCGCGGCGGCCGGGTCGGCGGCGAGATCCCAGGTCTTCTTGCCGGAGTCGAGCAGCAGGATGCTGCGGGTGGCCTGGTCGCCGACCAGGACGTGCGGGAAGCGGCTGCCGCCGCCGGTCTCCGCGGCGCGCGCCTGCGACGCGCTCAAGGCGACCGCTCCCGCGGCGCCGAGCGCCCCCGCCAGCACGCCGCGCCGGGTGGGTCTGCCAGTGCCTGCTGCCATGTTCCGCCCCCTCCTGGGTAACCGCTTGCGACCGAGCGGAAGCGTGGCATGGGTGTGGCAGGCGGGGAAGGGGACGCGCCAGAGATTCGCCCGCCGGTCATCTCGAAGTTGCCGTGAGGGTAAGGGGCTTGAGGCCGCGGATGACGCGGATCAGGCGTTCTCCGCCCTGCGCAGCAGCAGGGCGCGCTCGGCCTCATTGCGCGTGAGGTCTGCGGCCCGTACGAACTCCGCGCGGGCCTCCGCGGACCGGCCGAGCTTGGCCAGCAGGTCGCCGCGGACGCTCGGGAGCAGGTGGTAGTCCTTCAGGGCCGGCTCGTCCGTGAGCGCGTCGACGAGCGCGAGTCCGGCGGCCGGGCCCTCGGCCATCGAGACCGCCACGGCGCGGTTCAGCTCGACGACGGGCGAGGGGGTGGCCCGCGCCAACTGGGCGTACAGCGCGGCGATCCGCCCCCAGTCGGTGTCCTCGGCCTTACGTGCCTGCGCGTGACACGCGGCGATCGCGGCCTGGAGGACGTACGGGCCCGCCGGGCCGTCCGCCGTCTTCCCGGCCAGCGCCAGCGCGGCGATCCCGCGGCGGATCAGCAGCTGATCCCAGCGTGACCGGTTCTGTTCCAGCAGCAGCACCGGCTCGCCGTCGTCCCCGGTGCGCGCCGCCGACCGCGACGCCTGGAACTCCAGCAGCGCCGCGAGCCCGTGCACCTCCGGCTCGTCCGGCATCAGGCCCTGCAGCAGCCGCGCGAGCCGCAGCGCGTCCTCGCACAGCGCGGGGCGCATCCAGTCGTCGCCGGCGGTGGCGGAGTAACCCTCGTTGAAGATCAGGTAGATGACCTCGAGCACGGAGGCGAGCCGCTCGGCCCGCTCCTCGCCCTGCGGTACCTCGAAAGGCACCTGGGCCTTCGTGAGGGCCTTCTTCGCCCGTACGATCCGCTGCGCCACGGTCGGCTCGGCGACGAGGAACGCCCGCGCGATCTCGTCCGTCCGCAGCCCGCCGATCATCCGCAGGGTGAGCGCGACCCGCGCCTCGGTGGGGAGGACGGGGTGGCAGGCGGTGAAGACCAGCCGCAGGACGTCGTCCTCGATCCGGTCCTCGTCGACGGCGTCGAAGTCATCGCGGCCGCCGTCCTGCTGCCGGTGCCGCAGGTCCTCGCCGACCTCGCTCAGCTTGCGGGCGTATGTCTCCCGGCGCCGGATCAGGTCGATTCCGCGGCGCTTGGCGGCGGCCATCAGCCAGGCGCCCGGGTTGTCGGGGACTCCGTCCCGCGGCCACTGCTCCAGGGCCGCTACGAGGGCGTCCTGCGCCAGCTCCTCGGCGGTGCCGACATCCCGTACGAGCCGGGTCAGCCCGGCGATGAGCCGCGCCGACTCGATCCGCCATACGGCGGCCACAGCGCCGTGTGCGTCGTCGGTTCCCGTCACGGTCCCCCATCAGAGCAGCAGGGGACCGCGACGGCAAACCGGGTGCCGTCAGCCGCTCACCAGCTCCCGCACCTCGCAGGTGATGTTCCACTCGTCGCCGTGCACCAGCAGGAAGCGCCGGGCCCACTCGGCGGCCTCGTCGCGGTCCTTGGCCTGCAGCATCAGATAGCCGCCGACCATCTCCTTGGTCTCGGTGAACGGCCCGTCGACGGTGCTCACCTTCCCTCCGGAAAGGTGCAGCCGCTGCGACTCGGCCGTAGGCTTCAGCCCACTGTCCTCGAGCAGCACACCGGCCTGCCGCATCTCGTCGAGCAGCTTCGTCATCTCGGCAATGATCTCGTCGCTGGGCGGCCCGGTGAATTCCTGCTCATCCAGCTTGATCATGGTCAGAAAGCGCGGCATGGTCGCCACTCCTTAGGGTCGTACGGTGCGGATCCATGGGGTCAGGATCCGCTCTCACCTTCGGCGTCGAATGAGCCTCGCCGGATTCGACATGGGGCCGGAGATTTCTTTCGTGAGCTTGCGGGTGGGTGGCTTGGCGCGGGATTGGCATGCGGCGGGTGGCTTGGCGTCGGATGCGGCGGGTGGCTTGGCGCACGATCTCGCGGACGGCTTGGCATCGGATGCGACGGGCGGCTTGGCGCACGATCTCGCGGGCGGCTTGGCATCGGATGGTGACGGCCGCGTCGCCGGGGTGCCTTTGGTCCCGGTGCGGGTGGGAGGGCTGGTTACGGGAGGAGTG
>NZ_JAAKZV010000040.1 GCF_011044975.1 Streptomyces coryli | reverse complement strand
CCGGTGGCCGGGGCCGCGGGGTGGCGATCAGTCCGGCTGCCGCCAGCCGGCGGACATCGAGCAGCGTGTGGAAGGCGGGGCGGGCAAGCAGCCGTGCGATCACGGAGGGCGTGCGCTTCCCGTCGGCGGCATCCAGCACCGTGCGCTGCCGGCGCCCGATCATGGGCGGCCGCGGCGGGTCGCGGCGGACCACCGGCACCTGGTCGAGTTGCGGATGCGGCCACAGGGAGGCGAGCAGCTCGGCCCTGCGCGCCGACTCCCGCAGCAGCGATGGCGCGGTCACCGGGCAGACCGGACCGAGCCAGTGCGCCACGCCGGCGCGGAAGCGGCGCGCCGTGCTGCCCGCGGCCAGCGCGAAATACGCCGCGTCGTAAACGGCGCTGAGGTGCAGCATCTCCAGTACGGGCGCCCCCACCCGGCCCGAGTCGACGAGATGCCGGGCGACGCCGTTGCGCGCCCCGGCCGCGTCGATCGCCTCCTGCCACCGGTCGGCCGGCAGCAGTCCGCCGCCGATCAGCAGCGCCTCGACACCCGGCGCGGCGGGGCTCTCGGCGTGCACCACGGCGCCGTCGCGGAGGAAGACCGTGCCGGCGTCGCACAGCACCGCCCCGCTGGCCCGCTCCTCGGCGAGCCGCAGCAGCAACTCCCCGGCCATCAGGCCCCCACCAGGCGTTCGGCGACGCTCCGCATCCGGATCCGCGCCAGCGCGAGGTTGCCCGTGCTGCGATCGAGCCGCAGATGCACGAACACGCCGCCGTCGAAGGCGGCGTCGACAAAACGCAGCACGTGATACGCGGTGCGCGTGGTCACGATGACGTCCTCCACACCGGAGTCGCCGGGCCGGTGGGCACTGCCGCCCGGGTCGTCGCCGCCCGCGAACGCCGCGTGCTCGATGGCCATCCGGGCCAGTTCCGCCGTCTCCACGGCGGTCTCGTCCGCACTGCCCCGCGGCGTGGCTCCAACAGCCGCCAGCACGAACCCGGTTGCGCACTCGACCACCGCCGCGTTGCGCGCACCGGGCAGGGCCATGGCCTCATGCAGGTGGTCCTCCATCGCGGACACCCGCCCCTCCCCTCACCGCTGCCCCCACCCCTTGCGGAAGCGGTGCCGAGGAGGTTATTCAGAAGTGGCCTGAAAAGGTGAAGTTACTGATTACACCGATAAGGGTGTGCATTCTGTGCTAACAGCAGCGTGCGGTGCCCGCCCGTACGGAGGGGGTCGGCCATGACGGCGTACTCGGCCACGCTGGCCATCGACGAGGAGCTGCGGGCCCGGCGGAGAGCGGGCGAGAAGGTCCTGCACCTGGGGTTCGGCGAAGCCGGGCTGCCGGTACCGGCCGCGGTCGCGGCGGAGCTGGCGGAAGCGGCGGGACGTAATGGCTACGGGCCCGTGGCCGGGTCGCCCGAGGCGCGGGCGGCAGCGGCCGGCTTCTTCGCGCGCCGGGGGCTCGCCACGGAGCCGGAGCAGGTGCTGTTCGCGCCGGGGAGCAAGGCGCTGCTCTACGCGCTGATCCTCGCGCTCCCGGGCGATGTGGTGCTGCCGCGGCCGTCGTGGGTGAGCTATGCCGCGCAGGCGGCGCTGGCGGGGAAGCGCACGCTGGGCGTCCCGGTCCCGGCGGAGGCGGGTGGCGTACCCGACCCGGACCTGCTGGCGCGGGCGCTGCGGGACGCGCCGGACGCCGGGATGCTGGTGCTCACCGTGCCCGACAACCCGACCGGGACGGTGGCCCGCCCCGACCACGTAGGCGCGGTGTGCGAAGTGGCCGGCCGGCACGGCCTCGCGATCATCGCCGACGAGATCTACGGCGAGCTGGTGCACTCGGGCGCCCGCGCCCCCAGTCCGGCGGAATACCTTCCGGAACGCACCGTCGTCACCACCGGGCTGAGCAAGTCCATGGCGCTGGGCGGCTGGCGGATCGGCTGCGCCCGGCTGCCCGCGGGCGCCTGGGGCGAGCGGCTGCACGCCGAACTGACCGGGATCGCCAGTGAGATCTGGTCCAGCCTGGCCGCTCCGATGCAGGCTGTCGCCGCGCACGTGCTGGCCGAGCCGCCCGCGATACGGGAGCACATCGCCGCCGCCCGCCGGCTGCACGGCGCCGTGGCGCGGGCCGTGCACGCCGAGTTCACGGCCGCGGGCGTGAACTGCCGCCCGCCGGAGGCAGGGTTCTACCTCTACCCGGACTTCGAGCCGCTACGGCCCCGGCTCGCCCGGCAGGGAATCGACACCGGCGCCGCCCTCGCGGCGGCACTGCTGAACCGGCACGGCGTCGGCGTCCTGCCCGGCGAGGCCTTCGGCGACGCGCCCGAGGCGCTGCGCGTGCGGGTGGCCACGAGCCTGCTGTACGGCGATACGGACGCCCGCCGCTGGGAGTCGCTGCGCAGCGACTCCCCCGCCGGTCTGCCGTGGGTCGCCGGCTCGCTGGCCCATCTGCGGGATGCCCTGACGGCGCTCAGAGGTTGATCACGCGGACATGCGGGGCGAACTCCCGTATCGCCGTGCGCACGATGAGCTCGCAGGCGCCGTCGTTGGTGCCGAGGGCGGCGGCGGAGCGGTAGGCAGGGACGGCTGTGAGCGCTTTGAGCTCGACCGGTCGGAGCGGCCAGGGCACGATGACGGGCGTCGTCCCGCCGTCCTGCGTGGTCAGCAGCAGCTGGACGGGCATCTTTCCCTTGTCGGCGGCCGCCCGGCGGACGGACGTGACGTCACTCCACCGGTAGTACGCCGCGTGCTGCGTCTTCGTGCCGCCCACCGTCTTGCGATGCCGCTCGACGCGGATGCCCCCGCTGTCGAACGTCGCGGTCGGCCGGCCGACGAGGGCGGGCACCAGCGCGAGGACGTACAACAACGCGCCCAGGCCCACCACACCGAACCCTGCGGCGACATCGCCCTCCGATATGTATCCCGCGCCCACGGCCGGGGCCAGCACTAGCAGGACCAGGCGCCAGAAGCGCCAGGTCCCCCCGGTCCACTGCGACGCGAAGACCACCGGGGGCGCCGCGGCAGCAGCCGCCTCCCTCGTGGGCGGCAGGACGTCCTGCACGGGCGGCGGCGGCAGGTCGCGGACGGGCGCCGCCCTGCCGGTCAGCTCCGCGAGGATCGCGGCCGGCGTCGGCCGGTCCTCGGGCCGCTTCTCCAGGCACGCCGCTACGAGCCGCCGCAGCTCCGCCGGCACCGCACTCACGTCCGCCGCCTCGTGCACCGCCCGGTACATCAGCGCCATGAGGTCCCCGTCGCCGAACGGCACGCCGCCGGCGGCCTGTACGAGCACCGCCCCGAGCGCGAACACATCGCAGGCCGGGCCGATCCGGCCGGGGTCGCTGATCTGCTCCGGCGCGAGGAAGCCGGGCGTGCCCACCACCCCGGCCGCCGTGGTCAGCCGCGTCTCGCCGAGGGCCCGGGCGATGCCGAAGTCGACGACGCGGGGGCCGTCCGCGGCCATGATGATGTTGGAGGGCTTCAGGTCCCGGTGCACCAGGTCGCAGGCGTGGATGGCGCGCAGCGCCTCCGCCAGGGCGGCGCCGAGGCCGCGCAGCCGGGACTCGTCGAGGGGCCCGTCGCGGTGCAGCAGCTCGCCCAGCGACGGGCCGGGGATGAACGCCGTGACCATCCAGGGCAGTTCGGCGTCCGGGTCGGCGTCGACGACGGGCGCGGTGTGGAAGCCGCCGACCTTACGGGCCGCCGCGACCTCGCTCCGGAAGCGGTCCCGGAAGCGCGGATCGGCGCCCAGCTCCGGCTTGGCGAGCTTGACCGCCACTTTCCGGCCGCCCGGCGAACGCCCCAGGTAGACCTTCCCCATGCCGCCCTCGCCGAGGACGCCGTCGAGCTCGTACTCGCCGATCCGGCGCGGATCGCCGGCCCCCAGCGCACGCATCCCCCGAAACCCCCTGCTCCCCAGCCGCCGCACGGTCGCCGGACAGCGTAACGGAGCGGCTGCCGCCGGGGCCGGTCAGGCGTAGCCGAAAAGCGGGGGAAAGAGCAGGGCCACGGCCCAGCCCCATGCCGCGTAGACCGGCAGGTACGAGGTCTGCCAGCGTTCGAGCGCAGAGAACGGCTGCCGGTGGCGGATGAAGGACAGCAGCAGCCAGGCGGACCACGCCAGGTTGGCGAGCAGGATGACGTTCTCGCCGAGCGCCGCGGTCTTGTTGGGCGTGGTGCCGTACTCGGAGATGCGCCCGGCGATCTCCACCAGGACCAGCACGTCGATGGCGAGGGCGGCGGCGACGAGGGCGAGTTGCAGCCGGTCGAAGAGGCCGGGCGGGGCGAGCGGTTCGCGGGCCGAGATGGAGTACAGCAGCAGCCCCAGGACGACGACCAGGAGGAGGTCGAAGAGGATCAGCGCTTCGCGCTCCACGTCGATGCCGGAGCTGTTGAAGCCGAAGGTGATGAGGAAGGCCAGCAGGGTGGCGGCGAACAGCGGGGTGAACAGCCGGGCGAGCACGGGCGCGATGTTCTCGACCACGCTCTGCTTGGCCTCGACGAGCCAGCCGGCCACGACGACCGCCGCCGCGGCGCCGCAGGGCAGCAGCCACTGCTGGATGGCGTCCTCCGGGACGATCCCGATGGCCCGGAAGGTCCCGAAGGTGAAGGCGGTCAGCACCCCGCCGCCGGCGGCCATGAGGGCGAGATAGACGAACCATTCGCCGGTGAAGCGGATGAAGTCCATGTGCCGGCGTGACGAGCGCAGGTCGTCGGCCACGTAGGCCAGACCGACCGCGAACCACAGGGCGATCGTCAGGTGGATGGCCGTCAGCACCACCGACTGGGAGTCCTCGGCGAGCGGATACACATTGGCCGCCACGGCGCCGAGCGCGAACAGCCCCACCAGCACGCCGATCAGCGCCGGTCCGACTTGCCGGCGCCAGGCCAGGAAGGCCGCCAGCCAAGGCAGCGCGAACAGGGCGATGTTGCGCCCGTAGAACCCGGCATCGTCCGCCAGGCTCATCCCGAACAGCGCGGGCAGCTTGACGGATACCGCCGCGCCCGCCGCGCAGACCACCAGCGCGAGCAGGTCGCGGCGGGCGCGGGAGTCCGCCGCCGGGCTGTCGGCCTCGCCGGTCAGCACCAGCTGCTTCCACAGCCGTTCCGAATGTTCCCGGGCGAACTCGCGGGACAGCTCGTCGAGGCCGCCCATGCGCTTGACCGCGACCAGGAACGCCTCTTCCGCCCGCAGCCCGAGCGCGGTGAGCTCCTCGACGGAACCCCGCAGGTGGTCCTCCAGCTCCTCGGCATCGGACGTCCGCAACTCCGGCCGCCGCTGCACGTAATGACGCCATTCGGCGAACTGGGCCTCCAGCCCGCCGCGGTCATCCAGCGCGGTCATGCCAGCCCCTCCAGCGGTCGTGCCGTTCGCGTCCCCAGATCACCGGCGTCCTGCCAGACCTTCTTCAGGGCGTCCACCACCGTGTCCCACTGGCGGCGCTGTTCGGCAAGCTCGGCCAGGCCGCCGTCCGTGATGCGGTAGTACTTGCGCCGCCGCTCACCGGCGACCGCCTGCCAGGCCGACTCCACGTGCCCGAGGCGCTCGAGCCGGTGCAGCAGCGGGTAGAGCAGCCCCTCGGTCCAGTCCAGCTCGCCGCCGGACAGCTCGCTGATCCGCTTGAGGATGGCGTACCCGTAGCTCTCCCCCTCGGCCAGGATGCCCAGCACGATCGGCGTCGCCGATGCGGCGACCAGATCCTTGGTGACTTTCACGGGGCCTCCTCCGGGGGCTGCATGCCTAAGTCCGCGATGCATAGTACCGCTAGGTATTACGCCGCACAACGGGCTCACCCGATCGTGGACTCGACGCGAAGGGAACGCGTGTTCTATTCTCGGCGGAGTCGATACAAGCGGAGGTGCGTGCGATGCGCTGGCAGAACCTGAGCCAGGACGGAGCCGGGGACGGTGCGGCTGCTCCCGCCCTCTTCGGGACGGATGTGGTGACGCGGACCTTCGACACCCCTGAGTTCGCAGGCATCACCTTCCACGAGGTCCGCGCCCGCTCGATCGTCAATCGCGTGCCGGGCGCATCCCGGATGCCCTTCGACTGGACCGTGAATCCGTATCGCGGCTGCTCACACGCGTGCGTGTATTGCTTTGCGAGGAAGACGCACAGCTATCTCGACCTCGATACGGGCCAGGGCTTCGACTCGCAGATCGTGGTGAAGGTCAACGCCCCGGACCTGCTCCGCCGCGAGCTGCGTTCCCCGCGCTGGCACGGCGATCACATCGCCATGGGCACGAACGTCGACTGCTATCAACGGGCCGAGGGCCGGTACGCGCTGATGCCCGGCATCCTCTCCGCCCTCCGCGACTACGCGAACCCGTACTCGATCCTCACCAAGGGCACCCTCATCCTCCGCGACCTCCCGCTGCTCCAGCAGTCCGCGGAGGTCACCGAGGTCGGCGTCGCCGTCTCCGTCGGCTTCCTCGATCAGGGGCTGTGGCGCACGGTCGAGCCCGGGACGCCCGCGCCGCAGCGGCGCCTCGACGTCGTCAGGACGCTCACCGACGCCGGGATCCAGTGCGGGGTGCTGATGGCGCCGGTGATCCCGTTCCTCAGCGACTCCCCGGAGCAGCTCGAGGCCACCGTCCAGGCGATCGCCGCGGCGGGGGCCACATCCGTAACGCCGCTGGTGCTGCATCTGCGGCCGGGGGCGCGGGAGTGGTTCATGAGCTGGCTCGGGGCGCATCATCCGCATCTGGTGCGGCGGTACGAGCGGATGTACGCGTACGGGGCCTACGCGCCCAAGTGGTATCAGCGGCGGATCACGCGGCAGGTGCACGAGTTCGCGGAGGCGGCCGGAATAGGGCCCTCCGGGCGGGGCGTCGCGCGGCGCCTCCCGGAGCCGGAGCGGCCGTCGGACACCGCCGAGGCCGCTCCCACCCAGCTGACGCTGCTGTGATCAGCTCCCGCTGCCGTAAGGCCGGGTGATGATCTCCAGGTTGTGGCCGCTGGGGTCCGGGAAGTAGACGCCGCGGCCGCCGTCGTTATGGTTGATCTCGCCGGGCTGCCGGTGGCCGGGGTCCGCCCAGTATTCGATCCCGGCCTCCTTGATGCGCCCGAAGATCTCGTCGAACTCGGCCTCCGTGACGATGAAGGCGTAGTGCTGCTCATTGATGGGGTGGTACGGGTCGGCGTCCATGAAGTCCAGGGCGACGCCATTGGCGGTGACGACGGGCAGGAACGGGCCGTACTGCGGCCCGACCTCGAGGCCCAGGATGCCGGCGACGAATTCCGCCGACTCCTTCTTGTCCCGCGCGGCGACGATGGTGTGATTCAAATCAACGGCCATGACCGGACATTAACCGCGCCCCGCGCTCGCGTCACCCCGGCGTACGGACCATGAGGTCCAGCGCGCAGCCACCCGCCCCGAGCCGTAGCCGCACGCGACCCGGCGGCGCGTCCGAGTCGATCTCCGGATAGTCGTCGGCGGAGACCCGGAGCACGAGCCGGTGGCCGGCGGCGAGGCGGTAGTGCGTCGGCCACAGGTGCACGTCGAGGTCGTGATCGCGGCCGGGGGTAACGGGGGTGAGTGCCGTGTGGCCGCGGCGGTGGCTCGCCTTCAGCCAGCCGGCCGTGATCCAGGTGGTGCTGCCGTCGGGCGCCCGGTCGTAGAGGATCGTCGCGATATTGCCGTCGGTGGCGGTGAAGGCCGCGCGGATACGGGCCGTGGCGTCGCCGGCGAGCACCGTGGCGTGGCGCAACGGCGGGGTGGAGAAGGTCAGTTGCTGGTGCGGTCCGGGGGCTCCCGTGCCGGTGTTGACGTCGAAGCCGGTGGTGGCCGGGCGGCCGGAGCCGGTGTGGAGCGAGCCGTCGGCGCGCAGGCTGAGGGTGCGGCGGCGGGCGTCGGGCGGCGGCCACTGGCCGAACTGCTGCCAGCCCGCGCCCGCGCCGGGACCCGGCACCTCGTACGAGGTGATGTGCGCGGCGGGCAGGGGCGCCCGCGCGTCCGCGGCCAGCCAGCGGTCCCACCAGGCGAGGTAGCCGCCGGGGCCGATGCCGGCGTACTGGCCCTGCGGTGAGCCGTGTTCCCAGGGGCCGGAGACCAGCCAGACGTGGTCGGGGCGGGCCAGGTAGTTCTGCACCATGCCGTCGCGGTAGCGGTCGTACCAGCCGTTGATGCCCAGCATGGGGATGGTGAGCGCGTCCCAGCGGGTCTTCACGCTGCGGTCGCGCCAGAAGTCGTCGTGGAGCGGGTGCTCGGCGTAGCTGGTGAGGGTGCCGGGGGCCCACTGGCGCTGCCAGTCGCGGATCCGGGCGGAGTAGATGCCGCCGCGGTAGATGGTGTTCTCGTACCAGTCGGAGATGGCGTTGACCGGGATGATCGCCTTCAGCGACGGGGGGCGGTTGGCCGCGGCGAGGACCGTGGTGTGGCCGCCGTAGCTGACGCCCATCTGCCCGATGCGGCCGGCGCAGGCGGCGTGCCGGGCGAGCCATTCGATGGCGTCGTGGTTGTCGCGCTGCTCCTGCGGGCCGAAGGGGTCGACGGTGCCCGGCGAGGCGCCCGCGCCGCGCACCTGGCAGACCAGCGCGAGGTAGCCGCGGCGGACGAAATAGGCGGCGTCGGTGCCGAATTGCTCCAGCGAGGGGGCGTACGCGGTGTACTCGTACACGATGCCGGGGAAGGTCCCCGCCGCGGGCCGGCCGGTGGCGTCGGCGGGGCGGTAGAGCTGGGCCGCGAGGTGACTGCCGTCGCGCAGCGGGACCTTGACGTCCTCGCGGACGACGCCGTAGGCGGCGGGGCGGTCGTAGGCGAAGAACGGGTCGGGCGGCCCTCCGGTCGGCTCACCGGCGATCTGCCCGGCCGACGCGCGGGCGGCGGTCGCGGGTGCCAGGGCCGCGCCGATGCCGGCGGCCGCGCCCAGGGCGCAGAGAGTCCGGCGGGAGAGCGCCGGTTGCGGGTGACGGTCGGGTACGGACTCGGGCTCGGGCATGCGCAGGCGTTCCCTTCGTTGGTCGTGCCCTCAGAGCGATATCGCGCCGGTGGCCAGCGCCGCCGCCGTCATCACGAGCGTGGTGCCGAACGCCCAGCGGAAGATGAACCGTTGGTGCTCACCGAGCTGGACGCCGCTCATCCCGAGCAGGATGAAGGTGGAGGCGGTGAGCGGGCTGAGCGGGAAGCCCGTGGTCATCTGGCCGAGGATCGCGGCCCGGGCGATCTCCTCCTGCCCGGTGCCGAAGCCGGCCGCCGTCTCGGCGAGCACCGGCAGCACCCCGAAGTAGAACGCGTCCGGCGTGAAAGCAAGGCTGAGCGGCATCCCGGCGATGGCCACCAGCGGCGGCAGATGGCCACCGAAGGAGTCGGGGACCACGTCCACCAGCGCCTGCGCCATCTCGGTGATCATCTTCGTCTCGGTGAGCACGCCGGTGAACACCCCCGCCGCGAAGATCATGGTGGTGACCAGCACCACGCTCCTGGCGTGCTTCTCCAGCAGCGCCTGCTGCTGCTCCCAGGTCGGGTGGTTGACCAGCAGCGCCACCGCGAAGGCGAGCGCGAACAGCACCGGCAGCGGCATCACTTCCATGACGAGGGCGACGAGCAGCACCACGGTGAGCGCAGCGTTGAAGACCATCAGCCAGGCAGGCGGCCGCGTCTCGGCGGCGGGCAGCAGCGGGGTGCCGGGGCCGTCGCCCGGCAGCGGGGCGACCTGCGGGCCGGCGGGCTCGGCGCTCGCCTTGCTCTCCTCGCTCGACTCGCTCTCCCCGCTCTCCCCCGCCAGCCGGCGTCGCTCCCGCCGCCCGATCCAATACGCCGCCAGCAGCACCCAGAGGATCCCGACCCCCATCGCGGGCAGCACCGGCGTGAAGACCTCCGAGCTCTCCAGCTTCAGCGCCGCCATCGCCCGGACCGTCGGCCCGCCCCACGGGACCATGTTCATCACGCCCGCGCCCAGGCAGACCACGCCTGACAGCACCAGTGGGCTCATCCGCAGCCGCCGGTAGACCGGCAGCAGCGCGGAGACCGTAATGAGGAATGTCGATGCTCCGTCGCCGTCCAGGGCCACGCACATCGTCAGCACCGCCGTGGCGACCGCGACCCGCGCCGGGTCGTTGCGCGCGAACTTCAGCAGCACGCGGATCAGCGGGTCGAAGAGGCCCGCATCGACCATGAGCGAGAAGTACAGCACCGCGAAGGCGATCATGATGCCGGTCGGCGCCACCGTGGTGAGGCCGGTGAGCACCATGTCGCCGAGGTCGCCGGCGTGGCCGCCGACGAGGGCGGCGAGGACCGGGAGCAGCACGAGCGCCACCAGGACGGAGACCCGCTTCGTCATGGTGAGCAACAGGAACAGGCCGATGGTGAGGAATCCGAGAGTCGCCGGCATGCGGATGAGTGTCGAAGCGGCGACAGATCGGCGTCCAGCATCAAACCGAGATGTGTTCATGCGTTGTCCGCATCAATCCGGCTGTCCGGCGCGGCGATAGCGACCTACGCTCACCGGCCATGGACACCACCCTCCGCCAGCTGAGCGCGTACGCCGCCGTCGCCCGGGCCGCCAGCTTCACCGCGGCCGCCGCGCAACTGCACGTCTCCCAGTCCTCGCTCAGCCGCGCGGTCGCCGACCTGGAGCGGCAGGTCGGCGCCCAGCTGCTGGAACGGGACACCCGTAACGTCCAGCTGACCGCCGCGGGCGTCGAGGCGCTGCGGATAGCCGAGCAGATCGTGAACGCGCACCGGTCCGGCATGAAGGAGCTGCAGCGCTTCCTGCTCGGCGAGTCCGGCACCGTCGCCGTAGCCACGCTGCCGTCGGTCGCGGCGGTGCTGCTGCCCGGGGTGATCTCCGGCTTCCGCGAACGGCGGCCGCGGGTGGCGGTGCAGATCATGGACGGCCTGGAGCAGTCGGTGCTGGGCCGGGTGCTGGCGGGCGACGCCGACTTCGCGATCACCACCGGCGAGCCGTCGGGTCAGCTGGAGCACCGCCCGCTGGTCCGCGACCGGTTCGTGGCGGTGCTGCCCGAGGGGCATCCGCTGGCGGAGCGGGGCGAGCAGGAGGCGGTCGGCTGGGAGGAGCTGGCCCGCGAGCCGTTCCTGGCGGTCGGCCGGGAGTCGAGCGTACGGCGCCTGGTGGACGCGGCGTTCGCGCAGGTCGACGCGCGGACCGCGCCGGCCGCCGAGGCGGGCAGCGTGGCCACGGTCGGCGGCCTGGTGGCGGCCGGACTCGGCGTCACCGCCCTGCCCGCGCTCGTCCTGCCGCTGCTGGGCGCCGGCGCCCTGGTGCACCGGCCGCTCACCGGCCCGGTCGTCGACCGCCGCCTGGACATCGCGCTACGGGCCCGCCGCCCGCTGCCGCTCACGGCGCAGCACTTCCTCGACACCTTGCAGGCGTTCCGCGCCGAAGAGCGCCCGCTGCCGCCGGGGGTGACCTGGGCGTAGCAGCCCGGCCCGCCCTCGATTCATGCGCAAGTCGCATGGATTCATGGAGATTTCTTGCTGGACGGGCATTCCCCGGCCTGGTCACCCTGAAAGCCGCTGGAAGCGAGCACAGGGAGCGCGATGGTGGCGGACGAGCGTGGGCAGGGCGGCGGGCAGGGGCAGTTGAGCGGGCTGAAGGTGGTGGAATTCGCGCATGTGGTGGCCGGGCCGCTGGCCGGCTCCATGCTCGCCGACCAGGGCGCCGACGTCGTCCACGTGGAGCCGCCGGGCACCGGCGACGCGGCCCGCGCGATGGGTCCCGTAAAAGACGGCCACCCGCTGTGGTTCAAGGTCGCGGGCCGCAACAAGCGCTCCGTCACCCTCGACCTGCACCACGCCTCGGGCCGCGCCCTCGCCCACCGCCTCGTCGCCTGGGCCGACGTCGTCATCGTCACCCTGCGCGCCGGCCGGCTGCGCGCCTGGGGCCTGGACTGGGAGGCGGTGCACCGCCTCAACCCCAGGGCGGTGCTGCTGCAGATATCCGGTTACGGGGCCACCTCCACCCGCGCCGACGAGCCCGGCTTCGGCAAGGTCGGCGAGGCGCGCAGCGGGGTCGTGCACCTGACCGGCTTCGCCGAAGGACCGCCCGTGCACACCGGCTTCTCGCACGGCGACGCGGTCACCGGCCTGATGGGCGCGTACGCCGTGCTCGCCGCGCTGCACCGCCGCGAGACGGACCCCGGCTTTGAGGGCGAATGGATCGATCTCGCGCTCTTCGAGCCGCTGTACCGGCTCATCGAATGGCAGGTCATCGTGCACGACCAGCTGGGCAGCGTCCCGGAACGCTCCGGCAACCAGCTCGCCGTGGCGCCCGCCGCCGTGATCAACACCTACCGTTCCGGCGACGGCGAGTGGATCACCGTCACCTCCGCGACGGTGCGCTCGGTGCGTAACGTCGCCCGCCTCCTCGGCTGGGACGAGACCGAATTCGCCACCTCCGAGCAGCAGTACGCCGCCCGCGGCCGCCTCGACGACGGCCTGCGCGCCTGGGTCGCGGAGCGCACCGCGGACGCGTGCCTGGCGGCCTTCGCGGCAGCGGAGGTGGTGGCCTCGCGGGTGTTCAGCGCCGCCGACATCGCCGCCGACCCCGTCTACGCCGAGCGCGCGGACATCGTCACGGTGGCCGACGCCGACCTGGGGCCCGTACGGATGCAGGCGGTCCTCCCGCACTTCCGGCAGCAGCCAGGGAAGGTGTGGCGCACCGGTCCGGCCCTCGGCCAGGACAACGACCTCGTCTACCGCGAGTGGCTGGGCCTCGGCGAGGGCGAGCTGGCGGAGCTGGAGGAGCGCGATGTCATCTGAGCCGGCCGCCCGGACGTCATCTGGGCCGGCCGCCCGCGCCCTTCTCCGGTCCCTGCTTTTCGTCCCCGGCAGCCGTACGGACCTGCTGCCGAAGGCGCGCGCCTGCGGGGCGGACGCGGTCATCCTCGACCTGGAGGACGCGGTCCCCGAGGACGGCAAGGCGGCTGCCCGCGACCAGGTGGCCGCGGCCGTCGACGACGCGGACGGCGGCCCGGCGCTCTTCGTACGGATCAACCCGCTCGACCGCTGGGCAGCCGCCGAGGAGCTGCGCGCCCTCGCCCGTCCCGGCCTCACCGGCATCGTGCTGCCGAAGGTCACCGGCCCTGACGACATCCGCCTGGCCGACCGCCTGCTCACCTGGTCGGAACGCGAACACGGCCTGCCGTACGGCCACTTCGCCCTGCTCCCGCTGCTGGAGACGGCCACCGCCCTGCACGCCGCCCGCGACTGCGCGGCGGCCGCGCCCCGGGTCGCGTACGCGGGCGCGGTCACCGGCGCCGGCGGTGACGTCGAGCGCGCCATCGGCTATCGCTGGAGCCCGGAGGGCACGGAGACGTACCACCTCCGCGCCCGCGCGCTGCTGGACGTGCGGGCCGCCGGCGCTCCGCACCCGGTCGCGGGGCTGTGGACCCGCGTCGGCGACCTCGACGGGCTGCGCACCTTCGCGGCGCAGAACCGTTCGCTCGGCTACGCCGGGATGATGGCGATCCACCCGAGCCATGTCCCCGTGATCAACGAGGTGTTCACCCCCGCCCGGGAGGAACTCGACCGCGCCGCCCGCCTGATCGCCGCCGTCGAGCAGGCGCGGGCCCGCGGCGCCGGCGCCGTGGCCTTCGAGGGCGAGATGGTCGACGAGGCGATGGCCGCCACCGCCCGGGAGCTGCTGCGCCGGCACGCCGGACGGTGAGCGCGGGGGCCGCGGACCGCGCCCCCTCAGGCGCTGGAGCTCGACGGCGGCGCCTGCCGCCAGATCCGGGCGAGCGCCTCCGCCGCCGTGTCCCGCAGCTCCGGGAAGACCCGAGCCGAGGTGAGCACCGGGATCGCCCGCTCGTCCGCCGCCGCGCCGAGCCCGGCGATGCAGGCGTTCGCCACCGGCCAGTGGTGGTCGGGCCCGCGGACCAGCCGCTCCAGGGTGCTGATCAGCGCCGGCACCGACTCCGGTGCCCGGAGCCGGCCGAGCAGCAGGACGGCGTGCCGCGCGTAGGAGGTGCGCAGCGGGTTGGTGGCGAGCGCGGCCGCGGCGCGGGCGGTGCGCGGGTCGCCGAGTTTGGCGAGAGCGTCGGCGGCGGTCGCGCCGCGGGCCGGATCGCGGTAGTTGAGCAGCAGCACGAGCGTTTCGAAGGCGCGCCGGTCGCCGGCCGCGCCCAGCGCGTACGCCGCCACCTCGCGCGCCCACAGCGGCTGCGCGGGCGCGTCCAGATATCCGGCGAGGGTGTCGCGGGCGGTGGAGTTGACGGCCGCCGCCCGCGCCAGGGAGACGACGCGTTCATAGGCGGCCCATGCGGCATGTCCGTGCAATTCGGCTTGCACCCGGCGTGTCAGCGCTGTGAACTCGTCGTCCATACCGCCCCCTTTTAGGTGTTACGCCCCTCAGGGTAGGGAAATCCGCGCCCGCTGAGAGCCCATGACCGGCCATTTCTTCACCCCAAAGAGGTGCCGGGTACGTGCCCTGCTTCACAACCGCTCATATGTGAGGCCCCCTGGCGCATTTGGCTACTGCTGAGTTAACGTCGAAGACACGGACGCCCTGGAGCGTCCGTGCGGCTGGTGACGCAGCCGCCAAGCTTGCAGTCGGTTCGGCGACTTTTCAGTACGGCCCGGCCCCGGGACAGGGCCGGTCGCAGCTCTCCACCCTTCACGAGCCCCGCCATGGGCGTGTGCGTTGCCATGGCCCGGGCTCGACCCCTCATCAGTCGCCATGCCCCGCCGCCGGGGCGAGACTTGCAGCTTGGAGTCCGCGATGGACCGTAATGTCCCCTTCCCCGTTGTCGCCGTCGTCGGCCTTGGCACCATGGGCACAGGTATCGCCGAGGTGCTGGCCCGCGCAGGCCGCGAGGTCATCGGCATCGACGTCAGCGAGGCCGCCGCCGCGCAGGCGGTCGCCGCGCTGGAGCGCTCGACGGCCCGCGCCGTGGAGCGCGAGCGGCTCACCGGCGCCGAACGCCGCGACGTCCTCGCCCGGTTCCGTACCTTCTCCGACATCCAGGCGGCCGCGGACGCGGACCTGGTGGTCGAGGTGGTGCCGGAGAGCGAGGAGCTGAAGCGGGACGTCTTCGCGTCGCTCGACCGCGTGCTGCGCCCCGACGCGATCGTGGCCACCGGCACCAACGCGCTGTCGGTCACCCGCCTCGCCGCCGACTCCGCCCACCCCGAACGCGTCCTGGGCCTGCACTTCTTCAACCCCGCCCCGGCGATGAAGCTCGTCGAGGTGGTGTCGTCGGTGCTCACCGACCCGCAGGCCGTGCAGGCGGTGACCGCGCTCGCCCGCGAGCTCGGCAAGGAACCGGTCGCGGTCGGCGACCGGCCAGGCTTCGTCGCCGACGGGCTGCTGTTCGGCTATCTCAACCAGGCCGCGGCGATGTACGAGTCGAAGTACGCGACCCGCGAGGACATCGACGCGGCGATGAAGCTGGGCTGCGGCCTGCCGATGGGTCCGCTGGCGCTGCTCGACCTGATCGGCGTCGATACGGCCCGGACGGTGCTGGAGGCGATGTACAAGGCATCGCGCGACCGGCTGCACGCGCCCGCGCCGATCCTGGGGCACCTCAGCGCGGCGGGGCTGACCGGCCGGAAGGCGGGCCGCGGCTTCTACACGTACGAGACGCCGGGCAGCGCCACGGTGGTGGCGGATGCCGAGACCCCGGCCGCGGGCGGCGCCGGGCAGGCGCCGGCGCGCGAGGTGCGCAGCGTCGGGATCGCCGGGTCCGGGACGATGGCGAGCGGGATCGCGGAAGTGTTCGCGAAGGGCGGTTACGACGTCGTCCTCGCGGCCCGTTCGCTGGAGAAGGCCGAGTCGGCAAAGGCACGTATCGCCAAGTCACTTCAGCGCTCTGTCGACAAGGGCCGGATGTCCGCCGAGGCCCGCGAGACGGCGCTGGAGCGCATCGCGCCCGTCGGCTCCCTGGACGGCCTCGCGGAGGCCGACCTGGCGGTCGAGGCGGTGGCCGAGGACCTCGAGGTGAAGCAGCAGCTCTTCGCCACCCTCGACAAGATCTGCAAGCCGGGCGCGGTGCTGGCGACGACCACGTCGTCGCTGCCGGTGATCGCCTGCGCGCGGGCGACGAGCCGCCCGCAGGACGTCATCGGCATGCACTTCTTCAACCCCGCCCCGGCCATGAAGCTGGTCGAGGTGGTCCGCACGGTGCTCACCGCCGACGACGTGCACGCGACCGTCCGCGAGGTCACCGGGCGGCTCCGCAAGCACCCGGTGGACTGCGGCGACCGGGCCGGTTTCATCGTGAACGCGCTGCTGTTCCCGTACCTGAACAACGCCGTGAAGATGGTCCAGGAGCACTACGCGACTCCCGACGCGATCGACACCGCGATGAAGCTGGGCGGCGGCTATCCGATGGGGCCCTTCGAGCTCCTGGACGTGGTCGGCCTGGACGTCTCGCTCGCCATCGAGCGGGTGCTGCACCGCGAGTTCCGCGACCCGGGTCTGGCCCCGGCGCCGCTGCTCGAGCACCTGGTGGCGGCCGGGTGCCTGGGCCGTAAGACCGGGCGGGGCTTCCGGGAGTACGCGCGGCGCTGACCTCGCGGCGAGCGGCGGGCCGGGGCCCGGGACGGCCCGGCCACCAGGCAATGGAGTACGTTTCCCACCGACCTATGGAGTACGTTCCAGTCATGTCCCAGCCCCAGCCTGCCGCCGCCCAGAAGACGTCCGCCGCCCGCACCACAGCCGCGGGTCAGAGACTCAAGATGCGCCGCGAGCTCGCGGCGGCAGCGATGGAGCTGTTCGCGACGAAGGGGTACGAGGCGACCACCGTCGACGAGATCGCGGCGGCGGCCGGGGTGGCCCGGCGGACCTTCTTCCGGCACTTCCGCTCCAAGGAAGAGGCGATCTTCCCGGACCACGACGACACCCTGGACCGCGTGATCGCGGTGCTCGACGCGGCCCCCGCGCACGAGAACCCGCTGGACACGATCTGCCGCGGGATCAAGGAGGTCATGCGGATGTACGCGGCCTCCCCCGCGGTCTCGGTGGAGCGCTACCAGCTCACCCGCGAGGTCCCGACGCTCCGCGAGCGCGAGATCGCCTCGGTCTCGCGCTACGAGCGGGTCTTCACCCGCTATCTCCTCGGCCACTTCGACGAGGGCGCCCACCGCGACGGCGACGACGACCCGCTGCTGGCGGAGGTCGCGGCGTCCGCGGTGGTCACGGCGCACAACCACGTCCTGCGCCGCTGGCTGCGGGCCGGCGGCCAGGGCGATGTGGAGGGCCAGCTCGACCACGCCTTCGAGGTGGTCAGGGAGACCTTCGGCGCGGGCATCGGCCGCCGCGGCCGGGTCTCGGGCTCCGGCGGGGCGGCGACGACGGCCACGGCGCGGAGCTCCGACGAGGTGCTGGTGACGGTGACCCGCACGGACGCGCCGCTGAGCGAGGTCATGCGCACGATCGAGAAGGCCCTCAAGCACCCTTCGGACTGATCCGCCAGGTCCCTGCCTCGTTGTACGCCGAGTCGTAGATCGTCTCGGCGGTGCCCGGCGTGAGCTCGTAGTGGCGGAGGCTGCCACCCCAGTAGCGCAGGATGCGACCGAGCTCGCCGGCGGCGTCGGCGCGGAAGGTGTCGGCGGACAGGTCGACCTCGAGAACGAACTTCGCGTTTTCCATGCCTTCAACGGTCTCATTGAACCGTGCGGTGAAGGTTTTACGGACCGCGCCGCAGGATGCCTGGGCGAAACCTTCAAACGCCGGGTAAGCGCTAGCTCCTCCGCAAGTCCTTCGTCCTGACGAAGACCGGCCCGTCATCGACGGCCCGCTCCTGGTGCCCCGCAGGATCCAGTAGCCGGGGTCCTTGCGCGGCTTGTGGAAGCCGTTGTGGCTGAGCACCAGCTCGTCGGTCCCGTCCGCGTCGAGATCCGCGCCGTACACCTCCCGGGCGAAACCGGACGCGTAGCCCTTGCGCTTCGCATCGCCGGCGAGGGCGAGTTCGTACGCGTCGATACGGGTGCCGCTCACCGACACTTCCCCGTGCATCCGGTCGCCGACGGTGTCGCGCATGGCGACGTCGGCCCGCCGGTCGCCGTTCCACTCGCCCGCGACGCCGCCGGGCACCCAGCCGCCGGTCAGGCTGGTGGACTTGCGGCCCTCGCCCGGTCCGTCCGCGGCGCCGTAGACGATGCTTCCGCCCGCCTCGCCGTCGTAGGAGTTGGCGCCGAGGATGTCGTCGCGCCCGTCGCCGTTGAAGTCCGCGGCCAGGACGGGCGTGTCACCTTCGGTGATGCCCGGTACGGAGCCGGCGTTCTCGAGGCCCTCCTTGGTGCCGCGGTAGTACGTGGCGTCGTCGAGGTCGGGGGCGTCACCCTCCAGACGGCCGTCTTCCTCCCCGCATTCGGCCTTGGTCACCAGGTCGTCGCGCCCGTCGCCGTCGAAGTCACCGACGACGGCGTGCGCCACCGGCACCCAGCCGTCGTAGCCGACGTCGATCCGGGTGGTGGTGCGGGGCCGCGCGCCCGCCCGGTTCAGCGGGCCGTGCAGCACGGTGGCCCACTGGCGCTTGCCCTTGTGGTCGGACTCGGTGGCCGCCGGGCCGAGGGTGAGGAGGTCGAGGGCGCCGTCGCCGTCGAAGTCGCCGATGGCGGTGATCTTGCCGAACTTCCCGGGGAGCTCGGTGACCTCGCCGACGCCGTCCGGGCCGCTCCAGACGACGCGCTGCACCGGGACCGTGTAGCCCTCGGTCTTGTTCCCCTCCGCGCGCCGCTCGCCCTGCAGGGTCTGTACGACGGCGATGTCGGCGTAGCCGTCGTCGTCGAGATCGCCGGTGCGGGCGGTGGGGGCCTCGCCCGGGAACGGCTCGAGGCCTTTCGGGGCGGGCAGAGGGGGCAACGGCTCGGCGCGGCGGAGGGCGGCGGCCGGGTCCTTGCTGCCCGGCCGGGCGAGGGCCACGTGATCGCCGATCACGGCGTCGGCGTGGCCGTCGCCGTCGATGTCGTCGCGGTTGGCCTCGCCCGCGTCCCGCTCCCGGGACTTCGACCAGCCCGGCAGCGGGTCCTCGCCCCGCTCGACCGCCTGGTCCACCGAGCAGCCGGCGAGGCTCAGCAACCCCGCGGTGCACAGACCGGCGAGCGCTACGGACACGAGGCGGCTGCGAAGTCCGGGCATCCGGAAAGGATGCACCAGGCCGACTCGGTCACCCCAGCGGTACGCCGGAAAGATTGCTGGCACCCAGTGTCTTGTCAGCTGGCACCGCGTGCCATACGGTGAGGACATCCGGGCGGCCGGCTCGTAGCGCAACTCCGCGAGCCGGCTGTCCCAGCCAGCGCACCCGCTGGCCCGCCCGGTCCCCCCGGTCCCGTCACAGACCGGAACGAGCGCCATCGCGCTCGCCGCAGGCACACCGAACCGACGGCAGCTGCACCCGACGTCCCTCAAGCGCCCCGCACGGGCACCGCTTTCCGCCGGAGGCACACCGTGAACGAGATCCGCGACGCCATCATGGCCGCCGACACCACCCCCGCCGACTTCGCGGCGCTGACCATCCCGGACCACTACCGGGCGGTGACGGTCCACAAGGACGAGACCGACATGTTCGAGGGCCTGTCCACCAAGGACAAGGACCCCCGCAAGTCGCTCCACGTCGAGGACGTCGCCACCCCGGAACTCGGCCCTGGCGAGGCCCTGGTGGCCGTCATGGCCAGCTCGGTCAACTACAACTCCGTGTGGACGAGCATCTTCGAGCCGCTCTCCACCTTCGGCTTCCTCGAGCGCTACGGCCGCGTCAGCGAGCTCACCAAGCGCCACGACCTGCCGTACCACGTCATCGGCTCCGACCTCGCGGGCGTGGTGCTGCAGACCGGCCCCGGCGTCAACGCCTGGAAGCCCGGCGACGAGGTCGTCGCGCACTGCCTGTCCGTCGAGCTCGAATCGGCCGACGGCCACAACGACACGATGCTCGACCCGGAGCAGCGCATCTGGGGCTTCGAGACCAACTTCGGCGGCCTCGCCGAGATCGCCCTGGTGAAGTCCAACCAGCTGATGCCCAAGCCCGACCACCTCTCCTGGGAGGAGGCCGCGGCCCCGGGCCTGGTCAACTCCACCGCGTACCGGCAGCTGGTGTCCCGTAACGGCGCCGGCATGAAGCAGGGCGACAACGTCCTGATCTGGGGCGCGAGCGGCGGACTCGGCTCGTACGCGACCCAGTTCGCGCTCGCCGGCGGTGCCAACCCGATCTGCGTGGTCTCCAGCCGGCAGAAGGCCGACATCTGCCGCGCCATGGGCGCCGACGCGATCATCGACCGCAACGCCGAGGACTACAAGTTCTGGAAGGACGAGAACACCCAGGACCCGAAGGAGTGGAAGCGCTTCGGCAAGCGCATCCGCGAGCTGACCGGCGGCGAGGACATCGACATCGTCTTCGAGCACCCGGGACGCGAGACCTTCGGCGCCTCCGTGTACGTCACCCGCAAGGGCGGCACCATCACCACCTGCGCCTCGACCTCCGGTTACATGCACCAGTACGACAACCGCTACCTGTGGATGTCCCTGAAGCGCATCATCGGCTCCCACTTCGCCAACTACCGCGAGGCCTGGGAGGCCAACCGCCTCATCGCCAAGGGCAAGATCCACCCGACGCTGTCCCGGACGTACTCGATGGAGGACACCGGCCAGGCCGCGTACGACGTGCACAAGAACCTCCACCAGGGCAAGGTCGGCGTGCTCTGCCTCTCCCCCGAGGAGGGCCTGGGCGTGCGCGACGAGGAGAAGCGCGCCACGCACCTCGACGCCATCAACCGCTTCCGGAACATCTGATGGCACCGGCAGAACGGCCCCCCAAGGACCGGCCCTGGCTGATGCGGACCTACGCGGGGCACTCCACCGCCGAGGCGTCCAACGCCCTCTACCGGCGCAACCTCGCCAAGGGCCAGACCGGCCTGTCGGTCGCCTTCGACCTGCCGACGCAGACCGGTTACGACCCCGACCACATCCTCGCCCGCGGCGAGGTCGGCCGGGTCGGGGTCCCGGTCTCGCACCTGGGCGACATGCGCAAGCTGCTGGACGGCATCCCGCTCGACCAGATGAACACCTCGATGACCATCAACGCCACCGCGATGTGGCTGCTGGCGCTCTATCAGGTGGTCGCCGAGGAGCAGGGCGCGGACATCACCAAGCTGTCCGGGACAACCCAGAACGACATCGTGAAGGAGTACCTGTCGCGGGGGACGTACGTCTTCCCGCCGGGCCCCTCCCTCCGGCTGACGACGGACATGATCGCGTACACCGTCGCGCACATCCCCAAGTGGAACCCGATCAACATCTGCAGCTACCACCTGCAGGAGGCCGGGGCGACTCCCGTCCAGGAGATCGCCTACGCCATGTCCACCGCGATCGCCGTCCTGGACGCCGTCCGGGACAGCGGACAGGTGCCGCAGGACAAGATGGGCGACGTGGTCGCGCGGATCTCCTTCTTCGTCAATGCCGGCGTCCGGTTCGTCGAGGAGATGTGCAAGATGCGGGCCTTCAACCGCATCTGGGACAAGATCACCCGGGAGCGCTACGGGATCGAGAGCGCCAAGCATCGGCGCTTCCGTTACGGCGTCCAGGTCAACTCCCTCGGCCTGACCGAGGCGCAGCCGGAGAACAACGTCCAGCGGATCGTCCTGGAGATGCTGGCCGTCACCCTCTCCAAGGACGCCCGCGCCCGCGCCGTCCAGCTCCCCGCCTGGAACGAGGCCCTGGGCCTCCCCCGGCCCTGGGACCAGCAGTGGTCGCTGCGGATCCAGCAGGTCCTCGCCCAGGAGAGCGACCTGCTGGAGTACGAGGACCTCTTCGAGGGCTCGAAGGTCGTCGAGGCGAAGACCGCCGAGCTGACCGAGGCGGCGCTCGCCGAGATCGAGCACATCCAGGACCTGGGCGGCGCCCTCGCCGCCGTCGAGTCCGGGTACCTCAAGTCGCAGCTGGTCTCCTCGCACGCCGAGCGCCGGGCCCGTATCGAGGCGGGCGAGGAGAAGATCATCGGGGTCAACAGCTACACCGAGTCCGAGCCCAGCCCGCTCACCGCCGACCTCGACACGGCCATCATGACGGTGGACCCGGAGAACGAGGCCCGGGTCGTCGGCGCCATGCACGACTGGCGCCTGCACCGCGACGACGAGCACGCCCAGAAGGCCATCTCCGCCCTCAAGGCGGGCGCCGCGGGCGACGAGAACCTGATGGAGCGCACCCTCGAATGCGCCCGCGCCGGCGTCACCACCGGCGAGTGGGCGTGGGCGCTGCGGGACGTCTTCGGCGAGTTCCGCGCTCCTACGGGCGTCAGCTCCGCCCCGCTCGCCGTGGCGGGCGAGGCGGGCTCCCCGCTGTCCCGTGTCCGGGACAAGGTCGACCGCACCGCCGCCGACCTGGGCGTGGGGAAGCTCCGCCTCCTGGTCGGCAAGCCCGGCCTCGACGGGCACAGCAACGGCGCCGAGCAGATCGCCGTCCGCGCCCGCGACTGCGGCTTCGAGGTGGTCTACCAGGGCATCAGGCTCACGCCCGAGCAGATCGTGAACGCCGCCATCGCCGAGGATGTGCACTGCGTCGGCCTGTCGATCCTCTCCGGCTCGCATGCCGCGCTCGTCCCGGACGTGCTGGAGCGGCTGCACGCCGCGGGCGTCGACGACGTCCCGGTCATCGCCGGCGGCATCATCCCGGCCGCCGACGCCGAGGCGCTCAGGGCCGCCGGAGTGGCCGCCGTCTTCACACCCAAGGACTTCGACCTTACGGAGATCATCGGCCGTATCGTCGATGAGATTCGCACCGCTGGAAAGCTCGACCCCCTGGAGGTCCCCGCATGACCGCCCCCGTCAACCGCCTGCGCCCCCGGCGTTCCTGCCTGGCCGTACCGGGCTCCAACCCGCGCTTCCTGGAGAAGGCGCAGGGGCTCGAGGCCGACCAGGTCTTCCTGGACCTGGAGGACGCCTGCGCGCCGCTGGCGAAGCCGGACGCCCGGCACACCATCGTGAAGTTCCTGAACGAGGGTGACTGGACCGGCAAGACGCGCGTCGTGCGGGTCAACGACTGGACCACCGAGTGGACCTACCGCGACGTGGTGACGGTCGTCGAGGGTGCGGGCCCCAACCTCGACTGCATCATGCTGCCGAAGGTGCAGGACGCCCAGCAGGTGGTGGCGCTCGACCTGCTCCTCACCCAGATCGAGAAGACCATGGGCTTCGAGGTCGGCCGCATCGGCATCGAGGCGCAGATCGAGAACGCCCGCGGCCTGAACAACGTGAACGCCATCGCCGAGGCCTCCCCCCGGCTGGAGACCATCATCTTCGGCCCGGCCGACTTCATGGCCTCCATCAACATGAAGTCCCTGGTCGTCGGCGAGCAGCCGCCGGGCTACGACGCGGACGCGTACCACTACATCCTCATGAAGATCCTGATGGCCGCCCGCGCCAACGACCTCCAGGCGATCGACGGCCCGTACCTGCAGATCAAGAACGTCGACGGCTTCCGCACCGTCGCGGGCCGCGCGGCCGCGCTCGGCTTCGACGGCAAGTGGGTGCTGCACCCGGGCCAGGTGACGGCGGCGAACGAGGTCTTCTCGCCCTCCCAGGAGGACTACGACCACGCCGAGCTGATCCTGGACGCGTACGAGTACTACACGTCAGAGGCGGGCGGCAAGAAGGGCTCGGCGATGCTCGGCGACGAGATGATCGACGAGGCCAGCCGCAAGATGGCGCTGGTCATCTCCGGCAAGGGCCGCGCGGCCGGCATGCACCGTACGACCACCTTCACCCCGCCGGAGGCCTGAGCGAGATGCAGTTCGGACGCACCTATGAGGAGTTCGAGGTCGGCGCGGTCTACAAGCACTGGCCCGGCAAGACGGTCACCGAGTACGACGACCACCTCTTCTGCCTTCTCACCATGAACCACCACCCGCTCCACATGGACTCGAACTACGCGGAGCGGACGACCGACTTCGGCAAGAACGTCGTCGTGGGCAACTACATCTACTCGCTGCTGCTGGGCATGTCCGTCCCGGACGTGTCCGGGAAGGCGATCGCCAACCTGGAGATCGAGTCGCTGAAGCACGTGGCGCCGACCTTCCACGGCGACACCATCTACGGCGAGACGACGGTCCTGGACAAGTGGCCGTCCAAGTCGAAGGACGACCGCGGGATCGTCCACGTCGAGACCAAGGGCTACAAGCAGGACGGCACCCTCGTCTGCGTGTTCAAGCGCAAGGTGATGGTCCCGACGGCCACCTACATCAAGGAGCGCGGCGGCGAGCAGCCCGGCCGCCCGGAACTTCAGGAGCGCTGACCATGGGCCGTCTCGCGCAGACCGAGGGTCTGACCGACATCCAGCAGGAAATCCTGTCCACCGTCCGGGACTTTGTCGACAAAGAGATCCTCCCGGTGGCTACGGAACTGGAGCACAAGGACGAGTACCCGCAGCAGATAGTCGACGGCCTCAAGGAACTCGGCCTCTTCGGCCTGATGATCCCGGAGGAGTACGGCGGCCTCGGTGAGTCCCTTCTCACGTACGCGCTGTGCGTCGAGGAGATCGCCCGCGGCTGGATGAGCGTGTCGGGGATCATCAACACGCACTTCATCGTGGCGTACATGATCAAGCAGCACGGCACCCAGGAGCAGAAGGACTACTTCCTCCCCCGGATGGCCACCGGAGAGGTGCGCGGCGCCTTCTCCATGTCCGAGCCGGCGCTCGGCTCGGACGTGTCGGCCATCACTTCCAAGGGTGTTCGTGACGGAGATCACTACTCCCTCACCGGCCAGAAGATGTGGCTCACCAACGGCGGCTCGTCAACTCTCGTAGCCGTGCTCTGTCGCACGGACGAGGGGCAGCCGGCGGACGCCCCGCCGCACAAGAAGATGACCACCTTCCTGGTGGAGAAGGAGCCCGGCTTCGGGGAGGTCCGACCAGGGCTCACCATCCCCGGGAAGATCGACAAGATGGGCTACAAGGGCGTCGACACCACCGAGTTGATCATGGACGGACTACGCATTCCGGCCAACCGTGTCTTGGGTGGTGAGACGGGCCGAGGTTTTTACCAAATGATGGACGGTGTCGAGGTCGGCCGGGTGAATGTAGCGGCGCGTGGCTGCGGCGTCGCACAGCGTGCATTCGAGCTGGGTATCGACTACGCCCAGCAGCGACACACCTTCGGCAAGCAGATCGCCCAGCACCAGGCGATTCAGTTCCGGCTGGCCGAGATGGCTACCAAGGTCGAGGCCGCCCATGCGATGATGGTGAGAGCAGCACGCAAAAAGGACACCGGGGAACGGAACGACCTCGAAGCAGGCATGGCGAAGTACCTCGCCTCCGAATACTGCAAAGAAGTTGTGGAGGACGCCTTCCGCATCCATGGCGGATACGGCTTCTCCAAGGAGTACGAGATCGAGCGTCTTTACCGGGAGGCGCCCATGCTGCTGATCGGTGAAGGTACCGCCGAGATCCAGAAAATGATCATTGGACGCCGACTACTCGAGGAGTACAAGAGCCAAGGGTGAATGTCTCGTTTGGGGCAGCCCGTCCGGGAACCAGGTGACCCCCAGTCACCGTTTTACGGGTGTGGACTACCCACGCGCGCTTGCCGAGTTGCCGGTGTCAACCGATAACATCCCGGGAAGCCGCCGTCCCCCTTGTCTACGCGGCATCCTCCGCTACGAAGGTCATTCATGCCCCACAGCAACCCCTCAGCACCGCGCAGCCAGGCACCTCGGAAGGTGAGCCTGGCGCGCGGCGCTTCGCCGTGGCTCCTGCCGACCTTGGCCACCGCAGCCGTCAGCCTCGCCCGCTCCCGCCGCTCGGGTAAGTGGGCGGCCGCAGCCGTGCCCTCCACCGCTCTCGCGGCGGGCATGCTGTGGTTCTTCCGCGACCCGGAGCGAGAGATCGCCACCGGCCGCGTGATCTCCCCGGCTGACGGCGTGGTGCAGAGCATCATGCCGTGGAAGGACGGGCGCACCCGCGTCGCGATCTTCATGAGCCCCCTCAATGTCCACGTCAACCGCGCCCCACTCGCGGGCTCGGTGGCCTCCGTCGAGCACATCCCCGGCGGCTACGTACCGGCGTTCAACAAGGAGTCCGAGAACAACGAGCGCGTCGTGTGGCACTTCGACACGGAGATCGGCGATGTGGAGATGATCCAGATCGCCGGCGCCGTGGCGCGCCGCATCGTGCCGTACGTGGACGCCGGGGCGAAGGTCGAGCAGGGCGAGCGGATCGGACTCATCCGGTTCGGCTCGCGTGTCGACGTCTACCTCCCGGAGGGCGTCGAGCCGGCCGTCGAGGTCGGCCAGGCCACTACCGCGGGGGTGACACGCCTTGACCGTGACTGATCCCAGTACCTCAGCCGACGCGCAGTGGGTCCCCGAGCCCGCCGCGGACGACGATGACGACATGCCGCTGTCGACGCGGCTGTCCATCGCGGACACCCTGACCCTCGCGAACGCCACCTGCGGCTTCCTGGCGGTCTACTTCACGACGACCGGCGTCCTGATGCCGCACATCACCGGCGAGGGCGACGGCGGCATGGCCAGGCACAGCGCCGCTACCGCTGTGATGCTCATGCTGCTGGCCTCGGTCTTCGACCTCTTCGACGGCCTGGTCGCGCGCAAGCTGCGCTCCTCGGCCATGGGCGCGGAGCTGGACAACCTCTCCGACCTGATCAGCTTCGGCCTGGCGCCGGCGTACTTCGTGCTGGTCTACGGCATGGTCACCGAGGGCGCGCACGAGCGGATCTCCGCGGTCGCCGCGGTGGTCGTCCTGCTGGCGGTGGTGCTCCGGCTTGCGCGGTTCTCGTGCACGGAGGTCCCCGGCGGGGGCTTCCAGGGGCTGCCGTCGCCCTTCGGGGCGCTGACGGTCATCTCCGTGGTGCTGCTCGAGCTGCCGTTCATCCCGACGCTGCTGGCGATCGTGGGCGTGGCGTGGCTGATGGTGAGCCGCGTCGAGTACCCGAAGCCGCGCGGCCGGCTGGCGCTCGCCACCCTCATCTGGGCGGCGATCAGCATGGGCTGCCTGGCGTCCTGGGCGCTCGACGCGCCCGGCGCACAGCTGCTGCTGCAGACCGGCTGCTCGCTGCAGATCGTGATGGCCGCGGTCATCCCGCTCTTCGCGACGGCGCGGCGGGTGAACGCCTTCCGCGACAATCGCCGCGAAGCGCGGGCTGCTGCCCAGGGCTGACACCCGTATCTGAAGCTCTACGGCCCCGGGCCCACGTCTTGGACGTGGGCCCGGGGCCGTTTGCGCGGGGTTCTAAGAGGCCGCTCTTAGAACCCGCGCCTAGCGTCCGCCGGCATGCCATGGAACCTGACGAAGCGCCGCGCGGCGCTGCTCACAGCGGGGGCCTGCGTGGCGGGCGCGCTGGTGCCGACCGTCGCGACCGGGTCGCCCGAGGAGGACCAGGACGGGATACGCGTCCGGGTCACCGGCGGCACGGCGACCGTGGACCCCGGCACGCTCGCCGTCACCGCCCGCACCCGCTCCGGGCAGGACCTCACCCTCTCCGGGGCCTCCGCGACCGGCCTCGGCACCCCCACCGACCCCGAGACCGTCCCGGGTGGCGCGCGCTGGCGCTATCCCGACCGCGGCCTCACCGTCACCGCCGCCGCCCGCCACGGCCGCCTGGAGATGTCCGTACGGGCCGCGAAGGACGGCACGCTCGACTGGCCGCGCACCGGCGCCGGGGCGGATGCCCTGCAGCTCCCCAAGGGCAGCGGCCTGTCCGTACCGGCCGGAGACACGTGGTGGAACACCGAGTCCGATCTGGTCAAGGCCGAGCCGATGGACATGACCGCCGGACTCACCCTCCCCCTCTGGGGCTATACGTCGGGCAAGGCCGGCGTCAGCTACCTCGTCCCGGACCCGATCGGCACCACCCTCGACGTCGGCTCGTCCGGCGGCCGGCTGCGTACGGCGGCGAGCCACGAGTTCTCCAAGGCCGCGGACACGCGTACGTACACCGTCACCTTCAAGCTCACCGACGCCTCGCCGGTCGCGGCCGCCGCCGACTACCGGTCCTGGATGCGCGAGCACGGCGACCTGACCTCGTTGCGCGAGAAGATCGCGGCCAACCCGGACACCGAGCGGCTGCTGGGCGCCTTCCACGCGTACGGCTGGGGGCAGGCCCGTACCGCGAACGGCGTCGCCAAGCTGCGCAAGCTCGGCATCGACCGGATGTGGCTCGGCTACGACGCCGACGACACCCCGATGACGAAGGCGGCCGTGCGCGCGGCTCAGCGGGCGGGCTATCTGGTCGGGCCGTACGACTCGTACGCCAATGCCCAGGCCCCGGAGAGCGCCGACGCGCCCACGTCCGTCTGGCCGGATCCGGTCTACCAGGACGCCTGCGTGCGCCGCGCCGACGGCAGCGTCAAGCCGGGCTTCGGCGGCCGTGGCTGCTACCTCAGCTCGCAGGCCTTCACCGGCGCCAAGGGGCAGCGGCTGCTCGACGAGCACACCGCGAAGTTCACCGGCAACGGGGCGCGCAGCTACTTCCTCGACGTGGACGCCGCGGGTGAGCTCTTCGCCGACCACAGCGCGACCCATCCCATGAACCAGCGCCAGGACCGGGCCAATCGGCTCGAGCGCATGCACCGCCTCGGCTCCCCCGGCCGCCGCCTGGTCCTCGGCTCGGAGTCCGCGGGCGCGTGGGCTTCCGGCCCGCTCGCGTACAGTCACGGCAACGCGACCCCGGTGGCCGACGGGCTGTGGGCGCTGCAGAACGACAAGAAGGCGTGGGGCGGTTACGCGCCGCACAACGCGCCCGCGTTCTTCTTCAAGCCGGTCGAGCTCCCGGCAGAGCTCGCCAAGGAGATGTACGACCCGCGCTACCGCGTCCCGCTCTACGAGACCGCCCTGCACGACGTCCTGGTCGGCGCCGAGCGGTGGGAGCTGTCGTACGAGAAGCTGCCCGCGCAGAAGACCGACCGGGCGCTGCTGGCGATGCTCTACAACATCCCGCTCAACTTTGTGCTGGACGGCCCGGCCATCGACCAGCACGGCAAGGAGCTCGCCGCGCTGCAGCGGTACTTCGCGCCGCTGCATAAGGCGGTGGGCACCGAGCCGATGACGGCGTTCGACCGGCTTACGGAAGACCGGACGGTGCAGCGCACCACCTTCGGCGACGGCAAGCTCACCGTCACCGCGAACTTCGGCGACCAGCGGCGGGCCGGAGTCGACGGCGGGTGCGTGCGGGCGGAACTCCGCGGGGACGAGGCGGCGCGGACCCTCTGCCCCGGAGAGCTCGGCCAGTCCGTCAGCCGAGGATGAAGGTGCCGCCGGCGGCGGTCGCGAGCTCGGGCCCCAGGGCGGCGGCCGGCGTATAGGCGCCGGGCTTGCCCTCGCCCCTGGCGAGGCGGGCGGCGGTCTCGGCGGCGGCGGACACGGTGAAGTCCATGGCCTCGCCGGCGCGCAGCCAGCCCTCGCGGCGGGTGCCGTCGGACCACTGCGCGACCGCGTGGCCCCAGGAGTGCTGCCGGGGCCTGGGGGCGGGCTTCACCGAGATCCGGGCCATCCCGCGGACGGCCAGGCGGCGCAGGGCCGGTACGGACAGCAGCTTGCCGAGGAGCGACAGAGCCGCCGCCACGGCGGGGGCGGCCGGGACCAGGACCGAGGTGGCGGTGACGTTCGGGGCGCCGCTGACCCGCTGGGCGGCGAACAGCTCGCCCGACGGGCCGCCCGCGCTCCGCGCCGTCTCCCCGTCGGGGAGGGCGAGCCGCTGCGGCTCGGCGCCGAGCCGCGCCTTGGCCAGGCGGCCGTTCGCGTACCGGCGCCCGCCCGTGGCCAGCACGTCGACGACGGAGGCGGCGAGGGCGGCGCCCATGACGCCGCCCTCGGAGGCGACCGACGGCAGCGCGTCGATACGTACCCGGTCCGGGGCGGGGAGGCCCTCGCAGAGCTTCGCCACCACGGCCTCGGTGGCCAGGACGCCGAAGCCGGCGCCGGTGACCAGGGTGCTGCCCGCCGCGGCCGCCTCGTCGTGCAGGTCGAGCAGCCGGGGAGTCGCGTACAGGTCGTTGGCGAAGTCGAGGTAGTGGCCGCCTGGCATGCAGGCGCGGGCGATCCGCGCGGCCGTGTCGGCGTAATCACCGATGGTGTTGACGACCACGGCCGGTCGCTGCCGGGTGATCTCGGCGGCGATGCGGTCCGCCCCGTCGGCGGCGACGACCTTCGTACCGGAGCCGAGGCCGAGGTCCGCCGCGGTCTTGCGCAGGCGTTCCGCGTCGCGTCCGACCAGGACGGGGGCCAGGCCCCGCACTGCCAGGTCCGCGGCGACGCCGCGGCCGATACGGCCCGTCGCGCCCAGGATCCATACCTCTGCCGGCTGCGTATTCATGTCGGTCCTCCTCGTCGGGGCCATGGCGCGATGGGATCCCGGCACGGAGGAGCGGCTGAAGAAGGCCGCGCTGGAGCTCTTCGGCGAGCACGGATACGAGCAGGTGACCGTGACCCAGATCGCGGAGCGCGCGGGGATCACCAGGCGGTCGTTCTTCCGCTACTACCCCGACAAGCGCGAGGTGCTCTTCGCCGGCTCGGAGCAGCTGCCGCCCGCGGCGGCCGAGGCCGTCCTCGCCGCCGATCCGGACGCCCCTGCGCTGACCGCGGTTCTCGACGCGCTCGCTCCGATCGGCACCCGGCTCGTCGAGGACCTCGACCACATCGCCGAGCGCCGCGCCGTGATCGACGCCAGCCCGGAGCTCCAGGAGCGCGAGCGCACCAAGACCGCCGCGGTCGGGGCCGCGATCCGCGATGCGCTGGGGCAGCGCGGGGTGCCGGACGACCGCGCGAAGCTGGTGGCGCAGCTCGCCACGGTCGTCTTCCAGAACGCCTTCGAGCGCTGGATCGAGGCCCGCGGGGAACAGGACTTCGCCGCCTGCCTCGACGCGATCGCCGCCTCGGTCCGGGAATCGGTCGCCGGGATGGGAGAATCGCCCGGTGACTGACTTGATCATCGCGGCGTGCGACGGCGCGTCGAAAGGTAACCCTGGACGTGCCGCCTGGGGCTGGGCCATCGCGGGCGCCGATGGCGGCGTCGAGCGCTGGGAGGCCGGGCCGCTCGGCACCGCGACGAACAACATCGCCGAGCTGACCGCCCTGTTGCGGCTGCTGGAGTCGACGGATGCGGCGGTGCCGCTGCAGGTCCGGATGGACTCCACGTATGCGATGCAGGCGGTGCGGGACTGGCTGCCCGGGTGGCGGCGGCGGGGCTGGAAGACCGCGGCCGGAAAGCCGGTGGCCAACAAGGAGTTGATCGTCGCGATCGACGAGCGGCTGAGCGGGCGCGAGGTCGAGCTCGTCTACGTGGCCGCGCATCAGGTGGACGGCGACCCGTACAACGCCGCCGCGGATGCCGCGGCGAGCTATGCGGCGCGGACGCAGGAGGCGATCGGCTCCGCCTACGGGTCGGCGTTGCCGGAGCCGGACGCGCCGACGAAGAAGGCGTCGGTCCCCAAGGCGCGCGCGAACGCCGCCTCCGGCGCCAAGCGGCGCACCGGCGGCGGCACGGTGAAGGCAAAGTTCCCCGGCCGCTGCCGGTGCGGGAAGTCGTACGACCGCGGCGAGACCATCATGAAGAACCCGGAGGGGTGGGGTCACGAGGCCTGCGCCGCGGCGGTCCACTAGCCCTCCGGCGTGTACCCCTCAACCGCCGGTGCGGTGAAGGCCTTCTCCGCCACTGCCATGCCGCCCTTTGCCTTGTCGTCCGGGCGCAGCACGTAGCTCTCCTTTGTCGACGGGGCCGCCGGGTCGGAGAAGTCGTGGGTGATGCCGAAGCCCTCCTCGTAGGACTTCATCGACAGCAGCGCCTTGCGGACGCCTTCGCGGGTGAGGTTCTTGTCCTTGCAGGCTCCCTCCAGGGCCTTGGCGAAGACGTCGGCCGCGGCCCAGCCGGCGATGATGCCGTTGTCGAGCAGGTCGCCCTTGTACTCGGCCGAGTAGGTCTTGGCGAGTTCCGCCGGGCCCGAGCCCTTGTCGCCGATCGGCAGCGTGGAGGCGAGGAAGTAGAAGTTCTTCAGCAACGCGGGGGCGGCCTGGGTCTTCAGCAGCTGCGGGGCGAAGGTCGGGTTGTTGCCGACCACCGGGACCGGGAGGTTCGCCGCTGCCGCAACGCCCGTCAGGGATGCCGACTGGGCCGGGCCCGCGCTGATCAGGATGGCCTTCACCTTGGCCTTCTTCAGCGCGGTGACCTGGGCCGTCATGTCCTGGTCGGTGGGCTTGATCTTCTGTTCCACGACCTCGAGGCCGGCCTCGTCGGCCGCGTACTTCGAACCGGCGAGGGCGTTCTCGCCGAAGTCGCCCTCGAAGTAGACGTGGCCGATCTTGTCGCCGGACTTGACCTTCTTCGACTTCACCAGCCAGTCGACGGCATTGATCATCTCGTAGTCGTAGGTGGCGCCGATCTGCCGGATGGACTCGCTGCCGAGCAGGTTCGCCGACCAGGCCTGCGGGATGACCAGGCCCTTGTCCGTACCGTCGATGCGCTTCTTCTGCGCCGCGACGAACGGCGAGCCGATGAACTGCGGGAAGCCCAGCACCTTCGGCTCCAGCTCGGTGTACGCCGAGACCGCCTTGCGCGGGTCGTACCCGTGGTCGCGGATCGTCAGCTGGACCTTGCGGCCGCAGATGCCGCCATCGTCGTTGAGCTGCTTCATGTACAGCTGCTGGGCCTGGGTGACGCTCTTGCCGAGGGTGGCGTAGACCCCGGTCATGTCGGTGAGCACGCCGAGCGGGATGGTGGTGGCGGTGACGCCGTCGCCGGTCTTGAGCGCGCCCGCGCCCTTGCCACCGCCGGTGTCGCCGTCGTCGTCCTTCGCCTTGCTGCTGCAGCCTGCCGCGGTGAGGGCGAGGATCGCTGCCACCGCCACCACTGCTGATCTACGCGGGTGCGCTTTCATCGGTCGGCTCCTTCTTCCTGAGGGTGAGGGCGCGTGGGGTGGCTGCCGAGCCCAGCCGGACCAGACCGCCGGGCAGGAACAGCACCACCGCCACGACGGCGGCGCCGTAGAGGTACGAGGACGCTTCGCCGGGGGCGATGCCGCCGGTGCCGGAGGCGGAGACGAGCGGCAGCGATTCGCTGTAGCGGTCGAAGAGTTGCGGCAGCAGCGATACGAAGACGGCGCCGAGCACCGCGCCCGCGACCGAGCCGAGGCCGCCGATCACGATCATGGCGAGGTACTCGAGGGAGAGCGCGAAGCCGAAGTATTCGGGAGTCGTCCGCTGCACGATCAGGGCCAGCAACACGCCCGCCAGGCCCGCGTACATCGACGACAGGACGAAGACCCAGGCCCGCAGCCGCGCCACCGGCACGCCCATCACGCCGGCGGCGACCCGGTGGTCGCGGATGGCGTTCATGGCCCGGCCCGGGCGGCCGCGCAGCACGCCGCGGGCGAAGAGGGCGCAGGCCGCGAGGAGCAGCAGGCCCGCGTACCAGAGCTTCTCCATCGACTCGAACGGGACGGCGAGGACGACCGTCTCGGTGTCGTCGAAGCTGAGGCCGAAGATGTTCAGCGCGGGCACGTCGCGGCCGTTGTAACCGCCGGTGAGGTCGGAGGCGTTGAAGAGCACATGCTGGCCGATGAAGATCAGGGCCAGGGTGGCGATGCCCAGATACGCGCCGCTGAGCCGCCCGGCGATCGGGCTGAGCAGGCCCCCGGCGGCGCCCGCGACCAGCACCGCGCCGATGGCGGCGAGCGCGGTGGGGACGATGTCGGCCAGGGCGCAGTAGCCGTAGGCGCCGACGGCGAGGAAGAAGGCGTGGCCGAGGGAGAGCTGGCCGGTGGCGCCGGTGAGGAGGTTAAGGCCGATGGCGCCGATCGACGCCGCCATCGCGAAGAGGCCGGCCTGCAGCCAGAAGCGGTCGACGTAGAAGGGGAGGGCGAGGAGGACCAGGGCGCCGGCGGCGATGAGTCCGATCCGGATGCGGCTAGACACGGGTCAGCTCCCTCGTCCCGAACAGCCCGGCCGGGCGCGCCAGCAGGATCAGCAGCATGACCAGGTACGGGGCCACCTCGCCGAGGCCGCGGCCCAGGAAGGACAGTTCGTCCTGGTAGCCGGTGACCATCGCCTCCGTGACGCCGACGATGAGGCCGCCCGCCAGCGCGCCCGTCGTCGAGTCGAGGCCGCCGATGATGGCGGCCGGGAAGGCTTTCAGCGCTACGAGGGAGGTGTTGCGTTCCAGGCCCGGCGTGGGGAAGACGGTGAGGAAGAGCGCGGCTATCGCCGCCAGCGCCCCCGCCACCGCCCACGCCGACAGCGACACCCGCCCGAGTCGTACGCCCATCAGCGCCGCCGCCTCCCGGTCCTCGGCGGCGGCGCGCATGGCCACGCCCCAGGACGTGTAGCGGAAGGCGAGCAGGAAGACGGCGATGACGAGGGCGGCGGTGAGCAGCGCGGCGATCCGGGTCTCCGGTATGGCCAGCGGGCCGATCTGCACGATCTTGTCGCCCCAGGGGTCGCCGAGCGGGAGCACGTCGGTGCCGATCCGCCGGGTCAGATCGGTGAGCAGCACGATATCGACGCCGATGGTGACGATCGCGAGGACGCTGTGGTCGCGGCCCCGGTAGCGCCGTATGACCAGGAACTCCACCAGCGACCCGACCACCGCCGCGCCCGCGATGCCGACGATGAGCGCCGCCCAGAAGCCGATGTCGTCGGTGAGCAGCGCGGTCACATAGCCGCCGGCGAACAGCAGCGACGCGTGCGCGAAGTTCACGACCTCGGTGGCGCGGAAGATGACGACGAAGCCGAGGGCGATGAGGGCGTAGACGGCGCCCAGCGAAATGCCGCTGATCAGCAACTCGAAGAAGGTGGTCATGAGGTCACACCTTCTTCTGCGTCCTCGGAGTTGTTGGTGTCGCCCAGATACGCGCGGACGACCTCAGGGTCGCGCTGCACCTCGGCGGGCGGCCCGCTCGCGATGCGGCGGCCGAAGTCGAGCACGGTCACCTCGTCGGCGAGGCGCATGACCACCCCCATGTCGTGTTCCACCAGGACGACGGAGATCCCGAGGCCCTCCCGTACTCCCGCGATGACTGCGGCGGTGCGGCGCCGCTCGTCCGAGGTCATTCCAGCGACCGGCTCGTCGAGCAGCAGCAGCCGCGGCTCCATGCACAGCGCCCGGCCGAGCTCGACGAGCTTCTGCAGCCCGTACGGGAGCGCGGCTGCGGGGTGGTCCAGATAGCGCTCCAGACCGGTGAACTCGGCGATCTCCTGCACCCGTTCGCGGTGCCGCTCCGCCTCCCGGGCCGCGGACGGCAGCCGCAGGCCCGCGGCCAGGAAGCCCGCCTTGGTGAGGCGGTGGCGGCCGAGCATGAGGGAGTCGGCGACGGTGGCGTACGGGGGCAGGGCGATGTTCTGGAAGGTACGGGCCACGCCGAGGGCCGCGATGCGGTGCGGGGGCAGGCCGGTGAGCTCGTCGGGGCCGAAGTGGACGTGCCCCGCGGAGGCGCGGTAGACCCCGGACAGGACGTTGAAGCAGGTGGATTTCCCGGCGCCGTTGGGGCCGATGACGGCGTGCAGGCTGCCGGGGGCGACGGTGAAGGACACCGCGTCGAGGGCGGTGAGGCCGGCGAAGCGGACGGTGAGGTCGCGGACTTCGAGGCTCGGGGTCTGCCCGGGGGCGTCCGCGGTCTTCTCGGGGGCATCCTCGGTCACGGCTGCCACCTCCGCAGCACCGGGGCCGCGTCCGCGATCCGTTCGGCGTCCGCGGCCGCGTCCTCATCGACGACGCCCAGGTAGCGTCTGCGGACCTCGTCCGAGGCGGCGAGTTCGGCGGCCGGTCCGGAGAGGGCGACCCGGCCGGTCTCCAGGACGTACGCCTCGGAGGCGACCCGCAGCGCGATGGCCGCGTTCTGCTCGACCAGCAGCACCGAGGTGCCCTGCCGGTTGATCTCGCGGATCCGCTCGGCGATCCGCTCGGCGGCGAGCGGGGCCAGGCCGAGGGTGGGCTCGTCGAGCAGCAGCAGCTTGGGCTGCGCCATCAGGCCGCGGGCCAGGGCGAGCATCTGCTGCTCGCCGCCGGAGAGCAGCCCGGCGGGCTGCGCGGCCCGCTCCAGCAGGACCGGGAAGAGGTCGTGCACCCGCTCCAGCGATACGGACCGGGAGCCGCGCGGGGCGCCGAGCGCACCCGCCCGCAGATTGTCGGCGACGGTCATGCGGGCGAACACGCGCCGCCCCTCGGGCACTTGAACCACTCCGGCCGCGACGACCTCCGGCGCGGCGAGCCGGTCCAGGCGGGTCTCCCCGAAGCTGATCTCGCCCCCGGCGACCGCTCCACCGTGGAAGCCGAGCGTCCGTGAGATGGCCCGCAACAGCGTCGTCTTTCCTGCGCCGTTGCCCCCGAGCACAGCCACCACGGCGCCGTCGCCGACGGTGAGTGTCACCTCCCGCAGCGCCCGCACAGGTCCGTATCCAGCGGTCAGCGCGCCTACTTGCAAGGCGGCGTGCGGCATCGGCGCTCCTTGTTACTGAGAAGTTTCACCGGGAGTGCGGATACCACAACACCGGGCGGCGCCGCGCGTCCACGGCTGGCGCCGGAATCGCTGCCCGTGAACACCCGTGAAACCGGACGATTGTGCATGCGCACAATGCCTGCCATCTTGACGGCGTGGCCGTTTTGAGAGCGCGCACGGAACGGGAGTGGGAGGTGCTGCTCAGCGCCTCGGACGAGCTGGCGAGCCGGGTTCCTGAACTCACCGACCGCCTACTGGAGGAGCTGATCGCGCACTCGCCGCAATACGACCTCGCGGTGCCGCGGGACGAGCACTGGCGGCAGATCGACGCGGCGCTGCGCTACGGCATCGAGGCGATCGTGACCTCCCGCGAGGGGACGCGGCGGGACCTCGAGTACGCGGCGGAGCTGGGGCGTTGCCGCGCCGAGCAAGGGCTGCCGCTGGAGCTGCTGCTCTACGCGTACCGGCATGCCGGTTATCTGGTCTGGGAGACGCTGCTGGACATCGTCACGGCGAAGGACCCAGAGGCGCTGCCGCTGCTCGGGCACACGGCGACGGTGATCTGGGCGGGCACCGACCGGCAGACCGCGACGGTGACGGACGCCTACCGGGCGACGGAGCGCGAGCTGCGCCGCCGCACGGACGAGCGGGTGCAGGCGCTGCTGGACGCGCTGCTGGCGGGCGGCGCGGAGCCGGAGCTGGCGCAGCGCGCGGCGGCGGCGCTGGATCTGCCGGTGCGGGGGCGGTACGCGGTGGTGGTGTTGCGGGGCGCCGAGCACGGGGTGTTCGGGGAGCCGGGCGGGATGCGGTTCCTGTGGCGGATCCGGCCGGACTCGGAGGTGGGCCTGGTCGCGCTGGGCGAGGCGGCGGGCACGGCGGAGCTGGCGGCCGCGGTGGCGGCGCGCTCGGCGGGACCGGGCGGGATCAGCCCGGTCGTCGGCGGTCTTACGGAGCTGGGCCGGGCGCGGCGGTGGGCGGAGCTGGCGCTGCGGACGGTGCCGGCGGGCTCGACGGAAGTGGTCCGCCTGGACCGGCGGTTGCCGGCCGCCTTCGTGGTGAGCCAGCCGGAGCTGGCGCGGCTGCTGGTGGCCGACGTCTTCGGCGAGCTGATGGCGCTGGAGGCGACGGACCGGGCGGTGCTGCTGGAGACCCTGGACGCGTGGCTGGAGTGCAGCGGCTCCGCGGGGCGGGCGGCCACGCGCCTGTACTGCCACCGCAATACAGTCTTCAACCGGCTGCGCCGGGTGGAGCAGCTGACATCGCGCTCGCTGTCCCGGCCACGCGATCTGACGGAGATCACGCTGGCGCTGGACGCGTACCGGCTCACCGGCGAGGATGCTGTTGAGTAACGGCACTTGATCGTCGCGGCTGACCACCGCGCGATGAGGGGGTCTGACCATGCACGTACAGGGGGAACTGCGTTGCCTGAAGAGAAGATAGCCACCGGCGGGCAATGGCGCCGGGACTTCGCCGATCCGCGGCTGCGGGCCGGCCTGATCGCGACCGTGGCGCTGGCGCTCTGCCTGGGCTGGGTCACCCGGCCCGGCGGCGAGCACCGGACGGAGCAGCCGTCGCAGCCATCGAAGACATCCGCCACGGCAACGCCGTAAAGCCGTCCGCGAGGGCCCCAGCGTAGGGGCCCTCACGGCCGGGTCAGCTCAGATAATCCCGGCCCAGCTGCTCAGCGGCCTGTTCGAGCAGCGGACCGGCCTGGGACATCGACTTCGCCGGGTCCGGCTCCAGCGCGGCGAGGGCGTAGGCGCGCTCGATGCCCGCGCCGTGCAGCGCGGACTCGTCGATCGCGAGGCGGCCGCAGACCGCCACCACCGGCTTGCCGGCTTTACGGGCCGCCGCGGCGACGCCCGCCGGGGCCTTGCCGTGCAGGGTCTGGAAGTCGAGCGAGCCCTCGCCCGTGATCACCAGGTCGGCGCGGTCCAGGGCCGGGGCGAAGCCGAGGACGTCCAGCATCACCTCGATGCCGGGGCGGAAGCGGGCCCCGAGGCCCACCAGCGCGCCGTAGCCGATGCCGCCCGCGGCGCCGGCGCCGGGCTGGAGCGCCAGCTCGGTCGCCTTGGGGCCGATCGCCTCGGCCAGCACCTCGGCGAAGTGGGCGAGCGCCGCGTCCAGCGTCGCCACGTCCTCCTCGGAGGCGCCCTTCTGCGGCCCGTAGACCGCGGGCGCGCCCTTCGGCCCGGTCAGGGGATTGTCGACGTCGCTCGCGAGGACGAGATCCACGTCCGCGAAGCGCGGGTCCAGGCCCGACAGATCCGCCGACGCCAGATCGCGCAGCGGACCGCCGCCCGGCGCCACCGGCTCGCCGTCCGCGTCCAGGAAGCGGGCGCCCAGCGCCGCCAGCATCCCGGCGCCGCCGTCCGTGGTCGCGCTGCCGCCGACGCCGAAGACGATGGTGCGCGCACCCGCGTCCAGCGCCGCGCGCAGCAGCTCGCCGCTGCCGTACGTGGTGGCGGTCAGCGGCGCGAAGACGCCGTCCGGGAGATGCGCCAGGCCCGAGGCCTCGGCCATCTCCACCACCGCCGTGTCGCCGCGCAGCGCGTACGCCGCCGTGACCGGCGCGCCGACCGGCCCGGTCACCTCGAGTTCGCGGCGCTCGAAGCCGCCGGCCACCGCCGCGGCCACCGTGCCGTCACCGCCGTCCGCGACGGGCAGCGCCTCCACGGACACCCCGGGCGCCGCCTTGCGCAGCCCGGCCGTGACCCGCTCCGCGACCTGTACGGCCGTGAGGGATCCCTTGAACTTGTCCGCGGCGATCAGCACGCGGTTCACTGCTCCGTCCGCCACCTTGCATTTCCTTACTGTCGAACGTGCAGTCGCGCCGGAGCCGACACTATCCGGCACCACGTTCGGCGCGCCAGAGGCGACATCACGGACATAGCGCACCATAGTGGGGCGACATGAGTACCGTCGAGACCGCTGCGCCCCCGACGGAGGAGCCACCCGAGCCGCCTCGATCGCAGCCACAGCCGCCGGACTGGCCCGTTTTCGTCATCGGCGCCCTCGTCGTGCTGGCCGTCGTGGCCTGGGGCGCTTTCGGCAAGGACTCCCTCGACAGCTCGTCGAGCACGGCCCTCGCCTGGGTGCTGAAGAACTTCGGCTGGCTGTTCGTCGTCGCCGCCGACCTCTTCCTCGTCCTGTGCGTGGTGATCGCGCTCAGCCGCTACGGGCGGCTGCGGCTCGGCAAGGACGGCGAGGAGCCGGAGTTCAACAATCTGGCGTGGATCGCGATGATGTTCAGCGCCGGGATGGGCATCGGCCTGATGTTCTTCGGCGTCGGCGAGCCGCTGCAGCATTACGTGGACCCGCCGCCGTCCTCCGGCGCCCAGCCGCAGACCGACGCCGCCGCGCGGGCCGCGATGGAGTACTCGTTCTTCCACTGGACCCTGCACCCGTGGGCGATCTACGGCATCACCGCCCTGGCCCTCGCCTACGCCGCGTACCGCAAGGGCCGCGGCAACCGCATCAGCGCCGTCCTGGTCCCGCTGATCGGCGAGCGGCGCGCCGACGGCTGGCCCGGCCGCTGCGTCGACCTGCTCGCCGTCTTCGCCACCGTCTTCGGCACCGCGACCAGCCTCGGCCTCGGCGCCCTGCAGATCGCGGAAGGCCTCAACCTCACCGCCGGGGTGAAGGCCTCCACCGCCCTGAGCCTGATCATCATCGCGTCGCTCTCCGCGGCCTTCGTCGTCTCGGCCATGAGCGGTCTCAACAAGGGCGTGAAGTGGCTGAGCACCATCAACATCGCGCTGGCCGCGCTGCTGATGGCGTTCGTCTTCATCTTCGGCCCGACCGTGTACATCCTCGACAGCATCCCGGCGTCCGTCGGCAGCTACATGGACCACCTGCTGCAGATGTCCACCCGCACCGGGGCCTTCACCGACGCCTCCTGGCTCGGCACGTGGACGATCTTCTACTGGGCGTGGTGGCTGTCCTGGGCCCCGTTCGTGGGCACCTTCCTCGCGCGGATCTCGCGCGGCCGCACGATCCGGGAGTTCCTGCTCGGGGTGCTGCTGGTGCCGTCGAGCGCGACGATCGTGTGGTTCTGCACCATGGGCGGCAGCGCGATCCGGCTGGACCAGAAGGGCACCGCCGACATGGCGACGGCCGCCAAGGACGGCGCCGAGGCCTCGCTCTTCGCGCTGCTGAAGGCGCTGCCGCTGGGGGTCGTCACCTCCTGGATCGCGATCGTGCTGGTGATGACGTACTTCGTCACCAGCGCCGACTCGGCGTCGCTGGTGATGGGCTCGCTGACGTCGCGCGGCGCGCTGCACCCGCAGACCTGGGTGAGCGTGGCCTGGGGCGTGCTGATGGCCGCGGTGGCGGCGGTGCTGCTGGTCGCCGGCGGGCTGAACTCGCTGCAGACGGCGACGATCCTGGTGGCGCTGCCCTTCGTGGTCGTGATGCTGGTCGTCGTCTGGGCCTTGCTCAAGGAGTTGCGCGACGACCCGGGCGCGGGACCGCCCCGGCACCACGCGATGCACGGCCTCAAGGACGCCGTACGCGCGATGGTGGGCGAGGCGATCGACGAACAGCAGGGCGGCGGCCGCGGGCCGCAGCGGCACTATCGCCTGCGACGGGCCGCGGCGGCGATCAGGGGGCGGGACGAGGAGGGCTGAGGCCGCCGGGGTGCCTGGAGTTTGCGCGGAGCCGTAAGCTTCCCCCTCCGGAAGCGAGGGGGGCGCGGGTGGGGATCAAGGACGCTGCGGGTGCGGGGGCGCGAGCGGGCAAGGGCGCGGATGCGGGGCCGGAAGACGCGCGAGGGCCCGAGGATGCCCGGCCCACAGCCGCTCCCGCACCCGTCGACGCCAAGCCCGCCGGCACCGGCGCGGACCGCGGGCGAAGACACCGCGTCCTGATCGGAACGACGCTCGCCCTCATAGCCATGGCCACCGGATTCCTGCTGGCCCTCGGCCTGCCCGACTCCGACGAGCCGCGCCCCCGCCCGCGCGGCCCCGAGTGGTCGATGACGCTGCCGGTACGGGGCGACGCACTGTGCTCCGCGGACGGGAACTCCGTCTACTGCAACGGCGCCGGCTACGACGCCATCCGGATCTGGACGCCGACGGGCCAGGTGCGGTGGAAGCTCCCCTCCGCGGCGTCCGGCAAGGCCCCCGCACCGCGGGTCGCCCCGCTGGGAGTCCGTAAGGACATGGTCTTCGCCGTCCGCTCCCGCGGCCCCGGCGCGGCCCCGGGAGCGAACGTGGCGGCTCTCGACCGGCGCACCGGCAAGCAGGTCTGGAAGCAGGAGCTCGCGGACGAAGCCACAGGCGCGCGGACCGCGAAGCCCGGCTTCGACACGCTCTACGCCCAGACGGAGCAGTACCCCGCCATGGGCGGCTTCGACCTGAAGACCGGACGGTACCTGTGGAGCACCGACTACCCCGCGGACCCTGGGCAGGAGTGCACCCCGGTCTCGAGCATCTACAAACCGTCGTTCCTGTGCCCGCCGGCACCGGGTGATACGTCCGACACCCTCCGCCTCATCGGCGTCGACCCGCAGAGCAACCAGCCCTACCCGCTCGCCACGCTGCCCCGCAGCACCGAATTCCTCGGTTCCCGCGGGGCCAAGCTGTACTTCGCCGCATACCGGCCCGAGGACATCGGGAAGCCGGTCAAGCGCTACCACCGGGTGGACATCGTCAACCCGCTGCCCCCGGGCGACATGCCGGAGAATCTGCAGCCTGCCCGCAGCCACCCGTTCCCCGAGACCGCCGCCCGGCAGCCCAGCTTTCACGACTACAGCGGCACCATCGCTTTTCCGGGCCCGGACGGCAGCGTCACGGCGGTCCGGGCGGCCGGCGGCACGAGGCTCTGGACCTTCCGACCCCCGTCGGACATGGACGCCGGATCGTGGGGCCGGCGGACGCCCGCGGTCGTGATGACGATGCTCGGGACGTACATCCTGACCCCGGACGCCGAGCTCTTCGCCGTGGATCCGGCGAACGGCACGCCGCTCTCCCGCCGGAAGCTCGCCCTGCCCGACCCGCGTGCGGTGGCCGGCGCCCAGCCGCAGCTGATGGACGCGGGCCCGGGCCTGGTCGGCCGGTTCGGCAACCAGCTCGTCTCCGTGGAACACCGGATCGAGGAGCGCGGCATGTGACCGCCGCCTGCGGTCAGGACCCCGCTGCCTCCTGCTCCAGCGCCAGCAGCAGCTGCTTGCGCTCGAGGCCGCCGCCGTAGCCGGTCATGCTGCCGTTGGCGCCGACGACGCGGTGGCAGGGGACGATGACGCCGATCGGGTTCTTGCCGTTGGCGAGGCCGACGGCGCGGGAGGCGGCCGGGTTGCCGATGCGTTCGGCGAGCTCGCCGTAGCTGATGGTCTCGCCGTACGGGATCGCCTGGAGCTCCTTCCAGACGCGCTGCTGGAAGGCGGTGCCGGTCATCTTCAGCGGCAGGTCGAAGTCGGTCCGCTCACCCGCGAAGTACGCCGTGAGCTGGGCGATCGCCGCCGCGAACGGGGCCTCGGAGGCGTCGGCCCGCTCGCCGAAGGTCTCCTCCCCCGGCCGGTGCCGCTGCTCGGTCATGTAGAGGCCGGTCAGCTCGCCGTCCTCGGCCACGAGGGTGAGCGGGCCGCACGGGCTGTCGGTGACGGTGTGGGTGCGCATGTCTGAGGTCACTCCGTAGGCATGAGGTTGATGGGGTGGTCGTCGGTGGCCCACAGGTACTGGACCGCGTAGGCCCGCCAGGGCTGCCACGCCTCGGCGTGCCGGGTGAGGGCGGCGGGCGATGAGGGCAGGCCGAGGGCTTCGGCCGCCTTGCGTACGCCCAGGTCGGTGGCGGTGAAGGCGTCCGGGTCGCCGAGCCCGCGCATCGCGATGACCTCGATGGTCCAGGGCCCGATGCCGGGCAGCGCCGCGAGCTGCTCGCGGGCCTTGGTCCAGTCGCTGCCACCGCCGAGGTCGAGCTCGCCGTCGGCGAGGGCGGCGATGAGGGTGGTCAGGGTCGTACGCCGGGACTTCGGCATCGCGAGCGCCTCGGGGTCGAGGGCGGCGAGCTCGTGGACATCGGGGAAGAGGTGGGTGAGGCCGCCGCCGAAGGGGTCCTCGACGGGGGTGCCGTGTGCTTTGACCAGTCTGGCGGCGTGGGTGCGGGCGGCGGCCGTGGAGACCTGCTGCCCGAGCACGGCCCGTACCGCGAACTCCTCCCCGTCCACGGTCCGCGGCACCCGCCGGCCCGGCGCTTTCGCCACCAGTTCGGCCATCTGCGGGTCGGTGGAGAGCTGTTCGTCGATCGCCTCGGGGTCGGCGTCCAGGTCGAGCATGCGGCGGCAGCGGGTGATCGCGATGGCCAGGTCGCGCTGGTCGGTCAGCGCGAGCCGGCACTCGATGTGGTCCGGGTGCGGGGTGAGCGCGGCGGTGCCGTGCCCGTACGGGAGGGCGAGGGTGCGCCGGTACGACCCGTCGCGCCACTCCTCGACGCCGGGGACGGCGGTGGCGACCAGGTGGCCGAAGAGGTTGTCGGGGGTGAGCGGCTTGCGGAAGGGCAGGCGGAGGGAGATCACGCCGGGGGCGGCGGCGGGCTGCTTACGGGTCGCGGCCCGGCGGCGCAGCTCGGACGGGGCGAGGGCGAAGACCTCCTGGACGGTGTCGTTGAAGGTACGGATCGAGGAGAAGCCCGCCGCGAAGGCGACGTCCGACATGGGGAGGTCGCTGGTCTCGATGAGGATGCGGGCGGTCTGGGCGCGCTGGGCGCGGGCGAGGGCGAGGGGGCCGGCGCCGAGCTCGGCGTTCAGCTGCCGCTCGATCTGGCGGGTGCTGTAGCCGAGCTGGCCGGCGAGGCCCGGCACGCCATCGCGGTCGACGACGCCGTCGGCGATCAGGCGCATGGCGCGGGCGGTGAGGTCGGCGCGGACGTTCCACTCCGGAGAGCCCGGGCTGGTGTCCGGACGGCAGCGCTTGCAGGCCCGGAAGCCGGCCAGCTGGGCGGCGGCCGCGCTCGGGTAGAACCGCATGTTCTCGGGCTTCGGCGGCACCACCGGGCAGCTGGGCCGGCAGTAGATGCCGGTGGTGAGGACGGCGGTGAAGAACCATCCGTCGAACCGGGCGTCCTTGGACTGGACGGCGCGGACGCAGCGCTCGGTGTCGGTGTGCATGAACCCCAGCCTTGCTGAGGCTGGGGCCTAAAGCTAGCGAGAATCCGACATGACGGTGGGTGGGGGCGGGTGGCGCGCCGGCTAGTGCCCGGTGCCGGTTGCGTCGGCGGGTGCGGTGCCGTCCGGACCCACCCGTCCCGCCATGCGGGACGCCTGCCCCCGGACGGCGAGTCCGGGAGCCAGCGCCGCCGTCACCGTAAGCGATGCCGCCGCCATGATCGTCATCGCCGTCCCCGGCGACGTCCACTCGGCGATGGCCCCCGCCAGGGCCGCGGCGACGGCCTGCATCGTCAGCATGCCCGACGAGTGGAGGCCGAAGGCGTGCCCGCTCAGTTCGTCAGGGGTGAGGGACATCAGGCGTTCCTGCTGCATCAGGCTGGCGCAGAAGCCGACCGAGGCGATCGCGGCCAGTGCCGCGGCGAGGAAGAGGGGTGGGTGCAGGGCGAAGATCAGGTACGGGGCGGCGAGCAGGATCAGCATCCGCACCCCGAGCCGCGCCCTGCGGCCTTGCGGTACGAAGCGGCCGCCGATGATGTCGCCGGTCAGCATGCCCGCGGCCGCGGCGGCGAAGAGGACGCCCGCGTGCCGGGGCTCGTACGAGACGAACAGGGATTCGCAGCCGACGATCAGGCCGTTGGGGAGCCAGAGCGCCAGGTAGACGTACCGGCGCGGGCGGGAGGACCACAGGAGGCGGTTGGTGGCCCAGGTCGCGGCGATGGAGGGGCGGCCGGTGGCGCGGGG
>NZ_JAAKZV010000409.1 GCF_011044975.1 Streptomyces coryli | reverse complement strand
CTGCCGGGTGGCGGTTGGGATCGGTGGGGCGGCGGCGGTGTGGTGCCACGGGAGGAGAGAGGGCGCGAGGCGAGCAGCGCTGCCGGGCGGCGATCGCGAGTCGGATGGCGGGCACAGCACGAGCCAGCGAGCGATGGGTCAGGAAGGGACTGTCGAGGCCTAGTGGGCAGGAGTGGGCCGGGCTAGGCATGGATGGGCAGGGCTGCGGAGGATGCGGGAGGGGCCGTCGGCTGGGCTGGTCCTTATGCTGGGGCCATGAGCTCTACGCCGCCCAGGTTCGACCGTAGTCACACCGATGACCTCATCTCTTATCTCGCTGCGAGCCCGTCTCCGTATCACGCCACGGTGAGCGCCGCCGAGCGACTGGAGAAGGCCGGCTTTCGGCAGGTCGCGGAGGAGGATGCCTGGGACGGTGCGGGCGCGGTCGGTGGCAAGTACGTGCTGCGCGGGGGCGCGCTCATCGCCTGGTACGTGCCCGAGGGCGCTCGGCCCGAGACTCCGTATCGCGTGATCGGGGCCCATACCGACTCCCCGAATCTCCGGGTCAAGCCGGTCCCGGACACCGGCTCCGCCGGCTGGCGGCAGGTCGCCGTGGAGATCTATGGCGGGCCGCTGCTGAACAGCTGGCTCGACCGCGATCTCGGGCTGAGCGGGCGGCTCACGCTCCGGGACGGGACGACCCGGCTCGTCAATGTCGACCGGCCGCTGCTGCGCGTACCGCAGCTCGCCATTCACCTCGACCGGCAGGTCAACGCCGAGGGCGTCAAGCTCGACAAGCAGCGGCACATGACGCCGATCTGGGGCCTCGGGGACGTCCGCGAGGGCGATCTCCTCTCCTTCCTCGAGCAGGAGGCGGGGCTGCGGGCCGGCGAGGTCACCGGCTGGGATCTGATGGTGCACAGCATCGAGCCGCCGGCCTACCTCGGGCGGGACCGGGAGCTGCTCGCCGGGCCGCGGATGGACAACCTCCTCTCCGTACACGCGGGCACCGCCGCGCTCGCCGCCGTGGCCGCGCAGGGCGGTCCCGCCGACGCCGCCGCCATCCCCGTGCTGGCCGCCTTCGACCACGAGGAGAACGGCAGCGAGTCCGACACCGGCGCCCAGGGCCCGCTGCTCGGCAATGTGCTGGAGCGGTCGCTGTTCGCCCGCGGCGGCTCGTACGAGGACAAGGCCCGCGCCTTCGCCGGCACGGTCTGCTTCTCCTCGGACATGGGCCACGCCGTGCACCCCAACTACGCCGAGCGGCACGAGCCCGGTCACCACCCGGTGCCCAACGGCGGCCCGATCCTGAAGGTCAACGTCAACCAGCGCTACGCCACCGACGGCCGCGGCCGCGCTCTCTTCGCGGCGGCCTGTGAGCGCGCGGGCGTGCCGTGGCAGACGTTCGTCTCCAACAACTCCATCCCGTGCGGCACCACCATCGGCCCAATCACCTCCGCCCGTTACGGCATCACCACGGTCGACATCGGCATCGCGGCCCTGTCCATGCACAGCGCGCGCGAGCTGTGCGGCGCGGAGGACCCGCACCTGCTGGCGAGCGCGCTGGCGGGATTCCTGGCGGGCTGAGGCCTCAGCCACTCAAGGCGGCTCAGGGCGCGTCGTACTGGCGTATCGCCACCTGCGCGTCCAGGTCCAGGCTGTTCTGCCCGGCCGCGGAGGGGAGTTCGAGCACGCGGTCGAGCACCGGGCCCAGGCGGCCGCAGCCGCTGGTGCGCGGGGCGGTGAAGCGGGTGTCCTCGGCGCCGAAGGCGACGATCAGCGGGTCTGGGGATATCACCTGCGTGGGCTCGGTGTCGGTGAGGACCAGGTGCACCGCGGCCGCATCCGAGCCGATCGAGCAGCCCGTCGGCAGCCCGGGGCCGGCCAGCGTGAACTTCAGGTCGAGCTCTCCCCTGCGCTCATCGTTCGACTCGAAGTCGGAATAGCCCGCGTAGCGCGGGGTGATGGTCCACGGGCTGCCGCCAATGCGTATCGGCGCGGCCTCCATCTCGCCGAAGACCTGGGCGAATTCACCGTCGACCCGGCCCTCCGCGAAGGTGATCGTCATGGGGCGGTCGATGGCCTCGTTTATGCCGCCGACCTTGAGCCGGCCGGTGGCCTTCATCGCCTCGCAGCGCCACGTGCCCGGATCGGCGTCCGCGGGCAGCTCCTCGGGCGTCGGGCACGCGGCGAAGCTGAAGCCCGGCGGGGCGTCGGGCTGCTCGGCGGCGGATGCGGCAGGGCTCGCGGCCGTGGCCAGGCCGGCAAGCAGGGCTGCGGCGGCGGCAGTTGATCTCATCTTGTTCGTCATCTTCTTCGTCATGCCAGGAATCATTACAGAGATTTCTCTGCAGAGGAAGCGCTGCAGACAAATCTCTGTGATTGGGGTAGGGTGTGCGGCATGGAAGAAGCACGGCGCACCATCACCAGCCCCGAGGCGCTCAAGGCCCTCGGTCATCCCCTGCGCCTGCGCATCCTGCGCCAGCTCGGCACGCACGGCCCCGCGACCTCCACGACCCTGTCCGCCGCCCTCGGCGAGAACACCGGGACGCTCAGCTATCACCTGCGGATGCTGGAGCGCGCCGGTCTCATCGAGGACGTGCCGGAGCGGACGGGCGGGCGCGAGCGCTGGTGGCGCGGGGTGCGCGGGCTCGACATCCGGCGGCCCGCGGAGGAGGACCTGAGCCCGGCCGAGCGGGCGGTGGCCGTCGAGCTGGACCAGCTGCGGCTGGACGAAGACGTCGAGCTGGCGCGGCGGTTCACCGCCGGGCATCGCGACTCCGAGGGCTGGATGCGAGGTTCGCGCAGCCTGAGCCATCTCACCAAGCAGGAGCTCGGGGAGTTCCACGACGAGTATCTGCAGCTGCTCGCCCGCTTCTCCCGCGGGCCGGAGGAGGCGCCGCCCGGGTCGCAGCCGGTGCTGCTGCGGTGGTTCGGGCTGCCGGCGACGGCGACGGCGGCAGCGGACGAGGAAGGGGACGCATGACCGACACCTGGGTTCTCGACGCCCCGGGCGTGCTGCGGCTGCCGTCCGGGCGGCTCGTGCGGGGACGCGGCCTGCGCAACGCCGCACCGGACGGACCCGCTCCCGACGTCGGCTTCTACCTGCTCGGCAAGCAACCGCCCGCCGTCGACTGGGAGTCGAGATGGCTGCGCTGGCCGGACTTCCGGCTGCCCGCCGACCGGGCCGAGGCGGCCGACGTCTTCCGCGAGATATGGAAGCGGTCCGCCGCCGAGCGGGTCGAGATCGCCTGCGGCGGCGGCCGCGGCCGCACGGGCACGGCGCTCGCCTGCCTCGCCGTGCTCGACGGCGTGCCGGCGCCGGAGGCGGTGGCATATGTGCGAGAGCACTACGACCGACACGCGGTGGAGACCCCCTGGCAGCGCCGCTACGTACGCCGCTTCGCGGCCTGAGGAGCGCCGCCGACACCGCGGGAAGGCCCGCCCGGCTGGCACCGCGGCGAGGCCCGCCGACACCGCCGTGAGGCCTGCCGGCACCGCGGCGGGAGGTCCGCCGGCACACGCCGTGGCGTCCGCCGACACCGCCGTGAGGCCTGCCGACACTGCGGCGCGAGGTCCGCCGACACCCCCGTAGCGCCCGCTGACACCGCGGCGCGAGGCCGGCCAGCACCCCCGTAGCGTCCGCTGAAACCATCGTGAGAGCGCCCTGAAAGCGGGCCCGCGCAAGCTCTGTTCCAGAACGAAGACGCCGCGAGTCTCACCCGGAGGCCGCGACCGACTCACCAGGAGCAGACTCGCCATGAGCATCAACCTGACCGACCAGGACAAGCAGACCGTTCGCACCGCCGCCTACGGCGCCGTTTCGCTGCTGTCCGCCGCCGCTGCCGCCGACTCGCCGCACAAGGTCGCCACCGCCGGTGCCATCGCCCTGAACTCCGCGACCGGCCCGATCGGGCACGTCCTCGCCGCGAAGACGAACGACATCAAGCTGCCTGGCAAGTCCGTGGCGGAGATCGCCGACTATGTGCTGCCGGCGCTGACCGAGGCCGCCGCCCTGCTCAAGAAGCAGGACGCCGCCGAGGCGGAGAACTTCCGCGGTGCCGTCACCGTCGCCATCGAGGCGGCCATGAAGGCCGGCAAGGGCGAGCCCAGCCCCGCCGTGACCGAGATGGCCCGCAAGATCACCGCCGCCCTCGACGCCGCGTGAGCCGGGACGGCGGGCCGGGGCGCCCGAGGGAGCCCCAGCCCGCCTTGGCGGCAAGCCTCCCGCCGCCTTAACAGCGAGAGCCCTCCCGCCGCCTCAGCAGTGA
>NZ_JAAKZV010000408.1 GCF_011044975.1 Streptomyces coryli | reverse complement strand
CCACCACCCCCACCACCCGCGCCCGCCGCGCCGCCGAGGCCACCGAGGACTTCGCCGCCGACCGCCTCCCACCGGACGAACGCCGCTCCACCCTCTCCATCACCCTGGTCCGGATGGGCTTCACGGTCTCGGCCACCGACCTCCTCTACGGCATGTCCCTCGGCCTCTTCTTCCCGTTCTGGACCGGCCTCCTGATCGCCGTCGGCAGCTCCCTCGTCGTCAGCGCCGTATCGATCCTCTGCGGCCTCATCGGCCAGCGCGAACGCATCACCACCGCCCTCGGCCTCCAGGCCGCCTTCGGCCGCGGCGGCAGCCGGCTCCCCTCCCTCGTCATCGCCCTGCTCTCGGCCGGCTTCGTCGGCTACAGCACCGGCATCACCGCCGGCGTGCTGCCCGGCGGCAAGGACCCGTGGCTGGGGCTGCTCTACTGCGTCGTCCTCAGCGCCATGTACACCGCCCTCTCCATCGTCGGCTTCGGCAAGGGCCTGACCTGGGTCGGCCGGATCAGCGTGCCGCTGATGCTGGTCACGGTCGTGATCGCGGTCATCGCCGCGATCGACCACGCGGGCGGCATCGGCGCGATCGTCGACGCCGAACCGGCCCGCGCCGGCGAAGCCACCGCCCTCGCCCTCTTCGCCCTCGGCGTGAACAAGTGGATGACGGGCGCGACGGTGACCCCCGACATCACCCGCTTCGGCAAGTCGAAGACCACCGTCTACACCACCACCATCGCCGAATTCATGATCGGCAACTTCGGCTTCAATCTCCTCGGCATCATGCTCGGACTCGGCGTCCGCGAGGGCGACATGGGCGCGGCCTTCGGCGCGGTCGGCGTCGGCGCCCTCGCCACCTTCGCGATCTTCGTCCAGGGCTTCCCGCACGAGGTCAACAACATGTACGCCGCCAGCCTGGCCGGCCGCACCGCGATCGACCTTCCCCGGATCGCGGTCAACGTCATCGCCGGCGTGCTGGCCTGCGCCCTCGCCTATTACGGCCTGACGGCGGGCATCCTGGACGCCTTCCTGACCTACCTCAACCACCTCGGCTACGCGATCCCGCTCATCCCGGGCATCCTCATCGCCGACTACTTCCTCCTCCGCCGCGGCCGCTACGACCTGTCGGAAGCGGCGACAGCCGCGGTCAACTACCGCGCCGTGGCAGCCTTCTTCGTCGGCCTCGGCATCAACCTCGTCCTCGGCTTCGGCTTCGACGACGACCTCTGGCACGCGCTGCCGCTGACCGGAGCGCTGCTGTACGTGCTCTTCTCGCTGCCGCAGCTGCGCGCCGCGCGCCGGGCGCCAAGCCGTACCGGCGCCGCCGAGCAGCTCAGCGAGCCCGTGCGCTGAGCAAGCGGTGGGCGTGCACCGCCAACTCCGTCTGCAACCGGCGCATCGGATCCTTGTCCGGTGCGCCGGCCAGCTTCTCGATCTGCTTCAACCGATACCGCAGCGTGTTGTAGTGAATGTGCAGCTCCTCAGCCGCATCCACACCATTTCGGTCCCGCTGCAGATACACGGTCAGACTGTGCACAAGACTGGAGTCATGCCGGGCGTCATGCGCGATCAGCGGCCCCAGCGCCCCGTCGACCAGTGCCCGCAGCTCGCCGTCCGGCAGCTGGTCGAGCAGCCGGTACACGCCGCAGTCCTCGTAGAGCTTGGTGAAGGACCCTTCCGGACCCTCCAGTTCGCGGCCCAGCGACAGCGCGGACAGCGCCTCCCCGTGGCTGCGGTGCAGTTCGGCGAAGTCGTCGCGTACGGTCCCGGCCGCCACCGCCACGGCGTGCCCCGGGCAGGCGGCGGCGACCGCCCGGCGCAGCGCGGCGCAGCTGCGCCTCAGTGACTCGCCGGGCTCGACCAGCAGCGTCATCCCGCCGGGCGTGCCCCAGGCCGGGGTCTGCGCGCCGAGGGCGGTGCGGGCGGCGGACAGCAGGCGTTCCTCCGTAAAGCCGGCGCCGCCGCGGGTGACCTCGACGACGACCGCGGCCCGGGGGCGTTCCAGATCCCAGCCCAACGCCGCGGCCCTGCGCGCCAATTCGGAACGGTCGCGCGGCGGATGGGATACCAGCGCGGTGAGCAGCAGCGTGCGATAACGCCGCTCCCGCTCGGCCAGCGCCCGCTCCTGGACGACGAGCATCGTGGCGAGCGTCGCCACATGCTCGACGGCGAGCACCAGGTCGTCGCCGCACGTGGCGCTCCACACCGCGACCTCGCCACCGGGGCGATCCCCCACGGCAATCGGCCGGGTGAGGCTGGGCGTGACACCCTCCGGTACGGGTCCGGCCGCCGCCAGCACCGCGCCGTCCACCGCCCGCACCGCCGCCGGGCAGCCGGTCTCGCGCGCGAGCAGCGCGACCAGTTCGTGGTACGAACCGCCGAGCAGCACCGCCTGCGACAGCCGGTCCCGCAGCGCCTGCGTGCGCTCGAGGCTGAGCGCCTGCCGGTTGAGTACGGTGCCGATGACCTCCGACAGAATGTCGTTGAGCATCACCTCGCCGGGCAGCTCCACGATCGGAAAGCCCAGTTCATCGGCGCTGCGCAGCATGGCCTTCGGCAGGCTCGGCAGATACGGGCCCACCTTGACGCCGAGCGCCGCGAGCCCGCGCCGTGCCATCTCCGGGACCAGCGCGATCAGCGCCCGCTCGTCGTGCCGCACCGCGTACGCCGTGGTGAGCAGCAGCTCGCCGCCGCGCATCCAGCGGACGATGTCCGGGACTTCCATGATGTTCGCGACCCGGATGGCATGCCGAGCGCCGTCCCGCCCGGCCACCAGCCGCGCGCCCGCGAGCGCGGGCAGCTCCAGCGCCTGCGCCACGGTCAGCCGCGCGGCGGGCGGGGCGGACGCGGGTGCGGGTGCGGGGGGAGTCGCGGTGGTACGGGATCCGGCCACGCTGCTCACTATGGGCGCGAGTTGGGGGCCTGTAAACGCCGTCGACAGAAGACTGTATACGATGACGAGCCGCGGCCCTGGCTGCTCGGCGGCGGTCGGGTATACCGAATCCCGCCACACTGTCAGCCGCCGTCAACAACCCCCGCCGGGTACTGGCAACCGCTGCCCATGACCCGCGGACCCCCCGTTCCTATCGTCCTGGCATGCCAGCTGAAGGCTCCTCCCGGACGACCGTGCTCGCCATCGGCGGCAACGCCCTGCTCCGCGGCGGCGGCAGCGGACACGCCACCATCGCCGAGCAGTTCGAGGCCGCCCGCCACCTCGCGGGCCCCGTGGCCGGTCTCGTACGCACCGGCGCCCGCGTCGTCGTCACCCACGGCAACGGCCCGCAGGTCGGCTTCATCAAGCGCCGCTCCGACCTGGTGGCCGAGATCGCCCCCGAACTCCCGCACCTCGACCTCGACATGTGCGTGGCCGACTCCCAGGGCAGCATCGGCTACATCCTCGCCAGCGGCCTCTCCGCCGCGCTCCCGCCACCGGCCCGCCCCGTAGCGCTCCTCACCCACACGGTCGTCGATGCCGCCGACCCGGCCTTCACCCACCCCACCAAGCCGATCGGCACCCACTACCCCCGCGCCGAGGCCGAACGCCTCGCCGCCCGGCACGGCTGGACCGTCGGCGAGGATGCCGGTCGCGGCTGGCGCCGCCTCGTCCCCTCCCCCGCCCCGCGCCGTATCGAAGAGCAAGCGGCGATCGCCGCACTGCTCGCCGCCGGACACGTGGTCATCGCCGGCGGAGGCGGCGGCATCCCGGTCGTGGCGGCCCCCGACGGCTCACTCCGCGGCGTGGAGGCGGTCGTCGACAAGGACGCCACCTCCGCCCTCCTGGCCACCGCCCTCGGCGCGGACGAGCTGATCATCACGACCAGCGTCGACCGCATCGCCCTTGGCTGGGGCACCCCGCACCAGCGCCCACTCGACCTTCTGGACGCGGCCGAGGCCCGCCGCCACCTGGCCGCGGGCCAGTTCCCCGAGGGCAGCATGGGCCCGAAGGTCCGGGCGGCGCTCGACTACCTCGCGGCCGGCGGCGACAGCGTCCTGATCACCTCCCCGGCCGCGCTCGGCGACGCCCTCGCAGGGCGTACCGGCACCCGGATCGTACGAACTCCCGCCCCCGCCAAGGCCGCTGACCAGCGCAACGCGGCGGCAGCCGAGACGTAACACGCCCGAATCGGCCCTCAGCTTTCCTCCTCCGACGGCATCCGCAGGAACGTCCACAGGAACATCCACAGGACAGGACACCCGATGGCCCGAAGCACCGTAGGCGCGCCCCCCGACCTCAGCAGCCACGCTCCCGCCCGCCTCCCCGTCGAC
>NZ_JAAKZV010000407.1 GCF_011044975.1 Streptomyces coryli | reverse complement strand
GCCGCCGGTCGGGAAGACCGGCGGCCGCCGCCGTCACAAAAAACTGCGAGCCGAGCGCGAGCTCAGATCGCGCCGAAGCCGACCTTCCGCGCCGCCGGCGCGCCGATCTCGACGTAGGCGATCCGGTCCGCCGGCACGATGACCTTGCGGCCCCGGTCGTCGACCAGGGTCAGCAGTTCGATCTTGCCGCTGAGCGCCTCGGCGACCGTCTTCTCGACGTCCTCGGCGGACTGCCCGCTCTCCAGAGCGATCTCGCGGGGCGCGTGCTGCACGCCGATCTTGACCTCCACGGACATGTCCCTCCGAGAGTGCGTAGTACTGAGTACTGCGTTATGCCTGAATACGCTGCACACAGTAACCCGGGGCGGGCCGCCGGTGGTCGGCAACGGTCACGCCCGCAGCGAACAACGGCCGCGGGCCGCCCGTATTAGCCGCGCTCAGGCAGCCGTATCACGCACACAGACAGCCGGATCAGTGGTGATCAGGCCCGTGCATCGGGAACCCCGCGATCCCCCGCCACGACAGCGAGCTCATCAGCTTCGCCGCCGCGTCGCGGGGGATCTTCTGGCCGGAGCCGAGCCAGTAGCGCGCGGTGATCTGGGCCATGCCGCACAGGCCGACGCCCAGCAGCATCGCCTCGTTCTCCGGCAGGTCGGTGTCCTCGGCGATGACCTCGCTGACCGCCTTCGCGCAGTCCAGGCTGACCTGGTCGACGCGCTGGCGGACCGCCGGCTCGTTGGTCAGGTCGGACTCGAAGACGAGGCGGAAGGCGCCGCCCTCGTCCTCGACGTAGGCGAAATACGCCGACATCGTGGCGGCCACCCGCTGCTTGTTGTCCGTCGTCGAGGCGAGCGCCTCGCGTACGGCCGCCAGCAGGGCGTCGCAGTGCTGGTCGAGCAGGGCCAGGTAGAGCTCGAGCTTGCCGGGGAAGTGCTGGTAGAGCACCGGCTTGCTGACCCCGGCGCGGTCGGCGATGTCGTCCATCGCGGCCGAGTGGTAGCCCTGCGCCACGAAGACTTCCTGGGCGGCGCCCAGAAGCTGGTTCCGCCGTGCCCGGCGGGGAAGCCGGGCGCTCCGCGGTCGTGCCTCGCTCTGCTCGATGGCTGCCACCGCGTTGCCTCCCGGGTTGTGCTCCTTCGGCGCGAGCCTTTCTGCGCCGCGTCACGCCATCGTACTTTTGAGTAACCAGACGTGCCCATGCAAGGCGCAGGATTTCACGAGGGCCACCGGCGAGGGAAGCCGAGATCACGGGTAATTCGAACTTGCTTACGTCGCCGGAGTCCCAGCGCTACTCTGCGTCCCCCTCGTCGCCCGAGTCGCGGTAATCGTCCTCGTTCAGCGCCACCACACGCGCCTGTTCCGCCACGTCCGCGGGGTTCGCCTGGTCGCCGCGCTCGGTCGCCGGGGAGTCCTGGCGCTGCTGCAGATCGGTGTGCTGCTCGGCGGAGTCGGCCTCGGGGGCCTCCAGGGATTCCTCGAAGGAGTCCTCGAAGGTCTCGGGTTCCTGCGGGTCTGCGGGAAATGCGGGCATGACTTCCTCCCCTCTCTGGGGCGCCGGTCACCATCGGCAGATACGGGCGTACATGCGGACGATGTCCTCCATACGAGCGTAAGAGAGCCCGTCAAAAGCCGCGAGGTGATCTGTGACGCCGAACACACGAACCACGGCGTGACCGTTGCGTAACATTGCCCCATGCCGTCGACCGAGCCCCCCGTAACGGACACGTCCGCCAGTGGCCCCGCCGCGCGCGGCGTGCCGGAGGTGCCCCCTGCCCGGCCGGCGGGCGAGCAGGCCGGTGTCACGGCCGAGCGCAAGGCCGCCCTGCCGGGGTACACGCTGCAGGTCCGCCGACGTCTTCCGTCAAGGGACGGGTTGCCGCCCGCGCTCTATGTACACGGACTCGGCGGCTCCTCCTTCAACTGGACCGCCCTCGCCGACCAGCTCGCCGGCCGCGTCGACGGCGAGGCCATCGACCTGCCGGGCTTCGGGCACTCGCCGCCGCCTGACGACGGCGACTACTCGATCGCCGGGCATGCGCGCGCCGTCATCCGCTATATCGAGCACAGCGGGCGCGGGCCTGTGCACCTCTTCGGCAATTCCATGGGCGGGGCTGTCACCACCCGCGTCGCCGCCCTCCGGCCCGACCTGGTGCGCACCCTCACCCTCGTCTCCCCGGCGCTCCCGGAGCGCCGCCCGCAGCGCTCCGCCGTGCCCACCGCGCTGCTCGCGATGCCGGGCGTCTCGGGGCTGTGGGCCCGCTATACGAGCCAGTGGAGCGTCGCCCAGTACGTCAACGGCGTGCTCCATCTCTGCTACGGGGACACCCGCCGGGTCACCTCCGACGTGTACGAGGCGTCGCTGCGCGAGGCGGAGTACCGCAAGACCCTCCCGTACCACTGGGACGCCATGGAGCGCTCCGCCCGCGGCGTCGTCAGCGCGTACACGCTCACCGGGCAGCACAGCCTCTGGCGGCAGGCGCAGCGGGTGCTGGCGCCCACGCTGCTGGTCTACGGTGGCCGCGATCAGCTGGTGGCGCCGCGGATGGCGCGCAAGGCTGCCCGCACCTTCCCGGACTCCCGGCTGCTGTTCCTGCCGGAGGCCGGACATGTCGCGATGATGGAATATCCGGCCATAGTGGCGCGTGCGTTCAGCGAATTGCTCGACGGGGCGGGGGAAACGGAAGCGGACGGTGAGACGCTGACGGAGGCGGAAGGCACAAGCGAGTCCGGAAGCAGCCGGGTGGGGAGTTGAGCTAGGACGTGGGCAGGCATAGCGCGGGCACCAGGCGGCGGCAGAAGGGGTCCGGCGACGGCCCCGGCGCCGACGATGCCGGCGGCGGCATACCCCGCGCCCGCGATCCACTGCTGGGCGCGGGCGGACTGCTGCCGGGCGAGGCGCTGAGCCAGGCCGCGCATGACAGCGCGGCGCGGTCCGGGACGTATGACACGGGGGCACATCCCGTGTACGACACGGGGTCGCATGCCGTGTATGACACGGGGTCGCATCCTGTCTACGACACCGGGTCGCACGCTGTCTACGACACCGGGTCGCACGCCATCCACGACACCGGGTCGCACCCTCCCGTACGCGGTGGGCACCCCGGGCACCCGGACGACGCCTGGTCGCGTGGCGGCTACGGCGGCTATTCAGGGCCCGTGCCTGGGCCGCGCTCCGACTATGTCGCCGCCTTCGACGATCCCGGTTACGACCCCCGGCGCCGCCCCGCGCGGGGGGCCGCCCCGAACGACCCGGGTTACGGCCCCGGCGCCACCATGCCGCTGCGCCGGCCGCGCGACGGCTGGGACGACTGGCCGCACCGGGGCGAGGCAGTCGCCCGGCCGGCTCCGGCCGACGACGACGAGCCGCCGCTGCTGGACCGCCTGGAGGGGCCCAAGCCCCGTAATCGCGGGCGCTACGCCACCGGCATCGCCGCCGCGGTCGTGGCCTGTGCGATCGGCGGCGCGATAGCGATGCAGGCCACCGGGGACGAGGGGGGCGAGCCGCAGGCGCGGGCCGGTAAGGCGGAGCGGCCGAAGACGGACGACGCCTCCCGTTCCGACGGCCGGGCGACGCCGAAGGCGCCGGCGAAGCAGGCGGCCGTGACGTACGGCCAGAAGATGGGCCAGACCTATCCGCTCGCCGCCGATCTGCAGGGCGGCGGACATCTCAAGGCCGTGCCGGGCGCGGCGAAGGCGCCCGGCAAGGGCAAGGTGATCCGCTACCGCGTCGATGTCGAGGAGGGCATGGGTCTCGACCCGCGGCTCTTCGCCGACGCGGTGCAGAAGACGCTGAACGACAAGCGGAGTTGGGGCGGTACCGGCGAGCGCACCTTCGAGCGGGTGTCGTCCGGGAAGTCCGCCTTCGTCATCACCCTGGCCAGCCCCGGGACCACCGGGAAGTGGTGCGCCAAGTCGGGTCTGGACACCGTCGCCCAGAACGTCTCCTGCGACTCGGCGTCCACCGAGCGCGTCATGATCAACGCGTATCGCTGGGCCCAGGGCGCGAAGACGTACGGCGACCGCATCCACGCGTACCGGCAGATGCTGATCAACCACGAGGTCGGGCACCGGCTGGGCTGGGGTCACGTCGGCTGCAACAAGGACGGCGCACTCGCACCGGTGATGATGCAGCAGACCAAATTCCTCAGCACGGACGGCGCCACCTGCAAGCCGAATGCGTGGCCGTACCCGAAGCGCGGCTGATTCCCACCCCCCGCCCGCTGATGTCCCGGGTGGGTGCAGCGGCGGAGCCGGCCACCTCGGCCG
>NZ_JAAKZV010000406.1 GCF_011044975.1 Streptomyces coryli | reverse complement strand
GTGGATGCGGTGGGAGCGGGCGGTCCGGCGAGAGCGGGTGGTGCGGGAGGCTGACGGGATGCCGTCCGGCTCCGCATGGCGACCAGCGCCACCCCTGTGACCACCGCCGGTATCGCGAGCAGTGGCGTCGCGCCCAGGCCGCCGAGCGCCAGCACCGGGGTCACGAGCAGCGGGCCCACCGCGTAGCCCAGGTTGCCGCCGACCACGAACCAGCTCATCGCCCCCGCCGAGCCCCCGGCGGCAGCGCGCGCCGCCCGCGCCGCCTCCGGGTGGTACGCGGCGACGCCGAGGCCGGACAGCGCGATCGCCAGCCAGGTCAGCGCGTACGTGGCCGAGAGCCCCGCGAGGCCGACCCCGACGCCCGCCGTGACCACCCCCGCGGGCACCAGCCACCCCATCCGGCGCCGGTCGGTGAGCACGCCGAACGCCGGCTGGACGACCGAGGAGAGGAAGGTCGCGGCCAGGGTGATGCCGGTGGCCGCGGCGTACGTGTACTGCCGTTCGGCAACGAGGAAGGGGATGAGGGCGGGAATCGCGCCCTGGTAGATGTCGTCGACGGCGTGGGTGACGGACATGGCGGCGAGGCGGGCGCGCGGTGAGGCTCTCATGGCTGCGATCGTCGCCTGCGCGACCCGTGGCGGGCTTTCCGTAAACTGCCAGATTATGTCGGAGATCCGCCACACTGCCCGCGCAGCGATCCGCCATACCCCCGTGGCCACCACCGCCAGCCGCGAGCTCCCCGGCGGTACCGGCACCGGACCGCACCACCACGACGAGCACCAGATCGTCTACGCCAGCAGCGGCGTGCTCAGCGTTTCCACGGACGCCGGCGTGTGGGTCACCCCGGCCAGCCGCGCCATCTGGATCCCGGCGGGCGCGATCCACGAGCCGCGCGCGTACGGGCGCACGGTCCTGACCACGGTGGGCCTCCAGTCCGCGAATCCGCTGCGGCTGAGCCAGCCCACGGTCCTCGCCGTGAGCCCGCTGCTGCGCGAGCTGCTGATCGCGTACGCGGAGGGCGGGGCGACCGAGACCGCGACGGCCGAGACCGCGGCGGCGGAGACGGCGGCGGCCGGCTCCCCGGAGCGCCGCCGGCTGCGGGCCGTACTGCTCGACCAGCTCCGCCTGGCCACCGCCGCGCAGCCGCTGCACATCCCGGCCCCGCGCGATCCGCGCCTCGCCGACGCCGCGGCGGCGCTCGACGCGGACCCGGCGCGCTCGCTGCCGGAGGTCGCGGCGGCGGCGGGTGCGAGCGGGCGCACGCTGTCGCGGCTGTGCCGGGACGAGCTCGGCATGACCTTCCCGCAGTGGCGGACCCAGGTCCGGCTGCACCTGGCGCTGCGGCTGCTGGCGGAGGGGGAGTCGGTGACGGCCGTGGCAATGCGCTGCGGCTGGTCGACACCGAGCGCCTTCGTCGACGTCTTCCGGCGGGTGCTGGGCTATACGCCGGGGCGCGGCCGCTGACTCCTCACGCCCACCGCCAGATCTCCCGGATCACCACCTCCTGCAGCGCCCACCCGTCCCCCGACCGCACCGCCGTGAAGGCATACGTGCCCCCGGCGACGAAGTCCGGTGCCGTCGCGCCGTTCCGCTTGCTCAGCATCGGGTTGATGTAGTCCGCCCGCACCATCGCGGTCTCGGGTGGCTCGCCCTCGAGCCGGGTGACGCGGTTGACGATCAGATGCTGGCGTACCGGGAAGATCCCCATCACCTCGGACAGCCAGGTGGCCGCCTCGGCGGCGGGGCCCGCGATGCCGCCGGCACCGCGGTAGTCGGCGCGGCCGCCGGGCGCGAACAGCCGCTGGTAGGCCTCCCAGTCACCCGAGTCCACGGCCGCGGCGTAGGCGGAGACGAGGTCGTCGACGGCGAGGCGGTCCAGCAGGGCGGCGAGTTCCATGCGTTGGGTCACAAGGGCAGTCTCATGGATAAGTGTGGCGTGTCACAGACAGCTGCACCCGCTGTGTGGGAGCTTCAACTCCGTTACGCGTCAGTAGAGTTACCGTCCGCACCCGAAGAAGGGTCGAATGAGCACCTCAGACGTTCTGACACTCCACCACTCGGCCATCGACACCGCGCTGTACGACGACGCCGTCGTCACCCGCGCCCGCCGCGAACTCCGCGCCACCGGCTGCACCGTGCTCAAGGACTTCGTACGCCCCGCGCACCAGGAAGCGCTGCGCGCCGAGTGCGCCGCCATCGCGCCGCACGCGTACTTCGCCGCCGAGACGGTGAACGTCTACAACACCGACGTGACCGAGGCCGCGTCGCTCCCGCCCGGCCACCCGGGCCGCATCACCTTCGAGCGCGGCAACGCCTTCGTGGCCCGGGACCGCATCCCCGCCGGCTCCCTCATCGCCACGCTCTACGCCGACCCGGCCTTCCAGTCCTTCATCGCCGCCTGCTTCGAGCTGCCCCGGCTCTACGAGCTGGCCGACCCGCTCTCCGGACTCGTCCTCAACGTCGTCGAGCCCGGCATGGGGCACCCCTGGCACTTCGACACCAACGAGTACACCGTCAGCCTCCTCACCCAGCAGCCCGAGGACGGCGGCGGCTTCGAGTACTGCCCGGGGATCCGGTCCGCCGAGGACGAGAACTTCGCCGCGGTCGGGGAGGTGCTGGCGGGGCGCGGCGATCCTGATCGTCTGGCGCTGCGTCCCGGTGATCTGCAGCTCTTCAAGGGGCGTTACGCCCTGCACCGGGTCAGTCCTGTCGGGGGTGCGACGGCCCGTCATTCCGCGATCTTTGCGTACAGCGAGCGGCCTGGGGTCATCGGCCGAGCGGCCCGCACCCGGCAGCTCTTCGGGCGGGTGCTCCCCGAGCACCGTGCCGCCGAGGACCGGGCGGTCCGCACCGACCGCCTGCTCGACTGAGGGGGCGGGTCGTGTCCGGAAAGGCCTCCTTCGATCACATCTATACGCAGCCTGATCCGCGCGCGTACTTCCGGGTGTTACGTACCTTCGACTACTGCATTCCGCAGCTGGCCAAGCCGTACTTCAGCAAGCTGATCCAGGAACGCTCGCTCCTCGGCGGCGGCGGGCGGCCGGTCCGCGTGCTCGACATCGGCTGCTCGTACGGGATCAATGCTGCCCTGCTCAAGTGCGACGCCACGATGGACGAGCTCTACGACCGATACTGCGATGCGCGGGCTTCTGATGTCCTGCCGCTGGACCGGGAGTTCGTCCGTCGGCGTGCCCAGCCGGGCCAGCGGGTCCGCTTCACCGGCCTCGACGCCTCCGCCGAGGCCCTGACGTATGCCCGCCAGGCCGGCTTCCTCGACGCCGCCGTCCACGCGGACCTGGAGCGGCAGCCCCCGACACCCCTGCAGAGCGCCCGCCTTGCCGGTGCCGATCTGATCGTCTCGACCGGGTGCATCGGATACGTGACCGAGCGCACCCTCACCCACGTGGTCGAGGCGCAGGGCGGCCGGCTGCCCTGGATGGCGCACTTCGTCCTCCGCATGTTCCCGTTCCGGCCCATCGCCAGAACCCTGTCCGGCCTCGGCTATCGCACGACACGGGTCGAAGGCGTCTTCAAACAGCGGCGGTTCGCCTCCGAGGACGAGCAGACTCAGGTCCTGCAGTCGATGTCCGCCGCCGGCGTGGACGCGCAGGACCTGGAGGCGGAAGGCTGGCTCTACGCCCAGCTCTACGTCTCCCGACCACACGACGAACCAGGAGAGTAAGTACGTGACGACCAGCCAGACCTTCAGCCAGACCTTCGCCGGAGAAGGCCGGCTGCCCCGGGTGCCGCTGCCGACGCTGCGGGAGAGCTGCGATCGCTTCCTGGAGTGGTGCGCCCCGCTGCTCAGCCCCGAGGAACTCGCGACTACGGAAGCCGAGGTGGCGGCCTTCGCGGCGTCGTCCGGGCCCGGTCCTGTGCTGCACAAGGCGCTTGCGGATTACGACGCCGGGCCCGGTGTGCACAGCTGGCTCGACACCTTCTGGCCGTATCGCTATCTGGGCCGGCGCGACCGGATCGCGCTGAACGCGAACTTCTTCTTCCTCTTCCAGGACACGGGGGAGGAGCAGGTGGCGCGTGCGGCGGGCCTCGTCGCGGGGGCGCTCGCGTACAAGCGGCGGATCGATGAGGGCACGCTGGAGCCGGTGGTGCTGCGGGGGCAGCCGCAGACGATGGTGCAGAACGCGTATCTCTTCGGCACGACGCGGATTCCGGGGGCGGAACAGGACCGGGTGCGGGTGGCGCCGGGGCGGCACATTGTGGTCTTCCGGGGTGGGGAGATGTTCCGGATGGAGGTGGTGGGGGAGGACGGTGCGCCGTATGACCTGGCTGCTCTTGCCGCCGGTCTGGAGGCGGTACGGGCCGGGC
>NZ_JAAKZV010000405.1 GCF_011044975.1 Streptomyces coryli | reverse complement strand
GGGGTGGGACAGCGCCGAGGGCCTGCCGGCCGGGGGCCTGCCGGCCGGGGGCCTGCCGGTCGGGTGCATCGCTGCCGGAGCTCTGGCCTGCCGCCGGCGCGCCCGGGCCCCGCCCGGCGCCTTCCGCGCCCTCGGGGCCTTGCGTTGCCGCTGGCGCCTGGTCTGTGCTGTCCGGGCCTTGCGTTGCCGCCGGTGCGTGGTCTCCGCCGTCAGGGCCTTGCGTTGCTGCCGATGTGTCGCCACCGTCGCCGGAACCTCGTGCTGCTGCCAGGACTTGGTCCACCGTGCGCAGCGAGCCCAGCTCGCCCCGTACCGAGCGGCCCAGGGCTACGACCTCGCCTGCCTGTCGGGCGCGGGAGCGGCAGTGGAAGGCCAGTTCGCAGGACGACAGGCACTCCGGGGCGTAGGCCGCGTCGACCGCGGCGACCGACTCCAGCAGCTCCGCGGCCGGGCGTGAGAGGTCGAAGTTCACGTTCTCCGGCAGGGCCGCCGCAATCGCTTCCAGGTGCGTCAGGCGGGCCAGTTGGCGGCGGGTGACGGCCAGTTGGGGGCGTACGTCCATTGCCTCTGCCGCCGGGAGGTTGGAGAAGTCCTTCGGGCAGACCAGTAGTACGTCGCTGCGTACCGTCGCGTCCGGGAGGGATTCCAGGGCCAGTACGTAGACCGCCGACTGGCGTGCTGCAGCGCCCACCTTCGAAGCGTCCGCCGCGCCGTCCAGGATCGGGAAGGACTTGATCTCTACGACTGTCCAGGCGCCGTCCGGTGGTACCACGATCGCGTCCGGCTCGAGGAATACCGGTGAGCCGGCCACCTCCAGCCGCAGCAGCGGGTGGTCGAGCAGGGTCCAGCCGCCGTCGGCCGCGGCCGTCAGTGCCTGCCGGGTGCGCTCCGCGCGGCCCTCGGGGCCCGGCGCGGTCAGGTCGGGGGTGCGCACCTCGTTCGCGGCGGGGGGTTCCGCGCCGTTGCCCAGGCGGGTGCAGTACAGCCGCAGCAGTTCCGCGCCGCCGTCGGCCTTTACCCGGGCTTCGAAGGAATTGCCGCGGGCGAAGGCGAACTGCGACTGGCCGAACGACGACGGGCTGCCCAGCGCCTCCGCCAGCGCCGCCTTGTCGACGCCGGCGCCGTCCAGCAGCGCGCGTCGGCGGCAGCCGGGGTTGGCGGCCAGGGCGGCCAGCGCGCGGGCGTCGAGCGGGCGCGGCGGGACGCCGGGGCCGCGCAGGTCAGCGAGCTGCTGCCGGAGCGCTGCCGCCGTCGCCAGCGACGGGCTCTGCTGCGGGCCCTGCTGCGCCGGAAGCGTCCGCGGGGGTACGCGGTCTGGGGATGTGCGTTCCACGCGCCGCAGTCTTCCATCCCGCACCGACAACTTCGGCGGCCCCCGCCGAACCGCCGCCACCGGCCGTGCCCGTGGCGCCGTCCGTCGCACCGCCGCCGACGACCACGGTCGGCACGACTCCCGGCCCGCCCTTCGCCGCGACGATGGAGCCCTGCCGCACCGGCACCCGCCGGGGCGCGAGCGCCATCCGCGCCTGCGCCTTCGCCAGGTCCGCCGCCCGTACCAGCGGACCGGCCGCCAGATAGCCGGCGCCCATGACGGCCACGCCCGCGACCGCGTCGAGCAGGTAGTGGTTGGCGGTGCCCATCACCACCAGCGCGGTCATCGCCGGATACGCCAGTGCCAGCACCCGCACCGTCCGCGAGCGCGCGTGCCGCCACACCACCAGGCCGCACCACAGCGCCCAGCCGACATGCAGGCTCGGCATCGCCGCGTACTGGTTCGTCAGCCCGCCGAGCCCGCGCGGCGCGCTGGCCTCGCCGCCCCACCAGCCGTACGAGGAGTACTGGGCCATGGTGTCCACGAAGCCGTGCTCATCGCTGAGCAGCCGCGGCGGCGCGGTCGGCAGCAGGACGAAGCCGACGAGGCCGATCAGCGTGGAGCCCATCAGCCAGCTGCGCAGCTGCCGGTAGTGCTCGTGGCGGCGGCGCCAGATCCAGATCAGCACGGCGGGGGTGACGAGGTAGTGCAGCGTGGCGTACGCGAAGTCGGCGGGGACGCCGATCGCGGCGTGGGTGGTGAAGAGGCGGTTGAGGGGCTCCTCGGCGTGCAGGTACAGCGCCTTTTCGAGGTCGAGGATCCGGACGCCGTGCTCGTGGGCCTGGGCCACGCTGCCGGTGGCGAGGAGCCGCCCGGCCGAATAGAGCGCGTACACGGCTGCGATGAGCAGCAGCTCGGCCCACCACCTCCGCCGCGGCTGCGCCGCCGGCACCGGCCCCGTCATCGCGTTCTCCTGTCGCCCCGGACCGTCCGTTCGTGCTCGGCCCGATCTTCAACTGTACGGCGTACAGCTGGGTGCGAACGCACCGTCTTGGCAGCAGGAGACGCAGTTCACGGCGCCTGGGTTGAGTGCGGGGAAATTCAGGCGGTACGCGGAGTGAGCGCTGTCGCCTGATGCCGCTCCAGGAAGCCCGCCACCGAAGCGTTGGCGGCGTGCGGGCGCAGGGCGTGGGCGGTGGACTTGAGCATCGCGCGGACCCGGGACGACTTGACCTGGCCGAGCAGCCCGACCACCCGCGTGCCCGCGTCCGCCGCCTCGTCGGCGGCGCCGCTCGCGGCCAGGTCGGCGGCGAGCTGGGCGGTGTAGAGGGCGATGTTGCGGGTGAAGTGCGGATCCTGCAGTGCGACGGCGCGGCGGGTGTGGGCGGCGGCCTTGGTGTGGTCGCCGAGCATCGCCCAGCACTGCGCCTCGAGGCCGGCCAGCTCGGCCTCGCTGAAGAACGACATCCACTCCGGATCGGCGTCCGCCGGCCCCTTGGCGAAGTCCGCCTTCGCCCGGGCGAGCGCCTCCCGGCAGGCCGCCCGGTCGCCGACGCCGGCCCAGCCGCCCGCCTCCCGCAGCGCCAGCAGCGCCAGCAGCCGGGCGGAGCCCAGGTGCCGGGCCGCCTGCTGCGCGGCCTGCGCGGCCCGTACCGCCTCATGCGGACGCCCGGCGTCGCGGGCCAGGAAGGCCGTATTGCAGAAGGCGTGCGCCTCGAGCGCCGGGTCGGCGGCCATACGGGCCGTGGCCAGCGCTTCGGCATAGTGCGAGCGGGCCTCGGCGAAGCGGCCGGAGTCGTGGGCGAGCCAGCCGACGGAGATCGCGAGCTCGCCGGCGCCCGCGTGCAGGCGGTCGTTGACGTGCCGGCTGCGGGCGCCCTCGTCCAGCAGCGAGAAGGCGGCGCGCAGGGAGTGTCCGGCCTTCTCGTACAGGGCGTCGGCGCCGTGCCGGTCGTCGAGCAGGCGGATCCGGCGGACGGCCTCCTCCAGGGCGGCGGCGTCGGTGGCGCCGGGGCGGCGGCCTTTCGCGGTCGGTGCCGCCGCGGCTTGGGGGACGGCGGCGGCTCCTACGGCCAGGGCGGCCACGGCGGCCGAGCCGCCGGTCATGAACGCGCGACGTTGCACGTCGCTCTCCTCGGTAGTGCTGTCGTTGCCAGGTGCCCCGTACGGCCGAGCGCCGGTGGGGCTCGCGGGAAGAACGGGGGGAGTGTTTCTCGCCGCGCGCGCCCCGCGCCCGCGTACGGACTCCCGGGTCGCGAAGCCGAGATCCGTCAGCGAGTACCCGGGGAACATGTGCCGGAACACCCGCTCATACGCGTAGTTGGGGCAGCGGATCACTCCGGCCTCGACGCGGTGGATATAGCGGGCGTCGCAGGAGACCTGCTCCCCGATCTCCCGCCCCGCGCGGCGCACGGCCGCGGCGAACTCGCCTGGTGAGCGGTGTCCTCGCAGCCTTCGGAAGGCGGCGTTGGGCGTCACGTCGTCGGTCGCCACGTCGGTGCCCCTTGCAAGTGCTGTGCAGTATCGGTAATTCCCGGTGGCACCGTACTGGTTGTGACGGGGTGGACACGGTGGGTTTGCCGGTAAATCGCTGACAAACTGGATATCTCACCGCCGATATGCCATGAAGTGCCATGCCTTGGAGCGGTGTTGTGCCGTAGCCCTTGACGCGGCCGTGCGTTGTTCATGTTGAAAGGGACGACGTGGCTGATTCGACGCTGACTGCGCAGCTCGCGCCCACCGCGGTGGCGGCTGGCCGGCTGTGCGGGTCGCTGACTGCGCAAGGAGGGGTTTCCCTTGCTGGAAACCGGCCTGGACAAAGCCGCCCCCGCGACCGCACGGCGGGGTGGTGCGGACGCCGAGACACCCTGTGACCTGGTGACCGTGCCCGCGCGGCACGGTCTGGAGGCTGTCGACATCATGCGGCTGCGCACTTCGGTGGGGCCGGTGCTGCATGACGGGGGGTTCGACACGCTCGGGTTCGTGGTGCCGGCGGGGACGGCGGAGGCGTGGGACGTGCCGGGGAGCGCCTGTACGCGGATCATGGGG